>CANGFJ010000136.1 GCA_947453065.1 Pseudomonadota bacterium
TACGCCGGATACAGTGGGACACGATCATCGGCATGGGTCTGTCCAACCTGATCGCGTTCTTCATCATCCTGTGCACCGCCGTCACCCTGCACAAGTCGGGACTACACGAGATCACCACCTCCGCCGAAGCGGCCGAAGCGCTGCGCCCCCTGGCCGGCGATTTCACGTTCGTGCTGTTCAGCCTGGGCATCATTGGCACCGGCCTGCTGGCGGTACCGGTGTTGGCGGGTTCCGCCGCGTATGCCGCCGCAGAGGCCATGGGCTTTGAGGGCAGCCTGAGCGCGCGCCTCGATCAGGGCGAGGGCAGGGGGTTTTATTCCATCATCGCGCTGGCGACCCTGGGCGGCGTGGCCCTATCGCTCACCCCCTCTGACGCCGTGACCGAGTTGTTCTGGTCCGCGGTGCTCAACGGGGTAATCGCCGTGCCCATCATGGTCGTGATGATGTTGCTGGCCGGCCGCAAAGACATCATGGGCACACACACCGTGAACGGGCGCCTGCGCTGGCTCGGCTGGCTCAGCACGGTCGTCATGGGCACGACCGTACTGGGCATGCTGGTCATGACCTAGGCGGGAATAAACACCGCGGCAACACCCGCAGCTGCCGCCATGCCGCACAGCCCGCCGCCCACGCGCAGCCCATACGCCTGCCCGCCACTGGCCCAGGCAACAGCGACCTTGGCCACAGCGCTGGCTGCCAACAGGCCGGCCAGCCCCAGCCGGGCGTGCACCAGCGACAGGTTGCCCGTGGCAAAGAGCTGCGCCAGGCTCGCCGCAGCAGACTGGATTTCGGCCATCGCCACCAGCATGGCGGCACTCAAGGCACCCGTTTCGCCATAGGCCAGCCGCAGCCAGGCCGACAGCAGCAACACCACGGCAATCAGCCCTGCCAGCAGCACCGCGTGACTGAGACGAAACGCACGGGCAGAGGGCTCGATGGCCAATCCGCTGCTGGCGGGCCGAGACACCAGACCCAGGGAGCCACCCATCGCCAGTACCAGTCCGCTCGCCAGCAATGGCCAGGCAAAGGTCTGCAGCAAGGCCGGGGAGGTGGCACCCACTACCGCGGCGAAGAGCAGCAAGGATGCGAGATTGGCCAGCAAGGCAGCCCCAACCGACTGGGCCAACTCTTCTGGCTGACTGCGTGCGCGCCGGCCAAACTCCGCGACCGCCGCCGTGGACGAGGCAAAGCCCGAAAAGAAGCCAGCCACCGCATACCCCCAACGCGTTCCCACCGCCCGCAGGCACACGTGCCCGAGCATGCCCACGCCCATCACCAGCACCACCACGCGCCAGAGCCGTGCGGGAATCAGGACGCCCCAGGGATCCACCGGCGTCGTCGGCAACAAGGGCAGCACCACGAGCGCGGCACCGGCCAGTAGCAAGGCATCCTGCACCTCATGTTCGCTGATGACCTCACGCGCCAGATGGTGCAGCGGCCGCTTGGCAAACAGCAGCGCGGCCACCAGCACCCCCAGGCCCGCCGCCGTGATCGTATCGCGCTGGGCCAATGCCGACAGCAGCGCCGTGGCCATCAGCGCCACCTCACCCGTCAGGCCTGGATCTCTGGCGACTGTCTTCAGATGCGAGGTCAGGGCCAATCCACCCACCAGCGCCAGGGCCACCAGGAGCACCGCACTCCCCAGCGCAGTGGCCACGGCAGTGACGACGGCCACCAGCGCGTGCGTGCGGATGCCCGCAATCGTGGCGCCGTCCTCCGCATGCAGGCGCTCGCGCACGACGCCGATCAGGAGGCCCAGCCCAATGGCGGTGAACAGCCCTTCAAAGCTCATGCTGACATTCGATTCCATCGGTCCAATCTACGCCCGCACAACTCCCGTGTCGAAATGCAGCTGTGTCTGTAAGGGATTCGCCGTAGGTAATAGCGCGAATGCCATCGGCACGGCCAACGCCTACTCTTTTCTCACCCCGTTGCTAGCAAGGAGAGCGTCATGTCCGGAACCTACCGCGCACTACAAATCGCCCGTATCGCCACTGACTTGGTGGCCAGCCAACTGGAAATCGCAGGCGTTGCACGCGCTACGGTTCTGGAAGACGCCTGGGCACTGGGGTATTTCTATGGTGTACACGCTGCCGCGCTGGATCTGGATCGTGGCTCGGACGAGCAGGATCGCCTGATTGGACTGGTTTCCAGCCTGGAACGTCAATTCGGTGACCGGCGGGTCGCCTCGCAGATCCTCCGCCATAGCGAACAGCTCCAGAGCGATGAGGATTTCGTCGCCGGCCATGGGCGCGCCACGCTGGATTACATCCGCTTCATCGGCCAGGAAGCCGAGCCCGCGCTGGGGCTCTATGAGCATGTGCTGCAGGGCAGGGCCTACATGCCCGCGCCGTTGATGGATCCGATGCTCGACTTCGCCTAACCTTCCCGGCATACCGTGAATCAATCACGGAGCCAGCAGGGGACTGAAGCATGCGTGTCGAACCCATCGTGGCGATCGCCGCCGTCGTGGCCATCGCGGGCGTAACCACCGCGCAGGCGCAGGCCTTCGCCGACGTCAAGCAGTCGGCAGTTCACTACGACAGCGCGCAGCATCTGCCTGGCAAACCCTGTGAAGGCATCGCCGGCTACCGGACGAAAGACCTCCTCGAATTGCACGCCACAGCGGTTGCCGCAGCCGCCACCACCCCCGCGTACTGCCACGTCACGGGAACGCTGGCCCCCGAGATTGCGTTTGAAGTCAGCCTGCCGGCCCAGTGGAACGGCCGCTTCTACATGATTGGCAATGGCGGCCATGCCGGCGATTCGCTGGACGACCCAGGCCGTGTCGCGCAGCGCAACGGTGCGCTACAACTGGGGTTTGCGTTCGCACAGACCAACACCGGCCATGACGCGCGCAAGGAACCCGGCGCAAGTTTCGTCCTGAGCAATCCCCAGAAGGCCATCGACTATGCCTACCGGGCCGTGCACCTGACTGCGGCGACCGCCAAAGACCTCACTGCACAGTACTACGCCAGGCCCGTTGCCTACGCCTACTGGAACTCCTGCTCCAACGGCGGCCGCCAGGGACTGATCGAAGCACAGCGCTACCCGGAGGATTTCGACGGCATGGTGGTCAATGCGCCGTGGGTAGACCAGACGGGTTTCACGATCGGTGCGATGTGGAACCAGAAGGCGCTGAGCGCCGCGTCGCTGACCGCGTCAAAGTTGGCACTGCTCGCCGAAAAAGTCTTGGCAAAGTGCGATGCCATCGATGGCCTCAAGGACGGGCTCATCGACGACCCGCGCCGCTGTGACTTCAACGCACACCAGGACGTGCCTTCCTGCCCGGCAGGCAGTGATACCGCCGACTGCCTGACCTCCGCGCAGGCCGATGCCGTCATGAAGGTCTATGAAGGCCCCAAGGCCAAGGGCAAGCCGCTGTTCCCCGGCTACCTACCAGGCAGCGAAGGCGCATGGCTTAACGTCATGGTCGCCGGCAGGCCTGACGCCAAACCGGCGGACTTCAACCTGGCCGAAAACACGATGCGCTACCTCGTGCACACGCCGCCCAAGCCCGACTATGACTACCAGACCTTCGACTTTGACCACGACGCAGGCCTGCTGGATGCCTGGGGCAGCAAGGCGAACGCCAAAAGCACGGACCTGACGAAGTTCCGCAGCCGAGGCGGGAAGGTGCTCATGACCTATGGCTGGGCCGACCAGATCCTGCAGCCGTTGATGGGCGTGCACTATTACGAACAGGTCGCCAAACGCTACGGTCCGAAGACGACAGACTTCGCCCGCTTGTTCATGGTGCCCGGCATGACCCATTGCGCCGGCGGCAACGGCACCGATCAGTTCGACCCGATGACCGCACTCATCAACTGGGTCGAACAGCACAAGGCGCCCGATTCGATTGCCGCAGCCCATGTGGTCGCCAACAAGATCGTACGCACGCGGCCGCTGTGTCCGTATCCACAGGTCGCGCGCTATTCGGGCGCAGGCAGCATCGATGAGGCGGCGAACTTCAGCTGTGTGGCACCCTGAGGGCGGCGCCAGACACCCTGACCCTACTTCGCATAATGTATATTATGTTAAATACTAACGATGGGGTCGATGTCTCAGTTCGACACACAACTACCGGTGCCGTCCATTCCGCTGGTGCCTCAGATGGCGGAAGCTCACCAGCTTTTTCGATGATTCATCCCACAGCCTGAGCCCCATTGTCTTGAGGGCGCCACGCAGCGTAATTGGCTTGATATCCCGAAACAGCGGATCCGACCGATGACAGCGCTCGAGGTTGTAGTTCGGGATGCGGGGACTCAAATGGTGGATATGATGAAAACCGATGTTGCCGGAGAACCACTGCAGGATCCGGGGCAGTTTGAAATACGAACTTCCCTGCAAAGCCGCCACCGCATAGTCCCAGTCTTCGCCGCGCTCCCAGTACGCATCTTCGAACTGATGCTGCACGTAAAACAACCAGACGCCGGCTGACGCTGCCACGGCCAGGGAGCCAAACTGGAACACGAGGTAAGGACCCACTCCGATCCAGGCTGACAGCGACACGGCCATGACCAGGATCGCGAGATTCATCCACCAGACCGAATGGCGCTGACGGGCGTCCGCCTCCGCACCCGGAAACCGCTGGTAGATGACGAACACAAACAGCGGACCTATCCCGAACAGGAACAGCGGATTTCTCGCGAGCTGGTAGGCGAATTTTTTCCAGCGCGAGGCAGCCAGGTATTCGGCGACGGTCAAGGTCCAGACATCACCTGTACCGCGTCGATCCAGATCCCCGGCCGTCCCGTGGTGGATCGCATGCTCGCCACGCCAATGATAGTAAGGCGTGAAAGTCAGCAGCCCCGAGAGGCTGCCCCAGAAATCGTTCGCGCGGCGCGATGCAAAGAAGGATCCGTGCCCACAGTCATGAAAGATGATGAACGTGCGCACCAGCAGACCGCCCGACACCAGCACCAGTGGTGGGACGAGCCACCAGGAATACGAAAGGCTCAGGTCGTAAACGACCCACAGCACCGCGTAGGACCCCAGCGTATTGACCAGTTGCCACGATGCCCGTACTGCATCCGGCTCGCGATACTTCGCAATGAGAGCCTTCCAGACTGCGGGATCGTAGCGAGCCTGACCGGGGGCGGGACTCGCTGCCATTGATGCCTCGGCATATTTTCGAAGCATCTATCGTGCCACGAAACCCCCGCCCAGACACCTCTGATGCCCGAGCGAAGGTTGTGGCGCCAGACTCAGGCCACCACGTTGATCATCGTACCGACCGTGCCATCGTGATCGCCGTCCGCATCCACCTTCACCGGCTGGACGACAGCAGGCGCCGTTGCCTGCTTAACGGGAACCGGGCCTTTGGAAACGGGCTGGGGCAGGGAACTGCCAACAGGCAAGATTGAACCGATAGACATGAGTGTTCCTTGATCGAGTGACTGCTGCTGGTAACCCGAGGCAGTCGTTTCTCCAGCTATCCAAGGTAACGGCCAAAGTCTGCAAAACTTGATACCCAACTGCCCTTTTCGCGTCGATAGCGGCCGGTTTCAAAGGCACCAGTACGGGACGCCCAGCGAATCCAGGAACGCCACCGCCCCACTCCCCTGAAGCACTGCGACCGTGGACATCAACCCCGCTTCCACACAGGTGGCGGCAGCTACCGTCACTGACCGGGGCGCGCCCTGAACCGGGAAACCGGTGCGCGTGTCCAGAATGTGGCCATAGCGCACGCCATCGAGCTCAATGAAACGATGGGTATCCCCGCTGGTGGCAAGGCCCCCTTGCGTGAAGTCCAGCAGTAGGCGGGCCTTGCCGTGCTCACCGGGACGCTCGACGCCGACGCTCCAGGGTCCACTGGCCGGCGCCCCGTTGGCCGCCAGGTCCCCACCGAAATTCACTAGCAAGGCGCGATCGCACTCCGCAACCAGCAGGCCGAGCACCCGGTCTACGGCGTACTCTTTGCAGATGCCGCCGAAATCGATTTCCATGCCGGCAGGCACGGCCAGTTCAGGCGGCGCCCAGTCCAGCTTCTCGAAGCCGATCAACCCACGCAGGGCTTCTACCGCGGCGGTAGTGGGCAGCTGCTGGCTTGCATCGAAGCGCCAGACGCGACGCAGCACCCCCGATGTGATGTCGAAGGCGCCCTCAGACAGCGCATGACAGCGGGCAGCAAAGGCCAGCAAGCCCGCGGACTCCTCGTCGACCCGTACCTTGCGCCCGGCACTGCGGTTGAGCTCACTGATCACGCTGTCAGGGAGATACCGGCTGTACTTGGCCTCAATGCGCCACGCTTCCGCGGCAGCCAGCTCACCCAACCGCATCGCAACCGTCGGATCCTGCGTGTCGACGAGTACTTCACAGGGACTGGCCATGGCCGAAAACCGGGCAGCGTGTAGCCCTGCCCCGCGTTGCTCAACCAGAACGGTGGCTATCGGCACCATGGTGTCAGTAACTGAAACGCCAGTTCACCTGAAAGACGATCGACTGCAGGCTGGGGTTCAGATCCAGACCCGAAAGTCCCGTCAGCGGGCTGCTGCGGACCGCAGCATTCTGGCGATAGCCCTCGAGCCGGAAGCTCAGCTCCTCATCCTCGTCCATCGGAATGCCCACCTTCAGGCCAACAGTCTGGGCAGTGAAGGCGGCAAGCCTCGGATCAGCCGACATAAAGGCAGGCGTGGCGCTCCCCCCATCCAGATACAGGTGATAGAAATCCGCGGCACCCTGCCTGTACCACCTGAGGTGCGGTTCCAGATACCAGTCATTGCTCCCAAACTCGAACCGATAGCGGCCTTCGACCGTGTCGCTCTTGGTGCCCCAGTCATCCCAGCCATGTCGGTAGGAGAGATCGAGGATCGAATCACCCAGGGCTAGCTTGCTGTCCAGGAAGAGGCTTTGGCGCGAACGTGAGTCCGGCCTGCGCTCGAAGACGTAGCCCGTACCGGCCCCTGCCCCATCCACCACACTGAGGATCTTGTAGGGATCTGTGAGATAGCCACCCGAACGGTCAAACGAGAAATTGGCCGACACAATCCAGTTGCGGGCCAGAACCTGGGTAACGCCAAGCTGCCAGCCCAAAACATGCTTGGACTGACTGGTTCCCGACTTCTGTAGCAAGGCGTAGTCCGTGCCTGCCAAGGGGATGCCACCCACTGGCTTCACTGAATCCAGCTCGGCGCTGAATCCTGCCGCCAGGGTCGTATTTTTGCTGTTGAAATCATGATTAAGTCCGGCGTTGCCGGACACCGACAGGAAATCAAGCTCGTGCGAGAGATGCCCACCGAACGAGAGGTGATTGTCCTGGCCGAAAGGTTGCGACCAACTCAGGTCACCCGCA
>CANGFJ010000137.1 GCA_947453065.1 Pseudomonadota bacterium
GACCATGGTGTTGGAGCGCTTGATGTTGCCGGTGAGCTTGCGCAGCGCCTGCGACATGAGCCGCGCGTGCGAGCCCATCTGCATATCGCCCATTTCGCCTTCGATTTCGGCCTTGGGGGTCAGGGCAGCCACGGAGTCGATGACGATGATGTCGACGGCGCCGGAGCGCACCAGCATGTCGGTGATCTCCAGGGCCTGCTCGCCGGTGTCGGGCTGCGAGACCAGCAGCTCGTCGATGTTGACGCCCAGCTTGCTGGCGTAGGACGGGTCGAGCGCGTGCTCGGCGTCGACGAAGGCGGCCGTGCCACCGGCACGCTGCACCTCGGCGATGACCGACAGGGTGAGCGTGGTCTTGCCCGAGGACTCGGGGCCGTAGATCTCGACGACGCGGCCCTTGGGCAGGCCGCCGATGCCCAGCGCGATGTCCAGGCCGAGCGAACCGGTGGAGACCGCCTCGACGTCATAGAGGGCGCTGGCGTCGCCCAGGCGCATGACGGAGCCCTTGCCGAACTGCTTTTCGATCTGGCCGAGGGCGGCGCTGAGCGCCTTCTTGCGATTGTCTTCCATGCGTGGAGGTCCTCTGGAATGCGTACTGGGGGTGTGGACGGAGTATTCCACAGACTGCTGTATATGTGTACAGCATTTCGGGTGCAAAACGGCCCTTATGGCCCCCACGGCAGGGACGCCACCGTTTGGTAGCGCGGCAACCCAGTGCCCGTCCGGCCTGTGCTGGCCATTAGAACCAGCGCCCCGGGCTGCCAGCGGATGGGTGCGGGCAGTGCGACCCGCGGCCCGAACGGGGCGGGCAGCTTGCGCGCCAGCGTCACGTGCGCCTGGTAGGGGCGCGCCTCGGGCACCCAGCCCAGCACGCCCAGTCGTTGCCACAGCCTCGCAGCCAGTGCCGCCACGTCCGGGCAGTCGCCCACGGCACAGAACACGCGCGGACCCGGCCAGCTTTCCGAGGCATCCAGCGTCACCCGAGGTGGCGGCAGCGCACAGGCCGGCGACAAGGCGGCCAGCAGCGACTGTGGCTGGTGGTCACCGAGTGGGCCGAGAAAGGCCACGGTGAGGTGCAGGTCGTCGGGGTGCACCGGCTGGGCGCCCGGCGGCAGCGGCAGGGCAGCCAGAGCCGAGCGGGCGACGCTGCCCGGGCACAGCGCAAGGAAATAGCGCCCGAGCGCCGGAGCGGGCGTCAGGCCGACAGCAGCCAACGCAGCGCCACCGCCGCCGACTGCCGGCGCACCGCATCGCGGTCACCGTCAAACTGCCGGTGCTGCACGAAACAGCTGACCGCATCGCCCTCGCGCTGGGCCTTGCCGAACCAGACACTGCCAACCGGATGGCGCGGCGTGCCGCCATCGGGCCCGGCCACGCCGCTGAGGCTGATGGCGATGTCTGCGTGCGTGCGGGCGATGGCGCCCTCGGCCATCTCGCGCACCACCGCATCGCTGACCGCCCCCTCGCGCAGCAGCGTCTGTGGGTGCACGCCCACATCGCGCTGCTTGGCGGTGTTGCTATAGGTGACATAGCCGCAGTCAAACCACTGCGAGCTGCCCGCCACGTCGGTCAGCAGCTTGGCGACATAGCCGCCGGTGCAGGACTCGACCGTCACCAGACGCCGACCCTGCGAGCGCAGCTGCTGGCCAAGCGCCAGCGCGAGAGCCATCAGGGTCGGGTCATCGGGTATCACGGCGCGGCGCCAGCCTCCGCGGCGATCTGCCGCGCTTTCTTTTCCTGCGCCCTGCCCAGACCCACCGACAGCACCAGCCATCCACCGGCGATGCCGGCTGTGACCAGTGCCAGCGCCGGCAGCGACATCAGCGCGGCCATCAACTTGTAGACCTGCGCGTTGATGGCATCGGCAGCCCGGAACACAGCCCCGTCGATGATGTTCTTGGCCTTGAACTTCTCTTCGCGACTGACCACCGTCCACAGCGATTCGCGGGCGAGGTTGGCAATGCCGAAGTTCGTCGCCCGCTGCAGGGCCTGGAAGCCGGCAATCACCAGCAGCACCGGATTGAAGGCCAGGGCAACGAACCCGAGTACGAAGACCAGCGGCAACAGTGCAGCGGACGGCCCCGTACCGATCTTGGAGATGATGCGTCCAGTGGCCAGCAGCTGGATGGCCAGCGACAGGATGCCGACCCACTGCGCGATGGTCGCAAAGATCTTGGTGCGACCCGCGGCGTCAGCCGCCGCCGCCGAGACGACCTCGGCCTGCGTGAAGTACAGCACCGTGCCGGCCAGGGACAGCAGGAAGACCCACAGGCCGATGCCACCCAGATAGGGCGACTTGAACAGCAGCGAGAAGCCGTCAAACATGCCGCCGCCGACCGCCTTCTTGGGCTTGCCGGCACTGGCCGCCTCGAAGCCCGGCGTTGCCGCCTGCGCTTCCAATGCAGCCCCTTCCAGACGGTTGGCACAGAAGACCGCCGCCACCAGCAAGGCGCCCGCGACCAGCAGCAGGTTGGCAATGCCGATCGGCTCAACCAGATTGCGGGTCAGCACCGGACCCAGGATGGAACCGATCGAGCCGCCGGCCCCCACAAAGCCGAACAGGCGCTTGCTCTGCTCGGCAGAGTAGATGTCTGACATGAATGACCAGAACACCGATACCGTGAACACGGAGAAGACGGTGATCCAGACAAAGAAGGCACGGGCGACGCCGACAGGCTCGACATGCGTACGCAGCAGGAACCAGAAAATAAGCATGTTCGCGACCAGGAACAGGTACACGACCGGAATGAAGCGCGCCCGCGGCAGCTTGGCAGCCAGTGCGGCCTGGAAGGGTGCCGTGACCAGCGTGGCGATAAAGGTGGCCGTAAAGAGCCAGGACAGGCCGCGGGTGCCGCCCTCGATGCCCATCGCGTCCCGCAACGGGAGCAGCATGTAGTAAGTGGACAGCAGGCAGAAGAAGTAGGCGAAAGACCAGAGCAGCGCTCTGACCTCCCCTGCACGCACGTCAACGAATTTTCTTATTGTGTTTTCCATCGTTGCAGCATATCTGTCCGTGACCGCGTAACGCCAGCTTGATGCCCGCCCCCTCGTTGCAGACTCAATGACCCCTCCCGCCCCCCTGCCCTCGCCACGCCGCTGGCTGACTCTGGCCATCGTGGCCAGCGCGCTGTTCATGATCTGCGTGGACATGACCGTGCTCTACACCGCGCTGCCGGTGCTCACCCGCGAACTGCACGCCGATGCCGAATCGAAGCTGTGGATCGTGAACATCTATTCGCTGGTCGTGGCCGGCCTGCTACCGGGCCTGGGGGCCCTGGGCGACCGTTATGGCCACCGCCGGCTGTTCCTGTCGGGTCTGGCGCTGTTTGGCGCTGCCTCGGTGGCCGCGGCCTTTGCGCCGTCGGCGGGCTGGTTGATCGTGGCGCGGGCGATGCTGGGCCTGGGCGGCGCCACGATGATGCCGGCCACGCTGGCGATCATCCGCCACAGCTTCGAGGATGCGCGGGAGCGTTCGGTGGCCATTGGCCTGTGGGCCGGCATCGCCTCGGGCGGGCTGGCACTGGGGCCGGTCATCGGTGGTTTGGTGCTGGCGCACTTCAGCTGGGGCGCGGTGTTCCTGGTGAACCTGCCGGTGGTCCTGGCCGCGTTCGCGCTCACCCTCTGGCAGGTGCCGCGGCACGCTCCGGCCGGCACGGCCTCCTGGGACCTGGCAGGCTCGCTGCTGGTGATGGCCGGACTCTTCTGCCTGGTCTATGCCATCAAGGCCTGCGCCCACCGACCCGTGTCGCTGGCCACGCTGTGTGCTGCGCTGACCCTGGGTGTGGCCTTCTTCCTGCTGTTCGCGTGGCAGCAGAGAGGCCGCGTGCAGCCGCTGATCGACTTCAGCCTGTTCCGGTTACCAGGCTTTCCGGCCGCCGTCGCAGGCGCTGGCCTGGGCACTGCCGGCATCGTGGGCCTGGAGCTGGTGCTGGGCCAGCACCTGCAGTTGGTGCTGGGGTTCACGCCGCTGGACGCGGGACTGATCATCCTGCCGGCGCCTCTGGGCTCGCTGCTGGCCGGGCTGGTCACCGGGCGACTGCTGCGCCATCGCGCAGCCAGCCGCGTGGGGGCCGGTGGGCTACTGCTGTCGGCCGTGGCCGCACTGTGCCTGGCCGGCCTGCCATTTGATGCGGGCCTTACGCCACTGCTCACCGTGCTGCTGGTGCTGACCGGTGCGGGCGTCGGCACCGCAGCCACCGCGGCGGCCTCGGCAATCATGTCGTCGGCGCCGCCAGAACGCTCTGGCATGGCGGCCTCGCTGGAGGAAGTGAGCTTCGAGCTGGGCAGCACACTGGGCGTGGCCCTGTTTGGCAGCCTGATGACGTTCGTCTACGTCAGCGGCATGCTGCCGCAGGCCAGTGAATCGCTGGACGATGCGCTGCGCCTGGCTGGCCAGTGGCCGACCGAACCCGGTGACGCCTTGCGCGCGGCTGCGCGGGCTGCCTTTACGCGCGCATTCGAGGTCGTGGTGCTCGGCGCGGCGGCGCTGTGGGCCGGCACGGCAGCCTGCATGTGGCGCAGCCGGCGCTGAATTAGCCGGCCTGCAACAGGCTGCGCTCCACCGCCTCGCAGAACCGCTCGACCACGTCTTCCTTGTAGATGAGGTCTTTCACGCCGGCCGCCGGCGCGGCAACCCGCAGCTCTTCCGTGATGTAGCCGGAGGCGAGCACGATGGGCAGGTCCGGGCGCAACTGGCTGGCGGCCCGTGCCAGATCCAGCCCAGACAGCTCCGGCATATTGTAGTCAGTCACCAGCAGGTCGAAGGCGTCTGGGTCTGCCTGCAGGGCGCCCAGCGCTGCCTTCGGATCGGTATAGCCACTGACCCGGTAGCCGCGCCGCTCCAGCAACCGCGTGAGCAGGAACACCAAGGACTCTTCGTCATCGACACACAGAATGTGCTGTCCGATGACCGGCTGTTTGAGCATGACCGTCACGCTGCCATCCACCGGGGCGGCTTCTTCTGGCGGAGACTGGAAACTGGCCGGGGCCACCGGAAAAAAAACCTCGAAGGTCGTGCCCTGCCCCGGCTCGCTGCGCACGGCAATGCCGCCCTCATGGGTCGCCATGATGCCGTGCACGGCTGCCAGGCCCAGGCCGGTGCCACTGCCTACCGGCTTGGTCGTGAAGAAGGGCTCGAAGATGCGCTGCAGGGTGGGGGCGTCCATGCCGCGGCCGTTGTCCTGGCAGGTCAGGCGCAGGTAGTGGCCGGGTGCCAGGGCTGGCTGAACGCGCGCCTCATCGGTGCCGAGCTGGATGGGCTCGATCTGCAGCGAGATCCGGCCGACCTGATCGCCAATGGCATGGGCCGCATTGGATCCGAGGTTGAGCACGATCTGCTCCACCTGGATTCCGTCGGCCAGGACGCAAGGCAGGTCTGCCGCCGCTTTCAGGTCGATGGCGACCCAGGTTGGCAGCGTGGCCCGCAGGATCTGTGCGGCATCGGCCACCACGTTCTGCAGCAGGCAGGGCTTGCGCTCGGGGGGCTGGCGACGGCTGAAGGCCAGGATCTGCCGCACCAGCCCGCGCGAACGATCTGCTGCCTTGCGGATCTCTGCCAGGCTGCGCTGCGGGGACTGTCCAGCGTCCACTTCCTCGATTGCGACCTGCACGTTGCCCAGGATCGCACCGAGCATGTTGTTGAAGTCGTGCGCCACGCCACCAGCCAGCGTGCCGATGGCCTCCAGCTTCTGGGACTCGCGCAACTGCGCCTGCAGCAATTCCTGGGTGCGCTCCGCCTGCAACCGTTCCGTGATGTCGCGCAGGAAGGCCACGAAATGGCGTTCTCCGGCCAAGTCGAATTCACCGAACGCCACATCCACCATCACATCGTGCCCCTCACGGTGGACGGCTGGCACCTGGGTGCTGCGCCAGTTGAGCTTGCGCTCGCCGCTGCGCACGTAGCGCGCCACACCCGCCTTGTGCCCGGCGGCATGCTCGGGATGCTGCAGGATTGCCATCGACTGCCCCACCAGCTCCTCTGGCGTATAGCCGAGCACTTCCCGGACCGACCCGCTGACGTACCGGACGATGGCGCCGGAATCGATCATGATCACGACATCGTTGGTCGTTTCAATTATTCGCCGGTACAGCGCTTCGTTCTGCCGCAGTTGCGCTTCGGTGACTTCGCGACGCTGGATCTCCGCCTGCAGCGTCTGTTCTCTGCGGCGCAGCTGGCGCCACAGGAAAAGGCTGATCGCCACTGCCAGGGCCAGCGTTGCGGTCAGGAAGAACGGCCCCAGCATATGCACTCCGCATCAAAAATTTTGCAGTGCGAAGCCTACAGGTCGAGGCCGCCCGGCCTTGTCGCAACCGCATCCATTTTGAGCGCATCGCGATGCGGCAGTGCCTGCCTGCTGGTGCAACCCCCGCGACCGGCTATGATCCACGCCCTGCCCTGCCGCCCGACCCGGACTGCACCGTGACGAACTTCCCCGAACACACGCCGATGATGCAGCAGTACCTGCGCATCAAGGCCCAGCACCCCGACGTGCTGCTGTTCTATCGCATGGGCGATTTCTACGAGATGTTCTTCGACGACGCGCGCCGCGCCGCTGCGCTGCTGGATATTTCGCTGACCAGTCGTGGCCAGTCGGCCGGCGAGCCTATCGCCATGGCGGGCGTGCCGGTGGTGAGCGCCGAGAACTACCTGGCGCGACTGGTGCGCAAGGGCGAGTCCGTGGCGATCTGCGAGCAGGTCGGCGACCCGGCCAAATCCAAGGGTCCGGTAGACCGACAGGTGGTGCGCATCATCACGCCGGGCACACTGGTCGAGGACTCGCTGCTGGACCGCAGCCGCGAGAGCCTGCTGGCTGCCTTGGTGTCCGACGCGAGCGGCACGCGTCGCCGCTACGGCCTGGCCTGGCTGGATCTGGCCAGCGGCCGCTTCACCGTCACCGAAGTCGATGACGCCACCCAGTTGGCGGCGGAACTGGAGCGCCTGCGCCCGGCCGAGCTGCTGCTGCCTGAAGACCAGCGCGATGACTTCGGCGCCCTCAGCACCCGCAGCCGCCCGCCCTGGCATTTCGAGTTCGACAGTGCCACGCGCGCGCTCAACGAGCAGTTCGGCACCCGCGACCTCAAGGGCTTTGGCGCCGACGACCTGGTGCTGGCCATCCGTGCGGCCGGTGCGCTGCTGCAGTACGCCCGCGACACCCAGAAGGCCGCCCTGCCCCACCTGCGCGCGCTGAGCGTGCAGCGACGCGAGTCGGGGCTGGCGCTGGATGCGGCCACGCGCCGCAATCTGGAGCTGGACCGCAGCCTCAATGCCAACGAGGCG
>CANGFJ010000138.1 GCA_947453065.1 Pseudomonadota bacterium
CACCACCGGGCACAGCCCGATGGCCTTGCGCTCCGGGGGCCGGCGCCTGCCAAAGGCCAGGATCTGCAGCACCAGATTGCGCGCGCGCCGCGCGGCCTTGCCGATCTCGTCCAGGCTGGCGTTGGCCGGGTGGGACGCGCTCAGGTCGGCGCGGGCCAGCTCCACATTGCCGGCGATAACGGCCAGGGCGTTGTTGAAGTCATGCGCCACGCCGCCGGCCAGCGTGCCCAGGGCCTCCATTTTCTGGGATTCGCGCAGCTGCAGCTCCAGCGCGCTGTGTTCGTGCTGCAACGCCCGCTGCTGGGTGATGTCGCGCCCGATGCTGAGCATGCACAGCTCGCCGGCCAGCTCCACGGCGTCGATCCACAGCAGCACGGTGCGCAGGCTGCCGTCCTTGCATCGCAGGGTGGTCTCAACGTCGAACACGGTGTCGCCCGCGGTGACGCGGGCAAGCAGGGCGGTCCGCTGCGCCGGGTCCGTCCACAGTTCCAGTGCCGTCGAGGTGCGCCCGACCACTTCGCTACGGGAATAGCCGGACATGCGTTCGAACCCGAGGTTCACCTCCAGGATCTCGCCCGTATCCAGTCGCGCAAGGGTGATCAGGTCCGAGCTGCCGTGAAACGCTGCGGCAAACTTGCGCTCCGAGGAGCGCAGGGCCTCGTCGCTCCAGCGCGGAGCGCTGATGTCGCGCAGCACGTGCGAGAACCCGGTCACTTCGCCATCGGGACCGCGCAGGGCCGTGGTGGTGATGTTGGCCCAGAACGGCGTGCCTGCCTTGTTGCTGCGCAGGCCCACTCGCTCCAGCCGGCCCAGGGCGGTGGCGACTTCCAGTTCGGCATCGGGTTTGCCGGCGGCGGTTTCTTCAAGGGTGAAGAAGCGCGAGAAGTGATCGCCGAGGGCCTCCGCAGCGGAATAACCCAGGATGCGCCGGGCCCCCTCGTTCCAGCTGAGCACCTGCCCCAGTCGGTCGAGGAGCACGATGGCGCTGTCGGTCACGGACTCCACAAGCTGCCGGTGCCGCGGATCGGTGTCGCTGAGGGGCTCTCCCCGCGGGGCGGATGCGGTGGCGCGATCCGGCGTGGCGTGTGGCGACATGGACGGGCTCCAGCTGATCCGGATCCTGTTGGATCAGGCTCTTTACTCTGGCCCCTGCGCCCACCGCAGGGCAATAAGTAAAGCACGCACAAGTCCTTGTATTTGCGAATGATAATTCGCAAGAATTACAATTTCATGCGCACCCTGAACACGCGTTGCAATTGCTTCAATATGAACTCAGATCTCCGTGACGGGAGCGATGTGGAAGCCCACGATGACTGGTTTCTTGTCGTTCAGGCGCCCAAAGCCCCTTGAAGTCGAAGTCCAGAGCTGCCGTGTTCGTGTTGACCGTGGGCGCGGTGGCCTTCGGCTGCGACATGCTCTCTATGCTGCTGCTGCCGATCGAGTCCCTGCAGACCGAGCTGTGGGAGGCGTTGGCCACGGCCGTCATCACCAGCGTGGCCCTGTCATCGGTGGGGCTGCCGCTGCTGGCCAGAATCCAGCGCCGGGCCTTCGACGCCGAAAAGGCCATTGACAGCACCGACGACGGCTATTGGGTGCTCGATAGCCTGGGCAACTTCCTCGACGTGAACGATGCCTACTGCCGCATGATGGGGTACGAGCGCGCGCGCCTCATGACCCTGTCTATCGCCGACCTGGAGTCCGTCGCCACGCAGGCGCAGATCCAGCAGCAGATCGCCCGCATCGTCGCCAAGGGGCAGGAGCGCTTCGAGACCCGCCACCGGCACTATCACGGTCACTGGGTGGACCTGGAAATCACCGTGACGGCTATCAATGCCCACCGGCTGGTGGCCTTCCTGCGCGACATCACCCGGCGCAAGGGGTCCGAGCGGCGCATCCAGGAACTGGCCTACTTCGACTCGCTCACGGGGCTGCCCAATCGGCACTCGCTGCGCGACCGCATCGGGCAGGCGCTCCTGCGCAGTGAAACCACGCGGTACTTCGGCGCCCTGCTGTTTGTCGACCTCGACAATTTCAAGCTGATCAACGACACCAGTGGCCATGCCGAAGGCGACCGCATGCTGGTGGAGATGGCCAAGCGCCTGGGCCGCAGCGTGCGCGAGGGCGACACGGTGGCACGCATGGGTGGCGATGAGTTCGTCATCCTCATGGAATCCCTGAGCCATGAGCCCGACATGGCCGGCCAGCTGGCCTGGGCCATCGGCGAGCAGTGCCGGCTCTCGCTGGACGAAATCTTCACGCTGGGCGACATCGAATTCCGTGCCTCGGCCAGTTTCGGACTCGCCCTGTTCCAGGGCGCGGGCCTCTCGTCCGGCGAGCTGCTCAAGCGGGCTGACACGGCCATGTACCAGGCCAAGGCCACGGGTCGCAACCGCGTGGTGCTGTTCGAGCAACAGATGCAGCAGGCGCTGACCCTGCGCGCGCAGATGGAGGCCGACCTGCGCCGCGCCCTGCACGAGCAGCAGCTGCAGCTCTACTACCAGCCTCAGGTCGATGCCAGGCATCGGGTGACCGGCGCCGAGGTGCTGCTGCGCTGGCAGCACCCGGAACGCGGGCTGGTGCGGCCGCTGGATTTCATCCCGATTGCCGAGGAGTCGGGCCTGATCCTGCCGATCGGCGCGTGGGTGCTCGAGTCGGCCTGCCGGCAGCTGGAAGTGTGGCAGGGCCACGCGGCCACGCGCGACCTGCAGCTGGCGGTCAACGTCAGCGTGCAGCAGTTCAGCCACCCGGATTTTGTCGAGGACCTCACGGCCCTGCTGGCGCGCCATCGCTTCAGCCCCGACCTGCTGAAGCTCGAACTCACCGAAAGCCTGGTGATCCGGCAGCTGGAGACGGTGATCGCCCGCATGCACGCGATCCGCGCGCTGGGCGTGCTGCTGTCGATGGATGACTTCGGTACTGGCCAGGCCTCCCTGGCCAGCCTGCGGCGCATCCCGATCCATCAGCTGAAAATCGACCAGGCCTTTGTGCGCGAACTGTCGGACCAGCCGCAGGACGTGGCGATCACCGCCGCCATCATCACGCTGGGCGAGACGCTGGGCCTGGAGGTCATTGCCGAAGGCGTGGAGACCGAGGCGCAGCGGGGCATCCTCGAATCCATCGGCTGCCACCGCTACCAGGGCTACCTGTTCAGCCCGCCTGTGCCGCTGGCGCAGTACCAGTCGCTGGTGTTTGCGGCTGCAGGGCTCGATATGGAAGCCGCAGGCACGCTAGAATGGGTAGGCAGGCGGGATTCGTATAGTGGTAATACCCATGCTTCCCAAGCATGAGCCGCGGGTTCGATTCCCGCATCCCGCTCCATCACCGGCCCAGGCGTTCCTGCCAGGCCTCTGCCAGCCGCTTGGCTGACACCGACACCGGCGTCTTCAGCTGCTGCGCAAACAGCGACACGCGGTATTCCTCCAGCAGCCAGCGGAACGCATCGCCAGCCGGCGGCCGCGCACCATTTTCTGACTTCACGGCCAGCCAGTAGCGGGCCTCGACGGCCTCGACCTCGGCGGCCAGCTTCGCGTCGCGCGCCGGATCCTGCGGGGCCTTTTCCAGGCGATACAGCGCAGCCTTCAGGTAGCGCGGGAACTCGCGCAGCCGCGACCACGGCGTCGTGGCCAGGCAATCCGCGGGCAGCAGGCGCGCCAGCTGTGCCTTTACGCCCTCGCGCGCGCTGGCGATGCGGCAGTCCTTGAGCTTGGCCTGGATCGCGCTGTAGGCCTCCAGCGTCTGCTGCACCGAGCGCGAGATCTCCTGCGCCGGCAGGCCGATGCCGCCGCGGCATTGGGCCAGCCGCTGCTCGAAGGCCGCCGCATGCCGCAGCACTGGCTTGTCATCAAAGAACACCGTGCTCACCACGCGGTCCAGCAGGTCCTCGCGCAGCGTGCGGCCGCCGCTCAGCGTGCGGTAGGCCAGTTCACCCTGCACGTTCACGGCCATGTCCTTGAGCAGCGGCTTGAGGTCCTTCGAGAGCGTCAGCCGCGCCAGCCGTGTCAGGCCGCGCGGGTGGCTGGCCGCGGCCTCGGCCGCCGTGGCAAACACGCGCACGCCCACGGTGGGGCCCTCATCCAGCAGCGCGAGGTGGCCGAACACCTTCTGGCCGTCATGCACGCCATTAAACGTGTCAGGCAGGTCGCCGAAGCTCCAGCTGCGCGCGCCGGTCTGCAGCAGCGCCTGGCCGGCCAGCTGCTGGAACTGGCGGCCGGCCTGCGTGCCGTGCCGTTGCTGCAGCTCGCGCAGGTCGCGCGAGCGGTCGATGACCTTGTTGCTGTCATCGACCACCGCAAAGTTCATGCGCAGGTGCGTGGGCAGCAGCTCCAGCCGGAAGGCGCTGGCCGGCACCGGCACGCCGCCGGTGCGACACAGGGCCGTCGACAGCTGGGTCAGCAGCGAGCCCTTGCTGGCATCCAGCAGCGGCAGCGCACGGGTCACGTGCTCGGGCACCGGCACGAAGTGCACGCGCAGGTTCTTGGGCAGCGAGCGCACCAGCGCCGTCACCGTCTCTTCGAGCAGGCCGGGCACCAGCCAGCTGAACGGGTCGGCCGTGAGCTGGTTGAGCATGTGCAGCGGCACGATGGTGGTGACGCCATCGTCCTCGTTGCCCGGCTCGAAGCGGTACTGCAGCGAGAGCTTCAGCGGCCCGCCCTGCAGGTGATCCGGGAAGGCGCCGCTGTCCAGCGCGGCATCGGGCGTGGCGGTGATGTCGGCGTTGCTCAGCCACAGCAGCTTGGGCTCCTTGGCTTCGGCCACCCGGCGCCAGCGCTCGAAGGCCGCGCCACTGGCCACGTCCTCGGGCACGCGCGCATCAAAGAATTCATACAGCCGCGCCTCGTCGGCCAGCAGGTCCACGCGCCGACCCTTTTGCTGCAGGTAGTCGGCCTCTTCCAGCAGTTTTAGGTTGTGCAGGAAGAAGGGCGCCTTGCTGTCGTAGTCCATCTGCACCAGTGCATGGCGGATGAACAGCTGGCGTGCATCGCGCGGCTCGATGCGCTCATACGGAATCTTTCGCCCGGCCTGCAGGGTCAGGCCGAACAGCGTCGTGCGCTCGTTCACCGCCACGCGCGCCGAGCGCCGCTCCCAGTGCGGCTCGTAATGCTGGTGGCGCACCAGGTGTGCACCCACCTGCTCGATCCATTGCGGCTCTACGCGTGCCACGTTGCGCGCATAGACCTTGGTCGTCTCGACCTGTTCGGCGCAGACGATCCACGCTGGCTTGGCCTTGAACTGGCCCGAGCCCGGGTGAATGGAGATCTTCGCGCCGCGCGCGCCCAGGTACTCGCCTTCTTTCTTCTGGCACACCTGCGACAGCAGGCCGGCCAGCAGCGCGCGATGGATCGACTCGTAGGCCGCCGACTGCGGGTTGAGCGTGAGCTTCAACTCGCCCTTGAGCACGTCCATGATCTGCGAGTGGATGTCGTGCCACTCGGTCATGCGGATGTAGGAGAGGAAGTTCTCCTTGCAGTAGCCGCGCAGCTTCGCGCGCGAGAGATGCTGTTTCTGGTCCTCGAATTCGGTCCACAGCTTCAGCAGCGAGATGAAGTCCGACTGCTCGTCACGCCAGCGCGCGTGCTTCTGGTCGGCCTGCGTGCTCTTGTCGGCAGGCCGGTCGCGCGGGTCCGGCACGCTCATGGCGGCCACGATGATGGCCACTTCGCTCAGGCAGTTCTCTTCGGCCCCTGCCAGCAGGATGCGCCCCAGCCGCGGGTCCACCGGCAGGCTCGAGAGCCGCTGCCCCAGCGGCGTGATGCTGTTGTCGTCCTGGAGCGCGCCCAGTTCCTGCAGCGTGCGCTGGCCATCGCGGATGAAGCGCCCGTCCGGCGGCTCCACGAACGGAAAGCGCGCGATGTCGCCCAGGCGCAGCGCATGCATCTGCAGGATCACCGCTGCCAGGTTGGTGCGCTGGATCTCCGGGTCGGTGTATTCCGGCCGCGCGGTGAAGTCCTCTTCGTCGTAGAGGCGGATGGCGATGCCCGGGCCCACGCGGCCGCAGCGCCCGGAGCGCTGGTTGGCCGAAGCCTGCGAGATCTTCTCGATCGGCAGGCGCTGCAGCCGGCTGCGGTGGCTGTAGCGGCTGATGCGCGCATGGCCCGTGTCGATCACCGCGCGGATGCCGGGCACCGTCAGCGAAGTCTCGGCCACGTTGGTGGCCAGCACCACGCGCCGCCGGCCCGACGGGCGGAACACGCGCTCCTGCTCGGTCTGCGACAGGCGCGAGTACAGCGGCAGGATCTCGCAGTGGTCCGGGTGGTGCTTGCGCAGCGTCTCGGTGGTCTCGCGGATCTCGCGCTCGCCGCTCAGAAAAATGAGGATGTCGCCCGACTGGTCGCGCCACAGTTCATTCACGGCGTTCAGGATGGCGGTCTGCTCGGCGCCATCGGTCTCGTCGTCTTCTTCGACCTCAACGGGCCGGTAGCGCACGTCCACCGGATAGCTGCGGCCCGACACGTTGATGATCGGCGCGTTGTTGAAGTGCCGCGAAAAGCGCTCGGGGTCGATGGTGGCCGAGGTGATCACCAGCCGGAAGTCCGGCCGCTTCGGCAGCAGCCAGCTCAGATAGCCCAGCAGGAAATCGATGTTGAGGCTGCGCTCATGCGCCTCGTCGACGATCAGCGTGTCGTACTGGTCCAGGAAGCGATCGTTCTGCGTCTCGGCCAGCAGGATGCCGTCGGTCATCAGCTTGATCAGCCCCTCGGGCCGGCTGCGATCCTG
Source organism: Pseudomonadota bacterium (assembly GCA_947453065.1). Lineage (GTDB taxonomy): Bacteria > Pseudomonadota > Gammaproteobacteria > Steroidobacterales > Steroidobacteraceae > ZC4RG30. The sequence goes on from CANGFJ010000138.1 coordinate 6,715, forward strand.
GAAGCGCACCTTGTAGCCCACCGCCTGGCCCAGCGTCTGCTTGAGCTCCTCGGCAATGCGCGCGGCCACCGTGCGCGCGGCAATGCGCCGTGGCTGCGTGTGGCCGATGACGCCGCTGAGGCCGCGGCCGGCCTCCAGGCAGATCTTGGGCAGCTGCGTCGTCTTGCCCGAGCCGGTCTCGCCGCAGACGATGACCACCTGGTTGGCCACGATGGCCGCACGGATCTCGTCCCGCCGTGCTGACACCGGGAGCTCGGGCGGATATTCGATCGCCGGCACGCTGGCCGCACGCGCGGCCCGC
>CANGFJ010000139.1 GCA_947453065.1 Pseudomonadota bacterium
CCCATGCCTACCGTCAATTTCACGCTCGATGGAAAACCGGTCACGGTCGACGTGCCCGCCGACATGCCGCTGCTCTACGCCCTGCGGGGCGAGCTGGGGCTCAACAACCCGCACTTCGGTTGTGGGCTGGCGCAGTGCGGTGCCTGCACCGTGCATCTGGATGGCGCGGCCTTGCGCAGTTGCAGCGTGCCGGCGTCCGTCGTGGAAGGCCATGCTGTCACCACCTTGCGCGGCCTCGGCACGCCAGAGCATCCGCATCCGCTGCAGCAGGCCTGGGTCGATGAGCAGGTGCCGCAGTGTGGCTACTGCATCAATGGCTGGATCATGACGGCTGCGGCCTTGCTGCAGACCAACCCGCACGCGACCGATGCACAGCTGCGCGAGGGGCTCGCAGGACTCAAGTGCCGCTGTGGCACGCACTTGTCCATCTTGCGGGCCATCAAGCGCGCCCAGGCGAAGCTCGTATGAACGGCGTGTCGCGTCGTCAGTTCCTGCAGGCCAGCGGTGCGCTGGTGGTCAGCGTTGCGCTGCTGCCCGAGGCTTTCGGCCAGGCCACGGCCAACGCGGGCCTGCCGCCCCAGCCACTTCCTGGCGAGCTCGATTCCTGGATCGCCATCCTGCCCGACGGCAGCGTGCAGGCCTTCTTCGGCAAGATGGACATGGGTCACAGCCTCGAAGTGGCCATCGCGCAGATCGTGGCCGAAGAGCTCGATGTCGAGGTGGGTCGCGTCACCGTGGTCATGGGCGACACGGCCCTGACCTGCAACCAGGGCGGCGCCTCGGGCAGCTATGGCGTCTCGCATGGCGGCCGCCCGCTGCGCAATGCCGCAGCCGAAGCGCGACGCATCCTGCTCGAGGCCGCAGCCACGCGCTTTGCGGTGCCGGTGGCGCGGCTGTCGGTGCGCGACGGCACCATCAGCGTGCGCGACACGCTCAGCCAGCAGGTGACTTATGCCGAGCTGATCGGTGGCCGTCAGTTCCACGCGCAGGTCGAGTGGAACAAGGCCACCGGCAACCTGATGGACATCAAAGTCCGCGCGGTGCCGAAATCGCCTGCGGACTACCGCATCGTCGGGCAGTCGGTGCCGCGCCGCGACCTCGTTGGCAAAGTCTTCGGCACCAAGGACTTCGTCACGGACGTGTCGCTGCCCGGCCTGCTGCACGCCCGCATGGTCCGCCCCCCAAAGGCCGGCCAGCGTGTGGGCAGCGTCGAGGCCAGCTCTATTGCCCGCCATGCACAGGCGCGCGTGGTCCACGAGCAGGACTTCCTGGCCGTGGTGGCGCCCACCGAATGGGTGGCTGTGCAGGCCGCCCGCGAGCTGGTGGTGCACTGGGTGCAGGGTGACCCGGCCACGCGCTGGCCCGGTTCCGAGGGCTTGCATGCGCACATCCGCAAGGCGCCGGTCCTGCGCCGTGAAGAGCCCCTGAAGCAGGGCGACCTCCAGGCCGCCTTCGCGGGCGCAGCCCGCATCATCGAGGCCGAGTACGAGTGGCCGCTGCAGTCGCATTCGAGCATGGGCCCGGCCTGCGCCATCGCCGATGTGCAGGCCGACCATGCCACGGTCTGGACCGGCTCGCAGAAGCCGCACTCCACCCGCGATGGCGTGGCCAAGCTGCTGGGCCTGCCGCCGGCTGCCGTGCGCAGCATCTGGGTGATGGGCCCGGGCTCTTATGGCCGCAACGACGCCGGCGATGCCGCGATGGACGCGGCCTGGCTCTCCAAGCGGCTGGGCCAGCCGGTGCGCGTGCAGGGCATGCGCCACGACGGCACGGCCTGGGACCCGAAAGGCCCGGCCTGCGTGCACCGCGCGCGCGCCGCGCTGGACGCCACGGGCAAGGTCATCGGCTATGACTTCACCGCCCGCGGCCTCTCGCGCGTGAACGTGGCCTTCCACGAAGCCGACCCGGGCGACACGCTGGCCGGCCAGTCGCTGGGCTTGCCGCTCAACGCCGACCTGGGCCTGGGTACGCCGTCTGAAAGCTACGGCTTTGCGGCCAAGCGCCTGGCCTGGGAGGTCATTGCGCCGCTGCAGCAGCGCTATTCACCGCTGCGCACCTCGCACCTGCGCGATCCATTGGGTCCCGAGGTGCATTTCGGCAGTGAGCAGTTCATCGATGAGCTGGCGCACGCCACGGGCGAAGACCCGGTTGCCTTCCGCCTACGCTACCTCACCGCCCCGCGGGACATCGCTGTGGTCAAGGCCGTCGCCGAGAAGGCGGGTTGGACCCCGCGCCCGGCCGCGCCCGGCAAGCCGCGCCGCACAGGGCTGCTCAAGGGCCGCGGCATCGCCTATTCCCAGCGCAACGAGACGGTCGTGGCCATCATTGCCGAGATCGAGGTCAATGCGACCACCGGGCGCATCTGGGCCCGCCGCATCACCGTGGCCCACGACTGTGGCCTGGTGGTGAACCCGCGGGGCCTGCACCAGACCATCGAGGGCAATGTCATCCATGGCCTGTCGCGCACGCTGTTCGAGGAGGTGCGTTTCAGCGCCGACACCGTGCAGAGCGTGGACTGGGCCAGCTACCCCATCGTCGAGATGCAGGACGTGCCCGAGGCCGTCGACGTGGTGATGATCAACCCCACCAACGCGGCCCCTTCCGGAGCGGGCGAGCCGACCATCCGTTGCATGCCGGCAGCCATTGCCAATGCCTTTTTTGACGCGACAGGCGTGCGGCTGCGGCGGGCCCCGCTGACGGCGCAGCGGGTCCGTGCTGCCCTTCAGGGACGCTAGGATCAGGAGGCTGCGACCCGTACACTACGGGTCCTTCCCCGCCCGACGCCTGGTCTCCCGATGAAAAAAGCCGCCGATGCGTCCAGCGCATCCGCCATTGACCTTCGGTTTGGCCAGGTGGGGCTGCTGCAGGTCCGCCTGCGCACGATGAATCCGGGCACGATCCTCGATGAACTGAGTGGCCGTATCGCCAGCGCGCCGCAGTTTTTCCAGCGCACGGGCGTTTGCCTGGACCTCAGCGCGCTTGAGCAGGAACCCGACGGGGTTGAACTGCGCGGGGTCATCGACGCGGTGCGCCGTGCCGGCATGATCACCGTGGGGCTGGCCGACACGTCGCCGCTTTCCGATACGCTGGCGCCGGAACTGGGGCTGGCTGTGCTGGGGGGCTTCCGCCAGCTGAGTCGCCCGCCCGAGCAGAAGACCGCCAAGGCCCAGACCGAGGCCCACAAGGCCGTCGAGCCGCCACCGCCCCAGGGTGGTGTGCCGGCGCTGATCCACGCGCAGACCGTGCGCTCCGGCCAGCGCGTCTATGGCCGCGACCGCGACCTGGTGGTCACAGCCACTGTCGGTGCCGGTGCCGAGGTCATGGCCGATGGCTGCGTGCACATCTACGGCGCCTTGCGCGGGCGTGCCATGGCGGGCGTCCGTGGCGATGCCACGGCGCGTGTGTTCTGCCAGGAATTCCGTGCCGAGCTGGTTGCCATCGCCGGGGTCTTCCGGGTATTTGAGACCTTGCCCGCCGAGCTGGCCGGCCAACCCGTGCAGGCCTGGCTCGATGGCGAAGAATTGCGCTTTACCCGCATCGGCGCCTGAGCGCTGCGGGTCTTACATTTATTCGAGGAGACAGCATTCCCGTGACAGAAATCATCGTCGTGACTTCCGGCAAGGGCGGCGTCGGCAAGACCACCACGTCGGCCAGCCTGGCCTGTGGCCTGGCCCGCACCGGCAAGAAAGTGGCCGTTATCGACTTCGATATCGGCCTGCGCAACCTCGACCTCATCATGGGGTGCGAGCGGCGCGTGGTGTATGACTTCGTCAACGTCATCAACGGCGATTGCACGCTCAAGCAGGCCCTGATCAAGGACAAGCGTATCGAAACGCTGCATGTCCTGGCGGCCTCGCAGACGCGCGACAAGGATGCGCTGACGGCCGAGGGCGTGCGCAAGGTGCTCGACGAGCTGATCGCCGAAGGCTTCGATTACATCCTGTGCGATTCGCCGGCTGGCATCGAGAAGGGCGCGCACCTGGCCATGTACTACGCCGACCGCGCCGTGGTCGTCGTGAACCCCGAAGTCTCTTCCGTGCGCGATTCCGACCGCATCCTGGGCCTGCTGGCCAGCAAGACCGAGCGGGCCGAAAAGGGCAACGGCGGCGTCAAGGAGCACCTGCTGCTCACGCGCTACAGCCCGCGGCGCGTGGCGGCCGGCGAGATGCTCAGCATCACCGACGTCAAGGAGATCCTGGGCCTCGACGTAATCGGCGTGATCCCCGAGTCCCCCGAGGTGCTGTCGGCGTCCAATGCCGGCACCCCTGTCATCCTGAATGAAGGCACCGACGTGTCTGAAGCCTACGGCGATGCGGTGGCGCGACTGCTGGGCGAAGAGCGCCCGCTGCGTTTCATCGACGAGGCCAAGAAGGGCTTCTTCACCCGCATGTTCGGAGGCTGATATGGGACTGCTAGACCTGTTCCGTCGTACGCCTGCCACCGCCAACGTTGCCAAGGAACGCCTGCGCATCATCGTCGCGCAGGAGCGCAGCAGCCGGGGTGCCCCCGACTTCCTGCCATTGCTGCGCCGTGAACTGCTTGAGGTCATCCGCAAGTACGTGAACGTTGATCCGGACTCGGTCCAGGTCAACGTCGAGCAGGACGGCGGCCATGACGTCCTCGAGCTGTCCGTTTCCCTGCCCGAGAAGCTGCGCTAGCTTTCGCCTGCGCGATTGACCCAGATCAACGCACCGGCGGCCGGCCGGTGCGAGGGTGCTGGGTATCATGCAGGTGCGCATCCTCCGTTTGGACGTTCTGCCGTTTCTGGGCGCACTGGCTGCGCTGGGCGCGGTGGCCCTGCTGTGCGACGGCCTCTTGCACTTGTTGCAGCTGGGCTGGATCGGTCGGTACCTGGGCATTCCTGGCACGCTGCTGATTCTTGTTTCGCTGGGCTATTCGCTGCGCAAGCGTGGCCTGATCCACCACGGAAATCCGTCGACGCTCCTGCGCCTGCATGAGCGCCTGGCCTGGGTGGGCTCCCTGCTGGTGCTGGTCCACGCGGGTATCCATTTCAACGCCCTGCTCGCATGGCTGGCGATTGGCGCCATGCTGATCAATGTCATCAGTGGGCTGACTGGCAAATACCTGCTCAAACGCGCCAGGCAGCGCCTTGCCGGGGCACGCGAGCAGCTGCGTGTCGATGGCGTAGCCAGCGACAGTGCCGACGCGCAACTGCACAGCGACAGCCTGACGCTCGACCTGGTCAAGCAATGGCGCATCGTGCACTTTCCCATTGCCTTCGCATTCGGGGTGCTGGCGCTGGCGCATATTCTCAGCATCTTCGTCTTCTGGAGCTGGCGGTGAGGCGTCGCTGGCTACAAGGCGGCGTGGCCCTGGTCGTGCTGGCCATCATCGCGCTGGTCTTCGGCAAACCCCTGGCAATGATCGCTCCGGGGCCACTGCAGCCGGGGCACGCTGAACTCGCTGACGACTGCTTTGCCTGCCACGCGCCCTGGCGCGGAGCCTCCCCGGCGCGCTGCCAAACCTGCCATGCCCTGGCGGATATCGGGTTGAAAACGGCGGCTGGCGTGACCTTGGCAGGGCGTCAACGCAACGTTGCGTTTCACCGCGACCTCATCGAGCCGGACTGCAGCGCTTGCCATAGCGGCCACCAGGGGCGCGCCGTGGTCCTGGCCGAGACGCGTTTCGCCCATTCCCTGCTGCGCGCGGAAGTCCGCGGTGCCTGTACGACCTGTCATGCGCCCCCTGCTGACGGACTGCATCGCCAGATCAAAGGTGAGTGCAGTCAATGCCACGATTCCCAGCGCTGGCATCCGGCGACGTTCGACCACGACACGCTGTTCTTGCTGGACGGCGATCACGCTGCGCACTGCGAGACCTGCCACGCCGGCGGCGATTACAGCGGCTATACCTGTTACGGCTGCCATGAGCACACCCAAGAGTCGCTGCGCGAGAAGCATGCCGAGGAAGGCATCAAGGACTACCGGGACTGCGTGGAATGCCATCGTAGCGCCCGCGATGAGGATTGACGCCGCCGGCGCCGGGCCAGCTGGTGTAGCGTAGGGCCTCCCCAACCTGTGGAGTGTCCGCTTGAGACTCGCTGCCCTGAAACGCCCGGTTGTGCTGTTTTCACTGGCTCTGGCTGTCGTGCTCGGGTTCCTGCTCTACCGTCACGGGCAAGGGCCGTTGCTCCCCGGCTACCGCATCGAATCCCGCCCGCTGGTGCAGACCGTCGTGGCCACGGGTCGTGTCATCACGACTTCGCGGGCACAGGTCGGCAGCGAGGTCACGGGCGTCGTGCTGGAGCGACGCGTGCAGGAAGGCGACCGGGTTCGGCGTGGTGATGTCTTGCTGGTCTTGCGATCGGACGACCTCGCCGCCCGGGTACGCGAGGCGCAGGGCGCGCTCGATTCGCTGCTGCGTTCCACACGGCCACAGTCCGAGGCTGCCCTGCGGCAGGCCGAGGCGCAGTTGGCGCAGGCCACGCGCGAACGGCAGCGTCGTGCCGACCTCTACACACGGCAGCTCATCGCACGCGAAGTGCTGGAGCAATCCGAGCAGGCCGAGTTGGTGGCCCGCGCGGGCGCCGACAAGGCGCGCTTGGCCGCTGGCGCACTGGCCCCCGGCCAATCCGACGAACAGCAACTGCGCGAACGACTGGCGGCGGCGCGTGCCGCGCAGGCCAAGACTGTGCTGCGTGCTGAGGTCGATGGCACCGTGCTGACGCGCAAGGTCGAGCCGGGTGACCTGGTGCAGCCCGGCCGCGTGTTGTTCGACATCGCCCTGCAGGGCGACACCGAGATCCTGCTGCCTGTCGATGAGAAGAACCTCGCGGTGCTGGCGCTGGCCCAAGCCGCGCGCTGCGTGGCGGACGCCTGGCCCGACCGGCCCTTCCCGGCGGTGGTGCGGTTCATTGCCCCGGGCGTCGATGCCCAGCGCGGCACGGTCGACCTGCGGCTCAGGGTCGATCCGGTGCCCGACTATCTGCGCCAGGACATGACTGTGTCGGTCAATATTCAAACGGGTCAACGTGACGCCGCCTTGATAGTGCC
>CANGFJ010000140.1 GCA_947453065.1 Pseudomonadota bacterium
CGCGCCGCGCTGGCTGTGCGAGACCGCTTCGGGCACCGCGTTGGACAGGCCACCGGCGCCCACGTCGTGAATCAGGTGGATGGGGTTGGCATCGCCCAGCGCCCAGCAGCGGTCGATGACCTCTTGCGCGCGCCGCTGCATCTCGGGGTTGCCCCGCTGCACCGAGGCGAAGTCCAGGTCGGCGCTCGAGGCACCGCTGTCCATCGACGAGGCCGCGCCGCCGCCCAGGCCGATGAGCATGGCCGGGCCGCCCAGGATCACCACGTGGCCCCCCACCGGACAGTCGTCTTTCTCGACATGGTCGCGGCGGATGTTGCCCAGGCCACCGGCGATCATGATCGGCTTGTGATAGCCGCGCACCCGACGGCCTGCGGCATCTTCGGCCTGTTCGAAGGGGCGGAAATAGCCTGCGATGCAGGGCCGGCCAAACTCGTTGTTGAACGCCGCCGCGCCGATCGGGCCCTCGAGCATGATGTCGAGCGCGTTGACGATGCGATCCGGCTTGCCGAAATCCTGCTCCCAGGGCTGCTCGAAGCCCGGGATGCGCAGGTTCGACACCGAAAAGCCCACCAGGCCGGCCTTGGGCTTGGCACCCTTGCCCGTGGCGCCCTCGTCGCGGATCTCGCCGCCCGAGCCCGTCGCCGCGCCCGCAAAGGGCGAGATCGCGGTCGGATGATTGTGCGTCTCGACCTTCATCAGAATGTCGACGTGCTCGTCGCTGCCCCGATAGATGCCCGTGGCCGGGTCCGGGAAATAGCGCGTGGCCGGCGAGCCTTCGATGACCGACGCATTGTCGCGGTAAGCCGAGAGCACGCCCTCGGGCGCGAGCGCATGCGTGTTGCGGATCATCGCGAACAGCGACTTGGGCTGCTCGACGCCGTCGATCACGAAGTCGGCGTTGAAGATCTTGTGGCGACAATGCTCGGAGTTCGCCTGCGCGAACATCATCAACTCCACGTCGGTGGGGTCGCGACCCAGCCGCGCGAAGCTCGTGGCCAGGTAGTCCACCTCGTCCGCGCTCAGGGCCAGGCCCATCTCGCGGTTGGCGCGGGCCAGGGCCTCGACCTCCCGTGACACGCTGCGCAGCGGCCGCGCAGCCTCGCGCACAAACAGACGCTCGGCGTCGACCAGATCCAGCAGCACCGCTTCGGTCATGCGGTCGTGCAGCGCAGCGCCCAGCGCTCGCAGACTGGCCACATCCAACTCACTGTCCGCCTCGACCCAATATTCGATGCCCCGCTCGACGCGCCGCACGGCAGCCAGGCCGCAGACGTGGGCGATATCCGTGGCCTTGCTCGACCACGGCGAGGTCGTGCCAGGACGCGGCACCACCAGCAGCAGCTGGCCCGGCAGCACGGCGCCGGCCTCGTACCGCGGCCCGTAGGCCAGCAGTCCCTGCAGCACCTGCATCTCGCCATCGGCCAGTGGCCCGGCCACATCGACCAGGTGGGTAAAGCGGGCCCGCACGGCGCTGACGCGCGGCTCGATGCCCCGCAGCTGCTCGAGGAGTTTGACGAGACGGAAATCGGAAGCGGCGGGACCGCCGGTAATCTGGAGCATGGCCTTGAGCTTCAGGGCTTGCGGCCCGGGTCGCCCGCCGACGGTGCATAGACCGGCGACGGAAAGGGGGTGACGTTGCCGTCGTACTGGGTGATTTTGCTGGTGCCGCGCTTGCTGACTTCGTCGATGCGCAGCACCGAGTGCATGGGCAGGTAGCTGCGCTTCACACCCTCGAATTCGCTCTTGATCCGCTCTTCGGCAGGATCGACGACGATGCCGGCACGTTCGCCGAAGACCAGATCTTCGACCTCGATAAAGCCAAAGAGGTCGCCATGGCTGACCTTGCGCGCATACACCTCGTAAACCTTGCCCTGGTTCACGAACAAAATCTTGAAGATGTGTTGGGATGACATAAGAACCCGGACGGGCAGCCGACTGACGGGCGGGTTCGCATTATAGGCAGGAACGGCAGAGAGGACAGGGCGGCTCATGGCCTTGCGCTTGCAGATCATCAGCGACCAGCGGAACACACTGGGCGAACTCGCCCGGGCGGTGTTCGGCGTGGGCGGCGGGAGCATCGGCCGGGCGCAGGACAACGACTGGGTCCTGCCCGACGCCCAGCGCTACGTCTCCAGCCACCATGCCCGCATCCACTGCCGCGACGGGCGCTATTACCTGCAGGACACCAGTTCCAATGGTGTCTACGTCAATGGCGCCACCACCCCGGTCGGCGTCCGCGCGCAGCATGAACTGCGGGACGGCGAGGACCTGCGCATGGGGGACTACCACTTGCGCGTGCGGATCGACGCCACCCTCGCCGACACCGACATCAAAGTTGCCAGCAGCCTGTCAGCGTCCCTTGTGGCCGTGGACGTGGTCACCCCGCTGCGCACTACCAACGCTGCCCCGGCCGCCAACGAGCACGTCGACAGCTGGGATTCCCTGAATCTGGAAGACCTGCTGGTGGGAGACGGCGCAGCCGCTGCGCCCGAAGAGCGGCTGCAGCGTGCCCGCGCAGCGACCCGCGCCCGCCTGGACGGCCATGCGCCCTCCTCCCACGACGTACGCGCCGGCCTGCAGACCTTCTGCCGCGGGGCGGGCATTGACGCAGCGAACCTGCCGCCGGAGGCCGAATCCCGAATGCTGCTGCTGGCCGGCCAGCTGCTGCGCGAGGCCGTGCTGGGCCTGCAGGACATCGTCCGCGTGCAGCGCGACTTCCAGCACCAGCACCAGATCATCGTGCCCAAACCCGAACGCGAAGGCCCCGCCCCCGACTCGCTGGCCGCCAACGAGTACCTGCTGCGCCTGCTGACGGGGCATGAGAGCCGGGACCTGGATGCGCTGATGCTCCTGCGCTCTGCCTTCGCCACCGCCAAGGGCCACGACGCAGCGCTGCGCCCCGCACTGGGCGAGGCCGTCCATGCCTTCATGAAGCACCTGGACCCCGATGGCATTGCCGCGCGCACCACGGCCCGGGGCAGCGACTCCAATGCCTGCTGGGATATCTACGGCGACCTGTATCGCAACCTGATGCAAACACCCGAAGGCCAGCCGCCCCACCTGTTCGCCGAATCCCTGGCGCAGGCCTACTTGAAGGCCCTGAAGACGGCCGATACGCCAGACTGACCGCCCACCCCGCACCGCACCGGCGCGGGGCAGTCCTGCAGGCACCCGTTCGAACATGGTGCATACCCGACCGCGACCCGTTGTGGAGCGTGCCTACAGTGGGCATAGCCATGGTATGGCCCTTGCAGTTCCCTGCTCGATTACTGTGCCTGGAGCAAGCGATGACGATCAAGACAGTGCGTGAAGCACCTCTCCTGTGGGAACACCGGCTGCCGGGCGGCGCGCACTGGTCGGGTGTCCTGCGGCGCGGCGTAAGCCTGCGCCTGACCACCCAGGGCCCAGAGGCCAACGTGGCCGCCCTCTTCTACAGCCGCGAGCAGCCGCTGGAACGCTACAACATGGCCGACACGCTCAAGGCCCAGCACACCGCCATGCTGACCACCGGCTGCGTCGGCTACTCCGACATGGGTCGCGTGCTGTTTGGCATTACCGCAGACAGCTGCGGCTGGCATGACCCACTGTGTGGCCTGACCGATGCTGCGCATATCAACAAGCACTATGGCGCAACCCGGTTCCAGGAACAGCGCAACGACCGCTATATCAGTGGCCATGACGCCATGCGGGTGGAACTGGGCAAGCACGGACTGGGCGAGCGCGACCTGGTCGCCAACATCAATTTCTTCAGCAAAGTAACGGTGAGCGAGGCGGGTCAATTGGCCCTGGCCACGAACCACTGTTCCGCGGGCGACCACGTAGAGCTGCGTTTCGAAATGGACACGATCGTGCTGCTGCACGCGGGCCCGCATCCGCTGGCCTCTGGCAACACCTACGCGCCGCCGGATGTGCTGCTGCAGGCCCTGCGCTCCGCGCCGCTCGCCGCAGACGACGCCTGCCGCACACGCTGCCCCGAGAACGAACGCGGCTACCGCAACACCGAGATGCTGTACCTGTCATGAGCAACCAGAAACACCCCAGCCTCGATACCGTGGTCGCCGCCGGCGACCCCTGGATGGGCATCGTGCGTCGCGGCCAGTTGCTGCGCATCGAAGACCTCAAGGGCAACCAGGCCGTCGACACGCTGTTCTACAACGCTGCCGACACGCACGAACACTACAGCGCGCAGGACACGCTCCAGGCACAGCGCAGCCTGTACCTCACGACCGGCAGCCAGCTGTTGTCCAACCGCAATCGCCCCATGCTGCAGATTGTCGAAGACACCTGCGGCCGCCACGACACACTGGGCGGCGCCTGCTCGGCCGAGAGCAACACCGTGCGCTATGCGCTGGACAAACGTCACATGCACAGCTGCCGCGACAGCTTCCTGCTCGCCCTCGCGCAGCATGATGACGGGCTCAGCAAGCGCGACCTGCCCAGCAACATCAACTTCTTCATGAATGTGCCGGTGACGCCGCAAGGCCAACTGGAATTCGCCGATGGCATCTCCGCCGCCGGGCGCCACGTTCAGCTGCTCGCGCTGATGGACGTGCTGGTGCTGATCTCCAACTGCCCGCAGCTCAACAACCCCTGTAACGCCTATGACCCCACGCCCGTGCGCGTGACGGCCTGGGACGCGGCGTAACTCCACGCCGGCCGGCGGGACGACCCGTCGCGCTTCTTATTTACCTAGCCGGGACGACCTGGCGCAGGACCCACAGGACTGCGCGATGTTTACAAAAGTATTGATTGCCAACCGCGGCGCCATTGCCTGCCGCATCCTCCGTACCCTGCGCAGCATGGGCATCGCCTCGGTGGCCGTGTATTCGGAGGCCGATGAGAACGCGCCCCATGCCCGCCTGGCCGACGAGGCCTACTGCATCGGCACGGCGCCCGCCACCGACAGCTACCTGCGGCAGGATCGTATCCTCGAGGTGGCCCTAAAGACCGGCGCGCAGGCCATCCACCCGGGCTATGGCTTCCTCTCCGAGAACGCAGAGTTTGCATCGCAGTGCGAAGCGGCCGGCATCGCCTTCATCGGCCCGACCCCTGCGCAGATGCGCGACTTCGGGCTCAAGCACACAGCGCGTGCGCTGGCCGCGGCCAATGGCCTGCCTTTACTGCCCGGCAGCGGCCTGCTACAGGACCTGCCTGCGGCGCTCGGCGAGGCAGAACGCATCGGCTATCCGGTGATGCTCAAGAGCACCGCCGGCGGTGGCGGCATCGGCATGCAGCAGTGCGCCTCGGCAGCCGACCTCAGCCAGGCTTTCGAGGCGGTCAAACGCCTGGCCGCCAACAACTTCAAGGATGCCGGCGTCTTCCTGGAGAAGTTCGTCGCGCGTGCGCGGCACATCGAAGTACAGCTCTTCGGTGATGGCGAAGGCCGCGTGGTGGCACTGGGCGAGCGCGACTGCTCGGTGCAGCGTCGCAACCAGAAGGTCATCGAAGAAACCCCGGCACCCGGACTCACCGACGCCGTGCGCGCGGAACTGCAGGCGGCGGCCGTGAAGCTGGGCAAGGCCGTCGGCTATCGTTCGGCGGGCACCGTGGAGTTTGTGTACGACGCCGACACGGCGCAGTTCTATTTCCTGGAAGTGAACACGCGCCTGCAGGTGGAGCACGGCGTCACCGAGGAAGTGGGTGGTGTGGACCTGGTCGACTGGATGATTTGCGTCGCGGCCGGGGAAGCGCCGGATCTCGACGCCCATCGCCATGAGCCGGTGGGCCATGCGATCCAGGCGCGCGTGTATGCCGAAGACCCGGCGCGGGGCTTTCGGCCCTCCAGCGGCTTGCTCACGGAAGTGAGCTTCCCGCAGCACCTGCGCGTGGACGGCTGGATAGAAACCGGCACCGAGGTCAGCGCGTATTACGACCCGATGCTCGCCAAGGTCATCGCGCGCGGCGCCACGCGCGAAGCGGCCATCGCCGCCCTGGGTGCCGCACTGGCCGAATCCCGCATCCACGGCATCGAAACCAACCTGCCCTATCTGTGTTCGATCCTCGAACACCCTGAATTCATCGCTGGTCGGCAGACCACGCGCCTGCTCAACAGCCACTCGCTGGAGTTGCCCGGCATCGAAGTGCTGCAGCCGGGCACGATGACCACTGTGCAGGACTGGCCCGGTCGCCAGGGCCTGTGGGACGTGGGCGTCCCGCCGTCAGGCCCGATGGATGCGCTGGCCCTGCGCCTGGCCAACCGCCTGCTCGGCAATCCAGAAGGCACTGCTGCACTGGAAATGACCGTCACGGGTGCGACGCTGCGCTTCGCCACGCCCACCGTTATCGCGTTGGCCGGCGCCACGATGCAGGCGACGCTCAATGACGCCCCCGTGGCATTCTGGGAACCGATTGCCATCCCGGCAGGCACAGTCCTGAAGCTGGGTCGCATCGAAGGCGGCGGACAACGCAGCTACCTGGCCGTGCAGGGTGGACTGGATGTGCCCGTTTACATGGGCAGTCGCTCCACCTTCACGCTGGGACGTTTTGGCGGCCACGGCGGCCGCGCGCTTCGCGTAGGCGATGTGCTGCGCCTGCCGCAGTCACAGGGTTCACTGGACCGTTGCCAGCCACTGCCCGCACCGCTGCGACCGACCTATGGCACGCACTGGGACATCGGCGTCATCGACGGCCCGCATGGCGCGCCGGACTTCTTCACCGACGAAGACATCGCAACCTTCTACGCCACCGACTGGGAGGTGCACTACAACTCCAGCCGCACCGGCGTACGCCTGATCGGCCCCAAGCCGCGCTGGGCGCGCCGTGATGGCGGCGAGGCGGGCCTGCATCCTTCCAACATCCATGACAACGCCTACGCCATTGGCAGCATCGACTTCACCGGCGACATGCCCGTGATCCTCGGTCCCGATGGACCGAGCCTGGGCGGTTTTGTCTGCCCTGCCACGATCGCGCTGGCCGAGTTGTGGAAGATCGGCCAGCTGCGCCCCGGTGATCGCCTGCGCTTCCGGGCCATCCGGCC
>CANGFJ010000141.1 GCA_947453065.1 Pseudomonadota bacterium
CGGGAGACATCGTGCAGGTAGACGAACGGCGGGAGGATGACGCACTCGGTACCGGCAGCCCCGGCAAAACCAGAGGTAATGCTCTCTACGAGCTGCGTGTTTTCGGCACGCGAGCCATGCATCTTCCAGTTTCCGGCGACGATTTTGCGGCGCATGCCAGCAGTCCTTGGAGTCGAGAGGTCAGCACTTCACGAAAGGCGCGCGATCATAACGGCGCGCCTGCACGGGTGCAATTATGTCGAGCGTTGCGTGCTGGCGGCCTGCACGGCCCTGACGATGTCGTCGGCGCAGCTACGCGTTTCGGCCTCTTCGCGGCCTTCCACCATGACCCGGATCACCGGTTCAGTGCCAGAGGCGCGCAAAACCACCCTGCCCTCGCCGCCCAGACGCTGCTCGACGCGGCTGACGGCCTCACACACGGCCGGGATACCGAACGGATCGAAACGGGTGGCAACCCGAACATTGATAAGGATCTGGGGAAAGCGCGGCATATCGGCCGAGAGCTCGGCAAGGGTGCGGCCGGTGCTGCGCATGACGGCCAGCACCTGCAGCGCTGCGATCAACGCGTCTCCGGTGGTCGTGCGATCGAGGCACAGGATGTGGCCCGAAGACTCACCACCGATCACGCCGCCGTGCTCCTTGAGCATCGTCAGCACATGCCGATCGCCCACGCTGGCCCGGCGGAATTCGATGCCCTTGGCCCGCAGGGCGACCTCCAGACCGAGGTTGCTCATGACGGTGCCCACCACGGGGCCGCGAAGCGAGCCTTCCGCCTGACGCGCGCAGGCGATGATGTAGAGCAGCTGATCGCCGTCCACGATACGGCCCAGATTGTCCACCATGACCAGGCGATCGCCGTCCCCGTCCAGGGCGACGCCGAGGGCCGCGCGCACACCCGGCACCGTCAGCTGGAGCAGCCCCGGCGAGGTGGAACCACAGCCATCGTTGATGTTTCTACCGTTGGGTGAACAGCCGATCGGGATGATGTCGGCACCCAGGTCGGCCAGCAGCCGCGGCCCCACCTTGTAGCCGGCACCATTGGCGCAGTCGATGACGATTTTCATGCCCTGCAGGTCGAGCCCGCCGGGCACGCTGGCGGCACAAAAAGCCTGGTAGTCCTCGCGCAACTGATCGGCGCGACGGGCGCGACCCAGCAGATTGGACGGGCGTGTTACCACGTCGCTTTCCAGCTCGGCCTCAATGCGCTCTTCCAGTTCGTCGGAGAGCTTCCCGCCAGTGGAATCGAAGAACTTGATGCCGTTGTCTTCGTACAGGTTGTGCGAAGCACTGATGACCACGCCGAAGCTGTTTTTCACGCGCGTGGTGAGGTAGGCGATGCCCGGCGTGGGCAGCGGACCCAGCAACTGCACATCGACACCTGCCGCGACGAAGCCCGCCTCCAGCGCAGCCTCGAACATGTAGCCCGAAAGACGGGTGTCCTTGCCGATGAAGACCGTGCCCCCATTGGGCGCCAGGACGCGGGCCGCAGCACTGGCCAGACGCAGCGCGAAGTCCACGGTCAGGGGGTGCACGCCCACCCGACCACGCACGCCATCAGTCCCGAAATAGGTTCGTGCCATCGTCAACTTCTCCTGGCGATCGCGTCCGCGACCCGCACTGCATCCCATGTAGCGGCCACGTCGTGGCTGCGAACAATCCGCGCACCGCCCAGCACCGCGATCGTCGCCAGGGCGAGGCTGCCCGGCAGGCGATCGTCAACGTGACGGCCCAGCAGGCTGCCCAGCAGCGACTTGCGGGATAACCCCACCAGCAGCGGATAGGGTCCGCCCGCCAGGCGCCGCAGGCCCGCCAGCAGGTCGAGATTGTGGTCCAGCGATTTGCCGAACCCGAATCCCGGATCGAGGCAGATCCGCTCAGGCGCAATGCCCACGGCAAGGCAAGCCTGCGCCCTCCCCCGCAGGAAGGCGTCGACTTCCGTCACGACCTCGTCATAGTGGGGAGCCTGCTGCATCGTGCGGGGCTCGCCCTGCATGTGCATGAGACAGACGGCCGCCGAACCTGCCGCCGCGGCCTCCAGGGCCCCCTCGGCCCGCAATCCCATGACATCGTTGATCAGGCCCGCACCGGCGGCCACAGCCTCACGCATGACCACGGGCTTCATGGTGTCGATGGAAATCACGGCATCGCAGGCCGAGCGCAACCGTTCGATGACGGGAATGACCCGGTCAAGCTCCTGTTGCAGAGAAACCGGGTCGGCACCAGGGCGCGTGGATTCGCCGCCCACGTCGATGATGGCGGCACCGTCGGCGACCATCGCCAGCCCCTGTGCCAGGGCCGCCTCCGGGTCGATGAAACGGCCGCCATCCGAAAAGGAATTGGGCGTGACATTGAGCACGCCCATGACAACGGGCCGGGAGAGATCCAGGACCCGGCCTGCGCAGTGGAGGTTCATGGCGCTTTCCAATCCGGACGAACCCTGCGGCCCGTCCGGGATAAGGATCAGTGCTGGCTGGCAGGCGAACCGAAGGCCGGTCGCCCGTCCGGCGCGCCACCGCTAGGCGGCTGGCTGCCCATCGAGCTGTCCCAGCCCGGCGGCGGCGTCGGGGGCTTGCCCGCCATGATTTCGCGGATCTGCTCGTCACCGATGGTTTCGTACTTGACCAGGGCATCGGCCATGGCATGCAGGCAATCGATCTTCTCGACGAGGATCTCCTTGGCCCGCGTGTAGTTCGTCTCAATCACGCTACGCACTTCTTCGTCGATGACCAGGGCGGTGCCATCAGACACCTGCTTGTGCTGCGTGACGCTGCGACCGAGGAACACTTCGCCGGCCTCTTCGGAATAGCTGAGCGGACCCAGTCGGTCTGACAGGCCCCAGCGGGTCACCATGTTGCGCGCCAGCTCGGTGGCCCGCTCGATGTCGTTGGAGGCACCCGTGGTGACCGCGTCGTTGCCGAAGATCAGCTCTTCGGCAATGCGGCCGCCGAACAGCGTCGCGATGGCGCTCTGGATGCGGCGCTTGCTCATGGAATAGCGGTCCTGCTCGGGCAGGAACTGCGTGACGCCCAGCGCACGGCCGCGCGGAATGATCGTGACCTTGTAGACCGGGTCATGCTCCGGAACGGTAAGGCCCACGATGGCGTGCCCGGCCTCGTGATAGGCCGTCATGCGCTTTTCTTCGTCGCTCATGACCATGGAGCGCCGCTCGGCACCCATGAGGATTTTGTCCTTCGCACGCTCGAACTGCTCCATGGACACCAGGCGCAGGTTGGAACGCGCCGCAAACAGCGCGGCCTCGTTGACCAGATTGGCCAGGTCGGCACCGGAGAAGCCCGGCGTACCGCGCGCGATGAGCGCCGGCTTTACATCGTCGCCCAGCGGCAGCCGACGCATGTGGACACGCAGGATCTGCTCGCGGCCCCGCACGTCGGGCAGGGGCACGACCACCTGGCGATCGAAGCGGCCCGGACGCAACAGCGCCGGATCCAGCACATCGGGCCGGTTGGTGGCCGCGATGACGATGATGCCTTCGTTGCCTTCAAAGCCGTCCATCTCGACCAGCAGCTGGTTCAAAGTCTGTTCGCGCTCGTCGTGGCCGCCACCCAGGCCGGCACCACGGTGCCGACCGACAGCGTCGATTTCGTCGATGAAGATGATGCAGGGGGCGTGCTTCTTGGCCTGCTCGAACATGTCGCGCACGCGTGAGGCACCCACGCCGACGAACATCTCGACGAAGTCGGAGCCGGAGATCGTGAAGAACGGCACCTTGGCCTCGCCGGCAATGGCGCGCGCCAGCAGCGTCTTGCCGGTGCCGGGCGAACCCACCATCAGCACGCCCTTGGGGATCTTGCCGCCAAGTTTCTGGAACTTGCCGGGATCTTTCAGGAAGTCGACGATTTCGCCGACTTCTTGCTTTGCCTCGTCAATGCCTGCCACATCGGCAAAGGTGACGTTGACCTGGTCCTCGCTCAGCAATCGCGCCTTGCTCTTGCCGAAGGACATGGCGCCGCGACCGCCGGAGGCGCCCTGCATCTGGCGCAGCATGTAGACGAACACGACGATCAGCAGCAGTGCCGGGGCAAGCTGCAGCAAAAGCTGGGTGATGAAGTTCGGCTGCTTGGGCGGCCGGCCTTCGATGCCGACGCTGGCCTTCTGCAGGGAGCCGATGAGCGCGGAGTAATCCGTCTCGGGGTTGTAGGCACGGAACTGGGTCTTGTCCTTGCGCACGCCGAGGATCTGGTCCCCCTGCAGCACGACCGATTCGACCCGGCTGGCCCGCAGGTCGTCAAGGAAGGTCGAATAGCGCACTTCCTGGACCTGGCCGGCGGTCGGCATGTAGCGGGTGAACACCGCCAGCAGCACGAACACAATCACGACCCAGATCAGGATGTTTTTCGTCAGATCATTCAAAAGAGGGACCTCGACAAGGCGGGCAGAGAAAGACGCTACACGATCCGGAACCCGGTCGCCAGCAAGTACAACTCAGGACTGCGGGCGCGGGATGCGTCAGGTTTGAGCAGTTTCACGCGCTTGAAATGCTTGCGCGTTGCGATCACAACTTCCTGAAAGCCGTAACCCTGGAAGGTCTTGATGAGGGCACATCCCCCTTCCTTCAAGACCCGGTTGGCCATGTCGAGGGCGAGTTCCACCAGGTACATGGAGCGCGGCTGGTCGATCGCGGCCATACCAGAGAGGTTGGGCGCGATATCGGACAGCAGGACGTCCACGCCCCGCTCGCCCACGCTGGTGATCAGGGCCTCCATGACCGACTCCTCGCGGAAATCGCCCTGCAGGAATTCGACGTCCATGATGGCGTCCATCGGCAGGATGTCCATGGCGACGACCCGGCCTTTTCTGCCAACGTGGCGGCGGGCGTATTGGCTCCACCCCCCGGGGGCGGCCCCCAGGTCCAGGATGACCTGGCCGGGTTTAATCAGCTTTTCCTTGCGGTCCATCTGCTCGAGCTTGTAGATGGCCCGCGAGCGCCAGCCTTCGGCTTTGGCGCGCAGCACATACGGGTCGGTGAAGTGCTCTTTCAGCCAGTCATGGCTGCTTTGGGTACGTTTGGTCATGGGAAGGGTTCGCGCGCGGCGCCAGAAGCATTAGAATTGCGGTGTGCAGCTTACCGAAAAACAACGTCGACACCTGCGTGGCCTTGCCCACTCCCTCAAACCCGTGATCCTGATCGGCAACGCCGGGATCAGCGAAGGCGTGGTCGCAGAGACCGTGCGCGCCCTCCACGACCACGAACTGATCAAGGTTCGCCTGCCCGGCCTGCCGCGCGAAGCGCGTGACGCCGCCCTGGCCGATCTGGCCACGCGCACCGAGAGTGAGCTGGTGGTGCGCATCGGTCACGTTGCGACGCTGTATCGCGCCCGCCAGGACATGCCCCGCATCATCCTGCCGGCCTGAGAGGGTCCCGGCGGGCGTTAACGTCACGTTAACGCGGCGTAACCTGTTCTCAACCGTAGCGTTCGTGACACTCGCCAACAGAGCGTGTCAGATCCCTCACAGGCCACTGCGGCGCGGAATCCCGCGCCCTGGCTCTGCGAGGGAACTCCGTCATGCGCTGTCATACCGTCCTGTCTTCTGCCTTTCTGGCCACCGCCGTGCTGGCTCTGGCGGGCTGCGCCCAGCCGCAGCCGCCCGTCGCCCCCGCTGCCACCGCTGCGACACCCGACTTCCGGCCCACGGCCAGCGTGATTGACCTCATGGCCGGCCAGATCGATCCGGCCGCGGACTACCTGTGGGAGTCGGTCGCCACGATCTCCGGCCCCAAGGGCAACGAAGAGAAACAACCGCGCACTGACAAGGAGTGGGCCGAGGTGCGGCGCCAGGCCCTGATCCTGGTGGAAGGCAGCAACCTGCTGATGATGGAGGGCCGCAAGGTCGGCCTGCCCGGACAAACACTCGAGAACCCGCCGGGCCAGGGCGACCTCACGCCCGCGCAGAGCGATGCGGCCCTGCAGGCCGACAGGGCAAGCTTCGTGACCTACGCGAGGGCCCTGCAGGACGCCGCGCTGGGCTCGCTCAAGGCCATCGAAGCACGGGATGCCGCCGCGCTGCTGGAGTCTGGCGGCAATATCGACGAGGCCTGCGAGCTGTGCCACAAGAAATTCTGGTACCCGGGCGGCGGCACACCGGCGCCCTGAGAGCACCATGATCAAGCGAGTATTGATGGCTGCTGGCGCCGTGGCGCTGGCCAGTCCGGTGACAGCTGCCCCCCTTGCGCCACCGGTTGCGGAGAGCGAGCTGCAGGAAGTCGTGGTTTTTGGCCGTGGCGAGCGGCTGATCGGCAAGGCGGAGGCGGCCAGCGAAGGCACCATCGGCGGCGCAGACTTGGCGGTGCGCCCGCTGCTGCGCGTTGCGGAGTTGCTGGAGGCCGTGCCCGGGCTGATCGCCGCGCAGCATTCCGGCAGCGGCAAGGCCAACCAGTATTTCCTGCGCGGCTTCAACCTGGACCATGGCACCGACTTCACGACCCTCGTGGATGACGTGCCGCTGAACCTGCGCAGCCATGGTCACGGGCAGGGTTACCTGGACGTCAACGGACTGATCCCCGAGATCATCGAACGGATCGACTACCGCAAGGGGCCTTACCGGGCGGACCTGGGCGACTTCGCCTTGGCCGGTGCCGCCTTGATGCGTACGCTCGACCAGTTGCCCGCACCCTTCGTGGCTGCTGAGACGGGTCAGTACGGCTGGCAACGGCTGGCTGCGGGCACCAACGTGGAGCTGGGAGCCGGCCAGTTGATGCTCATCGGACAGTGGAAGGGCTATGACGGCCCGTGGCAGCAGCCAGAGCACCTGCGGCACTTTTCGAGCTTCAGCAAGTATTCGCAGGGCACCGACCTGGGCACGCTGCAGCTGAGCGTGTCTACCTATGCGGCCACCTGGCAGCCGACCGAACAGATCCCGGAGCGCGCCATCGGCACGGCCGTGTGCGCGGATCAATACTGCGCACTGGACACCAGCGCCACGGGCCAGACGAACCGCTATATC
>CANGFJ010000142.1 GCA_947453065.1 Pseudomonadota bacterium
CCTGCGCTACCGCGCTGCAGGCTGATCTGGGGCGCGCCATCGGCGCCATAGGCCAGCGTCAGCAGGTCACCGGGATAAATGAGGTGCGGGTTCGCGATCGACGGGTTGACGTGCCAGATCTCTGGCCACAGCCACGGGTCGCGCAGGAATAGCGCCGAGATGTCCCACAGCGTGTCGCCACGCTTCACGGTGTATTGCTTGGGGGCGTTCGGGTTCAGCGTGATGGCGCCTGCCGTCCCACCCGTCGCGGGCAGGGACGTGGCACTCACCGTTTCGCCGCGGGCCAGGGCGGCCTCGATGGCCGTCTGCTGCGATGCTGCGGCGTCGGCGACACGGGGCACCGGGGCCGGCGCTGCGGCCGTGGCAGCCTCGTGAGAGGGGAACATTGAGCAGCCCGCGGCAAGCAGCAGGGCGACGCCGCAGACAGCGTTCCGCGCAAGCACTTGATTTGAAAGCATTTTCCACTCCTCTCGACAGCGGGCAAGCATGGGCACGATGCCGCTGTTATAAACTCTGGCCGCCGGCCGCGCACAGGGGCCGCGTCAAGTTTGTGGAT
This sequence comes from Pseudomonadota bacterium, assembly GCA_947453065.1. Taxonomy (GTDB): domain Bacteria; phylum Pseudomonadota; class Gammaproteobacteria; order Steroidobacterales; family Steroidobacteraceae; genus ZC4RG30. Next base: position 557 of record CANGFJ010000142.1, read on the forward strand.
TGCATCACGGCCAGCTGGAAAAATCCCTGCCGTGACCTCACATTATTGGAAACAGTAGCAGCATTTTCGAGTCGAGACACGAGCCATGGCACTGCTTCCCATTCTGGAATATCCCGATCCGCGCCTGCGCACCAAGGCGCTGCCGGTGACTGTGTTCGACGCTGCCCTGAAGCGTCGCATCGATGACCTGTTCGAGACCATGTATGCCGCGCCGGGCATTGGCCTGGCCGCGACCCAGGTCGACTGGCACCAGCGCCTGCTCGTCATCGACGTCAGCAAGGACGAGAACGAGCGCGAAGTCTTCATCAATCCCGAGATCCTGAGCCGCGAGGGGCAGGCCGCGGGCGAAGAGGGCTGCCTGTCCGTGCCTGGCATCTATGATGAGGTGCCGCGTGCCGAGCGCGTGCGCGTGCGCTTCCAGAATGCCGACGGCACGGTGCAGGAGCGCGACGTGGACGGCATGCTGGCCGTCTGCCTGCAGCACGAAATGGATCACCTCGACGGCAAGCTCTTCGTCGACTACCTCTCCGAGCTCAAGCGCCAGCGCATCCGCAAGAAGCTCGACAAGGCCCGGCGCGAACGCGCGGGCCGCCCCGACGCCGCGTCCTCCCGCGCGCCCTCGCTCTGACAACCCGGAGCGGCCCGGTCCGGGCCGCGACAGCACTATGAGTCTCAGCGTCGTGTTTGCGGGTACCCCGCCGTTTGCCGTGTCCGCGCTGGCCGCCGTGGCCGCGCATCACCGCGTGGTCGGCGTGCTCACCCAGCCCGACCGGCCGGCCGGCCGTGGCCGCACGCTGACCGCCAGTCCCGTTAAAGACTTTGCGCTGGCCCACGGCCTGCCGCTCTCGCAGCCGCTTGCCTTGCGCGGCGAGTCGCCCGAGACCCTTGCGGCCATCGCGCAGCTGCGCGCCTGGCAACCCGACGTGATGGTGGTCGTGGCCTACGGAATCATCCTGCCGCAGCAGGTGCTCGACATCCCGCGGCTGGGCTGCCTCAACATCCACGCCTCGCTGCTGCCACGCTGGCGCGGTGCCGCGCCCATCCAGCGGGCCATCCTGGCCGGCGATGCCGAGACCGGCGTCACCCTCATGCAGATGGATGCGGGCCTGGACACCGGCCCCATGCTGTTGCGCGCCGCGCTGCCGATTGGCCCCGAGACAATCACCAGCGAACTGCACGACCAACTGGCCCAGCTCGGCGCCGACCTCATCGTGCAGGCGCTGGCGGGCCTGGAAGCCGGCCGCCTCGTGCCGCAGCCCCAGCCGGCCGAAGGCGTCCTGTACGCCGAAAAGCTCAGCAAGGCCGAGGCCGCCATCGACTGGCAGGCGCCGGTAGCCCACATCGATCGGCAGATCCGTGCCTTTAATCCCTGGCCGGCCGCGCAGGCCGTCTTTGCCGGCGAGCCGGTGAAGCTGCTGCGCAGCCGTGTGGTCGCGCGCGCCGCCGAACCGGGCATCGCCCCCGGGACGCTGCTGGGCCTGCGCGACGGCCTGCTTGAAATTGCCTGTTTCGACGGTGTGCTGGGGGTTGCAGAACTGCAGCGCGCCGGCCGCCGGAGAGTCTCCGCCCACGACTTCGCCAACGCGGAGCAACTTGCCAGCGCAAACGCGCCAAAGGTCTTTGAATGAACGCACCCGCCACACTGGCTCCCGGCACCGAGGCGATGGCCCTGAGTGCGCGCGCCCTCACGCTCGTCGTCCTGCAGGGCCGCACGGCCGAGGACGCAATCGAGCAGGTCTCGCCGCCCCCCGCCCAGCGGGCCGCCGTCCGCGCCATCCTGGCCGGCACGCTGCGCTGGTACCTGCGCCTGGCGCCCGCGCTCGAGGGGCTGATGAAGCAGCCGGGCCGCTCGCCGCAGCCGGCGCTGCATGCGCTGCTCGTGGTCGCCGCCCACCAGATCGTCTATTCCCGCGCGGCCGCCGAGTCGGTCGTGAACATCGCCGTCGACACCGCCCGCGCGCTGGACCTGGCCGGCGCTGCCGGCTTCGTCAACGCCGTGCTGCGCCGTCTGGTGCGCGACGGTCGCACCATCTTCGCCCAGGTCGATAGCAAGAGCCCCGCCGCGACGGCCCACCCGCGCTGGTTCGCGCAGGCCCTGGAAGGGGTCTATGGCGACACGGCCGCGCGCATCCTGGCGGCCAACAACGAGCATCCGCCCATGGCGCTGCGCGTGGACCTGACCCGCGGCACGCGCGAGGCCTATATCGAAGAGCTGGCCGCCGCCGGCATGGCCGCTGTGCCCGGCATCGTGCCCACGGCCGTCGTGTTGCTGGAGCCGGTGGGCATCGACGCGCTGCCGGGCTTTGCCGAGGGCCGCGTCAGCGTGCAGGACGCCGGCGCGCAGGTCGCCGCCTACCTGCTCGACGCGCAGCCGGGCGAGCGCATTCTGGATGCCTGCGCCGCGCCGGGCGGCAAGACCGGCCACATCCTCGAACACACCGCAGGCCTTGCCGAAGTGGTGGCGCTCGACAGCGCCCCCGCGCGCATGGAGCGCGTGGCGTCCAACCTCGCGCGCCTGGGCCGCACCGCCACGATGGTCACCGCGGATCTTGCCGCCGAGCCCACCTGGTGGGACGGCAAGCCCTTCGACCGCATTCTGCTGGATGCGCCCTGTTCGGCCACCGGCGTGATCCGCCGTCACCCCGACATCAAGCTGCTGCGCCGCGCCGGCGACATCTCTGGCATGGCCGAGACCCAGCTCATCCTGCTGCGCAAGGCCCTGCGCCTGCTCAAGCCGGGCGGGCGCCTGGTCTATGCCACCTGCTCGGTGCTGCCGGATGAGAACCGCGCCGTCATCGAGCGCCTGCTCGAAGAGGACTGGACACGCCTGCGCCTGCTCAAGGCCCGCGAGCTGGTCATCCCGCCGCTGGTGCCGCGCGGTGACGGTGACGTGCAGTTGCTGCCGCAGCCGCGATCTGCCGGCCCCGAAGCGGCCACCGACGGCTTCTATTATGCTTGTCTGAAATCAGGGGGCGGCTCGGACAATGCAGCTTGATCGGACACCAGGGTTGCCGCAGGCCTTGCAGCGATGGCTGCTGGCGTTGCTGCTTGCCCTGGCCTGTCCGTTCGCGGCGCAGGCCGATGCCCTCGACGGCACGCTGGAGGTCCGCTCCGCCTATGTGACCGTCGACAACGGCGTCTACCTGCTCAGCGCCCGCGCGACCTATCCGATGAACGACGACATCCGCGGTGCGCTCACCGATGGCGTCACGCTGCGCTTTGATTTCGAGGCGCTGGTGCAGAAGCAGCGCCGCTACTGGACCAATGCCACGGTGGTCGACCTCACCCTGCGGCGCGAACTCTCCTGGCATGCGGTGACCGAACGTTTCGTCGTACGCGACACCGAGCGTGGCGAGCTGGGCAGCTTTCCCACGCTGGACCAGGCCCTCACCGCTATCGGCACCTTCGACAACTGGCCGGTGACCCTTGAAGCGCAGCTGGAGCCCGAGGCCAGCTACGAGATCAGCGTGCGGGCCAGCGTGCGTCGCGGCAGCCTGCCCGATGCGCTGCGCAGCCTGGTGTTCTGGTCCGACAGCTGGCACCGCGCCAGTGACTGGTATTCGTGGTCGCTGCCCCGCTGAGGCGCTACGGTCTATATGGCCTGGTGGCACTGGGGGTGCTGCTGGGGCTGATTGCGCTGCTGCTGCTGGCGCGCAGCGTCGAGAACTCCACGCAGTTCAGCCGCTGGCAACCCTGGATCCTGCTGTTCAACGCCTGTGCCGTGGTGTTCTTCGCCGTCGCGCTGGCCCGCAAGATCTGGCAGCTGGTGCGCGACTACCGCAACCACGTGCCTGGTTCGCGCCTGACCGCGCGCACCGTGTCGGTGTTCGGCGTGCTGCTCATCGCGCCGCTGCTGGTGGTCTATCTCTTCTCGCTCGACTTCCTCAACCGCGGCATCGACAGCTGGTTTCGCGTCGAGGTGAAACAGGGGCTGGGTGATGCGCTGGTGCTGTCGCGCGCCTCGCTCGACCTGCGCATGCGCGAGCAGGGCCGGCGCACCGAGGAGTTCGCCCGCGACCTCACCTTTGCCGACGGCAGCCGCCTGCTGACGCTGCTCGATGCCGAACGCCGCCGCACCGGCGCGCTGGAAATGGTCATCTTCGGCCGCAACGGCGAGTTGCTGGCCTCCAGTAGCGAAGGCACCGAGGCGGTGCTGCACACGCGCCCGCCCACCGAGCTGCTGCTGCAGATCAGCGAAAACCGCCCCTACGTCAGCCTCGAGCCACGCGCCGACGGCGGCTATGTCATCTCCACGGCCGCGCCCATTCCCAGCATCGGGCTGTCTTCGGCCAACGCGCGCTTCGTCCTGGCGCTCTACGACGTGCCGCGGCAGCTGGCGGCGCTGTCCGAGGCCGTGCAGCACACCTACTCCCAGTACGGCGAGCTGGCGGTGCTGCGCGAGCCGCTCAAGAACAGCTTCCGCCTCACGCTGACGCTCGTGCTGCTGCTGGCCATGCTGGTGGCCATCTACCTGGCCATCTTCTCGGCCCAGCGCCTCATGCGTCCCGTGCAGGACCTCATCGAGGGCACGCGCGCCGTCGGCAAGGGCGACTTCGCCATGCGCCTGCCGCTGTCTTCGCGCGACGAAATGGGCTACCTGGTGCATTCGTTCAACGACATGACCAAGCGCCTCAAGCGCGCCAGCGAGGAGGCCACGCGCAGCCGCGAAATCGTCGAGCAAGAGCGCGAGCGCCTCGCCGTGATCCTGGCCCGCCTCTCCACCGGCGTGCTGGTGCTCGACCCGCAGCTGCAGCTGCGCATCGTCAACGAGGCCGCCGGCTCCATTCTGGGCGTGGACCTCAGCGCCGACATCGGCCGCAACCTGGCTGAGGTCGCCGCGTCCGGTAGCGAGCGGCTGGGCCGTTTTGTGTATGAGATTTCAATCCGGCTCGGGGCGGATCAGGCCGAATGGCGCGAGCAGTTCGAGCTGCCCCCCGACCGGGTGCTCAGCTGCGCCTGCTCGCCGCTGGATGCCGCGGCCGGCGAGGCCGGCTATGTCATCGTCTTCGACGACATCACCACGCTGCTGCAGGCGCAGCGTGATGCCGCCTGGGGCGAGGTGGCACGCCGCCTGGCCCACGAAATCAAGAATCCGCTCACGCCGATCCAGCTGTCGGCCGAGCGCCTGCGCCGCCGCCTGCTGGGCAATTTGCCCTCGCCCGAGGACGCCGAACTGCTCGAGCGCTCCACGCGCACCATCGTGCAGCAGGTCGAGGCCATGAAGGCCATGGTCAACGCCTTCAGCGAGTACGCGCGGGCCCCCGAGCTCAAATTGGTGGCTTTCGACGTCAACGACCTCGTCACGGAGGTGGCGGAGTTGTATCGTGTACCAGATGGTGCGGTGGATGTCCGCGTTCAGGTCGATCCGGTGCTGGGGAGTATCCGGGCCGACCGCGGTCGCATCCGACAGGTGCTTAACAACCTGATCACCAACGGCATCGAGGCTGTCGCAGAAGTCTCGGGTGGGTGGGTCGAGATCACGACGCAGCATGTGCAGGGAGCACAGGAAGACAGCGCCGTCATCACGGTCACCGACAATGGACATGGCTTTCAAAAAGAAATGCTCGCGCGGGTCTTCGATCCATACGTGACGAGCAAGCAAAAAGGGACAGGCCTGGGCTTGGCCATCGTGAAAAAAATCATTGAAGAACACGGTGGCCGCATCGAAGCCGATAACAGGCCTGAGGGAGGCGCGTGTGTACGCGTCGTTTTGCCGGTGGCTGCAAAAGAGGTCTCTGAGCAGCCCCAGAGGGTGATGGCATGAGCGCTGGAAAGATACTCGTCGTGGACGACGAGGCGGACATCCGCACGTTGCTGAAAGAGATCCTGTCAGAGGAAGGCTACGAGGTCGACGTGGCGGCTGACGCAGCCCAGGCACGCAGCCTGCGAGCGCGCACGACGCCCGACCTGGTGATGCTCGACATCTGGATGCCCGACACCGATGGCATCACGCTGCTGCGCGAGTGGTCCGCCATCGCCAGCGACGAGTGCCCGGTCGTCATGATGTCCGGCCACGGCACGGTCGAAACGGCCGTCGAGGCCACGCGCCTGGGCGCCTTCGACTTCGTCGAGAAGCCCTTGTCGCTGGCCAAGCTGCTGCGCACCGTCGAGCGCGCGCTCGACGCGGGCAAGCGCAAGCGCCTGTCCAACAAGGGCGGCGCCGCACCGCTGCTGGCGACCGGCGGCAAGAGCAAGCTCACGCTGCAACTGCGCACCGAACTCACCCGCATCGCCCCGCACAGCTCGGCGTTGCTGCTGGTCGGCGAGCCCGGCAGTGGCCGCGAGGCGCTCGGGCGTTTCGTGCATGAGCTCAGCCAGCGGGCCTCGCGCCCGTTCGTCAGCTTCGTGGCCAGCGCCGTGGCCGACACCGACGCCGACGCCGTGCTGCTGGGCAGCGAG
>CANGFJ010000143.1 GCA_947453065.1 Pseudomonadota bacterium
CCGATGGCAGTGAAGTGCGCAAGTTCGACGCGCCCAAGGCCACGCTGGTGTCCTACATCATCAAGGGCATCCTCGACCGTGAGCTGCCGTGGGAGCTGGTGATCTTCGGCGCCATGATCGCCGTGATGATGGAACTGGCCGGCGTGCCCTCACTGGCCTTCGCGGTGGGCGTCTACCTGCCGGTCTCCACCTCGACGCCGATTTTTGTCGGCGGCTTGATCCGCTATTGGGTGGATCGCCGCACGCGCAAGCTGCCGGAGGGCAAGGGCCTGGATGACACGCAGCTCACCGCGGTAACCGACCGCGGCCCTGGCGTGCTGCTGGCCTCGGGCTATATCGCCGGCGGCGCGATCGCGGGCATCGTGATCGCCTTCCTGGCCGGCGTGATGGGAAATCTGGATGCCGCGCTGCAGCGCTGGGCCACGGTGAGCAACCCGTTCTTCGAAGGGCCGAACGCAGACCTGCTGGCGCTGCTGCCCTTCCTGCTGCTGGTGCTACTGCTGTGGCTCGTGGGCCGGGGCAGCCTGATGACCGCGCCCCCGTCGGACGGCCCGGGCGGCCAGCGCTAGGGCGCTGCGGCCGGCCTGCGCAATGGCCAAGGGCTTGCGGCAGCGCAGGCAGAGGGTCTTGTTGTCGGGATTCTCACAGCCGCAGAGGGAGCAGAACATGGGCCACGTTTCCTGGTTAAACGGAGAGGGTCCGGAGACCCTGGCACAACGGCAGCTCCCTGCCAGCCGTTGAAATAAGGTGTTTGCCGCAGATATGGCGGCTGACAGGTATCAGCTACCGGCGTGTGTCATCGCGAGCAAGCGGGCAGCCACGACCAGGAACACCGCAACCACAATGCCGGTGCTTACCAGCATCGTCCGGCCCGGCTCGGTCACCGGCTCGGGCTTGCGGCTGGCCTGGCCATCCCGCATCTGCTGCCGCTCTCCCAAGGCCGCCTGCTGCGCCAGCAGGCGCGGCAGCTCAGGGTTCACCTGCGTCTCTTCCATGGGGTCAACCATCCGCATCCCGCTCCCTGGATATCTCTATCTGATGGGGAGGATTCTTGCCGGATGCCGAGGCCTACGCCATGCGGGCTGTCACAGATCTGACATCAAACCCACTGGGTGAGCATCTGATCAGTCGCTGTGGCGGTGCGACTTGGCGGTCATGCGGTCGAGCACGCCGAGCATGACGGCCGACACGACGAAGGTCAGGTGGATGATCACGAACCACATGAGCTTGTCGTTGGGGGTGTGTTCGGCGGCCATGAAAGCGCGCAGCAGGTGGATCGAGGAAATCGCCACGATCGAAGCCGCCACCTTGAGCTTCAGCGTGCCGGCATCGAGCTTGCCCAGCCAGCCGAGCTTGTCGCCCTCGCCGTCCAGGTCGATTCTCGAGACGAAGTTCTCATAGCCCGAGAACATCACCATGACAATCAGACTGGCCACCAGCGACAGGTCCACCAGCGACAACAGCGACAGCACCACGTCGGACTCGGACAGCAACAGCACGTGTGAGAGCGAGTGGTAGAGCTCGGCAAAGAACTTGATGCACAGCGTGATCAACGCCAGGGACAACCCCAGGTAGATGGGTGCCAACAGCCAGCGGCTCGCGAAGAGCAGCCGTTCAATCGTTCTTTCAATCATTGCCGGAGTCTATCGCACAACCACGGACTGGCCACGACGCAGACTGACCAGCGGCGCCGTCAGCGTCAGCACCATGTTTTGCCCGAAGACCACCCCGTGCAGGGCAGGGTCGTACTTGTACTGGCGCAGCGTTTGCAGCGGCTCGTCACCATCGCGCAGGCCCGTGGCCTGGTCCGTCGTGGTGATCACGCAGCGGGTGCAGGGTTTGACCCGCCGAAGGCGTACGCCCTCCGCCTCGATTTCCTGCAGGACGTCTTCGGCATAGGCCTCGACGCCGCCCAGCACGATGTTCGGGCGGAAGCGATTCATGGGCAGCTCACGGCCCATGCGGCGGTTCAGGTCCTGCAGCGACGCCTCGGACAGCACCATCAGCGGGTAGCCGTCCGAAAACAGATTGGGCGCCCGGATAGGGCCGGTGCGGTCGCGGTTGCTCAGGCGCTGATGCCGGGCATCAAAGCGCACCAGCCGCGCTGGCCGCCCCAGCCAGGTCGAAAAGAAGCCGGCGGCGGCCTCGCCCGCATCAAAGGCCGGCACGCGCGAGCGCCAGACCCCCACCTCGGACAGGGCGCCACCGTGATCCACCGCGATGGCCACCGTACCCAGGCCGGGGGCAGTCAGCTGCAGCATCCCGGCGGCAATGGCGGTACCCACCAGCGCCAGGCGCGGCGCCTCCCGCTGGGTGATAAAGCGACCGCCCGGGTCGACGACCATCCACTCGCGGTCGTGGGCCAGGCCAGTGGCGGTCAGCAGCACCTCGTCGGGGGAAAACCCTGCACAGGACTTCACCGGGTAAACGTGCAGCGAGTGGATCTGGGAGATCGGATTCATGCCGCTTAAGATACCGCGATGACGGACCTTACCCTCACACGCGCGTCGCTGGATTCCCCGACGGCACAGGCACTCATCCTGGCGCTGAACCTTGAGCTGGACCAGCGTTATCCGGAAGAAGGCGCCAATCACTTTCGCCTCGATCCAGAAGAAGTGGCCGAGGGTCGCGGCGGCTTTTTCATCGCCTGGCGCGGCAGCCAGGCCGCCGGCTGTGGCGCCGTGCGGCTGATTGATGCCGCGACGGCAGAGGTCAAGCGCATGTATGTCTGCGAAGCGCTGCGCGGCCAGGGCATCGCCACGCGGGTGCTGGTCCTGCTGGAAGCCGAGGCCCGCCGGCTTGGCGCCACGCGCATGGTGCTGGAAACCGGCGAGCGGCAGTTTGAATCGGTGGCGCTGTATCGGCGGGCAGGCTTCGTGGAGATCGCCCGCTATGGCGAGTATGTGGACTCGCCGCTGAGCCTGTGCATGGGCCGCGGGCTGGCGGACTAAGCGGGTCGGCGCGCCGGCGCCCGGCGGCTGGCGACGGGCTTGGCTTGCTTTGATTTGGCGACGGCCGCGCGCTTCTTCGCCTTGGGCGGCGCGGTCGGGTGGGCACAGCCCGCCAGCGGCGGCGGCAGTGCCTCGCGCCGGTTCTCGCGCTCCAAGCCCTCGACGCAACGCTCCAGATAGCCTTTGAGCTCGCCGACCTCCTGCCCCGACAGCAACGACAGCATCTGCGTCATCGCCGGAGACCCTGCGCTGCGGCCTGCCGCCAGGCGCTCGCGGCCTGCGGGCAGCAGGAACCAGCGGTCCGCACGGCGGTTGTTGGGGTCTGAGCGGCGCTCGATGCTGCCCTCGCGCTCCAGGCGCTTGAGCAGGTCGGTCATGGTCTGCGCGGTGACGAGCAGGCGGCGCGCCAGCTGGGCGCCGGCAATGCCCGGCTCGGCGTGGATCTGGTCCAGGGTGACCAGGTGCGCAAACGACATGTCGGTGCTGCGCTTCAGACGCAGCTCCAGCACATGGCGGAAGACATGCATCAATCGCTTGAGCAGGTAGCCGATTTCTTCTTCCGGAGCGTGTGGCATCGAGTCAGCGGGGCCGTTTTGTGACTTGCGGATTATCAGGGCCCTGATAATCTATCAGCCACCTGATAAAAACGCCAACGGTCACGCTCGCATGCCTGCAACTTCATTACGACTCTCCTCCTCCGGCAAAGTTCAGCGTCTGGTCGCCGTTGGCCTGGCGGCGACACTGCTGCTGTCGGCCTGCGGCAAGCGCAACAAGCCGGCTGATGCGGCCCAGAAGCCCGCCACGGCCATGACGGTCACCGTGGAAACCGTGCGGACGGAAAAAGTGTCCCGTTCGGTGGAGGCCACCGGCTCCATCCAGCCCTGGCAGGAAGTGATCATCGGGCCCGAGGTGGGCGGCTACCGCGTATCCGCGGTGCTGGTCGACGTGGGTGACAAGGTCAGGCGCGGGCAGACGCTGGTGCGCCTGTCGGCCGATATGCTCGAGTCCGAAGTGGCCTCCCGCCAGGCCGCGCTGCGCAGCGCCGAGGCTCGCGCCACCAACGCAGCAGCCGCCTACCGCCGCGGCCAGACCATTGCGGCCACGGGCGCGCTGTCGCAGGCCAACCTCGACACCCTGGCCGCCGACCAGGTCGCCACCCAGGCCCAGGTCGAGACGACCCGGTCAGACCTGGCCACCTCCACCCTGCGCCTGAAGTACACCCAGGTCATCGCACCCGACGACGGCGTCGTCACGTCGCGCCTGGTCAGCGTCGGCCAGGTCGCGCAGGCCGGCGGCGAGATGCTGCGCCTGCTGCGCCAGGGCCGCGTCGAGTGGCGCGCCGAAGTCCCCGAGTCCCGGCTCGGGCAGATCAAGGTGGGCCAGGACGTGAGCATCACCAGCGCCGACGGCAGCGTCATTGCCGGCAAGGTGCGCATGGTTGCCCCCACCGTCATGGTCAACAGCCGCTCCGCGCTGGTCTATGTGGACATCCAGAACGGCCAGGCACGTCCGGGCATGTTCGCCCATGGCCGCATCAGCATCGGCCGGGGCGATGCGTTGCTGGTTCCCGTCACCAGCGTGGTCATGCTCGATGGCTACAGCTATGTGTTCGTGCTGAAGGATGGCGACGTCGTGGAACGGCGCCTGGTGCAATCGGTGGGCGTACAGGGCGACACCCTGGAAATCGCCTCGGGGCTGGCTGCCGGCGAGACCATTGCCGTCAAGGGCGCCGGCTTCCTCAAGGACCGTGACCCGGTGCGCGTGGCCAAGGCCGGCGACGGCGCATCCACCCCAACAACCCAGGCTGCGCCATGAACTTCGTCACCTGGTCCATCCGGAACCCGGTTCCGGTCCTGATGATGTTTCTCGCCCTCGTCATCGGGGGCCTGCTGAGCTTCCCCAAGCTCGGCGTGCAGGACCAGCCAGACATCAGCTTTCCGTTCGTTATCGTGTCAGTGGGTTACGCGGGCGTACCGCCTTCGCAGATGGAAACCGAAATTACCCGCAAGGTGGAAGACGCCGTCTCCACCATCGTGGGTATCGAGCACATCAACTCGACGGTGAGCAAAGGCGCGTCCATCACCAACATCGAATTCCAGTTCGGTGCCGACCTGTCACAGGCGATGGACGACGTGCGCGATGCCGTGTCGCGCATCCGCCCCGACCTGCCGCGCGACGCCACCGAGCCCAACATCGCGCGGGCCACCACGGCCGCCAATCCGGTACTGACCTTCGCCGTGGCCTCCGACAACCTCAGCGACACCGAGCTGTCGTGGTTCGTCGACCTGAACGTCATCCGGGCCATCAGTGGCGTCGATGGCGTGGGCCAGGTCAGCCGCGTCGGCGGTGTCGCGCGCGAAGTGCGCGTCGACCTCGACCCCGACCGCATGAGCGCGCTGAACGTCACGGCGGCCGATGTGTCCTCGCAGCTGCAGCGTACCCAGGCCGAACTGCCGGGCGGCGAAACACGCATTGGCGCGCAGTCACAGAGTGTCCGCACGCTGGGCACGATCAGTTCGATTCCCGAACTGGCCGCCTTGCCCATTGCCCTGAGCGGCAATCGCTCGGTGCGGCTGGATGCCATTGCCGACGTGCGCGACCAGGCCGCCGAAGTCACCCAGATGGCCCTGCTCGACGGCAAGCCCGTCATCGGCTTCCAGGTGCTGCGCGCCTGGGGCGAGGGCGCCCTCAAGGTGGCCGACGGCACGCGCGATGCGGTCAAGGACCTGCAGGCCCGCTTCCCCAACATCCGCATCACCGAGATCAACGCGGTGGCCGACACGCGCATCCGCGAGAGCTTCCACAGCTCGATGACCATGCTGATCGAGGGTTCGCTGCTGGCGATCCTGGTCGTGTGGTACTTCCTGCGCGACATCCGCGCAACGCTGATCTCAGCCACCGCGCTGCCGCTGGCAGTCATCCCGACCTTCTGGGCGCTGCACCTCTTCGGCTTCTCGATGAACACGCTGACGATGCTCGCGCTGACGCTGGTGGTCGGCATGCTCGTCGATGACGCCATCGTCGAGGTCGAGAACATCGTGCGCCACCTGCGTATGGGCAAGACGCCGTTGCAGGCCGCCTCCGATGCGGCCATCGAGATCGGCCTGGCCGTCGTGGCCACCTCGCTCACCCTGTGTGCCGTGTTCATCCCGGTTGCGTTCATGGACGGCATCCCGGGTGAGTTCTTCAAGCCCTTTGGCTTCACGGCCACCGTCGCCGTGCTGTTCTCGCTGCTGGTGGCCCGCACGCTGACGCCCATGATGGCGTCCAAGTTCATGCGTGCGCACCAGGAGCAGGACGAGACGGGTTCGTTCAAGACCTGGTACCTGCGCAATGTGGCCTGGGTGCTTGCGCACCGCAAGACGACCATCGCCGCCTCGACCGCGCTGATGCTCGGCTCCTTCGCCCTGGCCGGCACGCTGTCGAGCAGCTTCTCGCCGACCGAAGACCTGGCCTACATCGGCCTCAATGCCAGCCTGCCGCCGGGCTCTCGCATCGAGGACACGGCTGCCACGGCCGAGCAGATGCGCCAGGTCATCGCACGTCATCCCGAGGTGAAGCACGTCTACACGGTGGTCGGCACGCAGCGCGCTTCGGTCTCGGTGATCATGGTCGACCAGAAGGACCGCAAGATCTCGCAGCAGAAGTTCCAGGCAAACCTGCTCGCCGAACTGCGCGAGGTGCCTGGCACACGGATCAGCGTGGGTGGCTTCGGCAACCCGGGCAGCGGGCCGTTGCAGATCGAGCTGACCGGCGATGACTCCAACCTGCTGGCTACAGCCGCCGCTGAGGTGGAAAAGCAGCTGCGCCAGGTGCCGGGCATCTCCAACGTCAGCACCAGCGCCAGCCTGCTGGCTCCTGAACTGGTCATCCGGCCGCGCGCGGAACGCGCTGCCGAACTCGGCGTGACCACCGCGGCGCTCAGCCAGGTCACGCGCATTGCCACCAGTGGTGACATCACCAACAACCTCTCCAAGATGAACCTGCCAGACCGGC
>CANGFJ010000144.1 GCA_947453065.1 Pseudomonadota bacterium
TACACCGAACTGGTGGAGGCGTACACCAGGTGCTGCACGTCGTTGTAGCGGCAGCCTTCCAGCACGTTGAGCGTGCCGGTGATGTTGCTGTCGATATAGGCCTGCGGCGCCTCCAGCGAATAGCGCACACCGGCCTGCGCGGCCAGGTGCACGACGCGATCAAACTTCTCACGCTTGAAGAGATCGGCCATGCCGGCGGCATCCACCAGATCAAGCTTCACGAAGCGGAAGCCGGACTTGGCGGTCAGCCGTGCAAGGCGGGCCTCTTTGAGCGTGGGGTCGTAATACGCGTTGAGGTTATCGAGACCGACAACCTCATCTCCACGCGCGAGCAACTTGTGCGCGGTGGTGGAACCAATGAACCCTGCAGCGCCTGTAACCAAGACTTTCATGCGTAACCCTTATCCTTACAGCCGACCGTCGACTTCGTCGCGACGGAAAACATGCTTGATGTCGTAAACGACGCTATTGGGCTTGAGCAGCTTGCGCACGGCCTTGATGCCCAGGTCCTTGAACTGCTGGTGTGCCACGGCAAGCACCGCGCCGTCGTACTTCACCTTGCCCAGCGTACGCACCGGCTTGATGCCGTATTCGTGCTGGGCTTCCTTGGCATCGATCCATGGATCGTAGACATCGACCACGGCGCCATAGCTGCGCAGCTCGGTGATGATGTCGATGACCTTGGAGTTGCGCAGGTCGGGGCAATTTTCCTTGAAGGCCAGGCCCAGCACCAGGATGCGTGCGCCCTTCATGTGGATGCGCCGCTGCACCATCAACTTCAGGATTTCGCCCGCGACATACAGCGCCATGTTGTCGTTCAGGCGGCGGCCGGCCAGGATCATCTCGGGGTGGTAGCCCACCTCCTGCGCCTTGTGCGTGAGGTAGTACGGGTCGACGCCGATGCAATGTCCGCCCACCAGGCCTGGGCGAAACGGCAGGAAGTTCCATTTGGTGCCGGCGGCCAGCAGCACTTCTTCGGTGTCGATGCCCAGACGGTTGAAGATCAGCGCCAGCTCGTTGATCAGCGCGATGTTGATGTCACGCTGCGTGTTCTCGATGACCTTGGCCGCCTCCGCCACCTTGATGCTCGAGGCCTTGTAGGTGCCGGCCGTGATGATGCTGGCATAGAGCTGATCGACAAACGTGGCCACCTCGGGCGTGGAGCCAGAGGTCACCTTGCGGATGCTGGGTAAGCGGTGCTGCTTGTCACCCGGGTTTATGCGCTCGGGGCTGTAGCCCGCGTAGAAATCTTTGTTGAACGTGAGACCCGACACCCGCTCGAGGATGGGGATGCACACTTCCTCGGTACAGCCTGGGTACACCGTCGACTCGTACACGACGATGTCGCCCTTCTTGAGCACCGTGCCCAGGCTGGCACTGGCCTTCTCGAGCGGCGTGAGGTCGGGTCGGTTGTACTGGTCGATCGGCGTGGGCACCGTGACGATGAACACGCGACAGGCCTTGAGGTCCTTCACGTCACAGGTAAAACCCAGCAGCGTGGCTTCTTTCAGCTCGGCGCGGGTCATCTCCAGGGTGCTGTCCTTGCCCTTCGACAGCTCGCTGATGCGCTCGGCCTTGAGGTCGAAGCCCGTCGTCTTGTAGTGCTTGCCAAACTCGGCCGCCAGCGGCAGGCCCACATAGCCCAGGCCCACGACACCAATCTTCAGATTCCTGAGGCTCAGCACATCCGTTCTCCTGTTCATTGCGTTCCTGACCGCCACACGGTCTTGCCGCCACTGGCCTTGTGGATGATCGCGAGCAGGCGCTCGTGCGCGGCCTCTTCGTCGGCCGTGGGCTCGATCACTGGCAGGGTGCCCGCGACGCGCTCTACGGGCACTGCCACGACCGCCTCTGCCAGCGCATCGCGCGCCGCTTCATCCAGGGCCAGGGCACTCTGCCCGCCCGTCATTGCCAGATAGACATCCGCGAGGATACGCGCGTCGAGCAGCGCACCGTGGTACTCGCGGTGGGAATTGTCGACCGAGTATCGTTTGCAGAGCGCATCGAGGCCGTTGCGCTGCCCCGGATGCAGTTCCTTGGCCATTACCAGGGTGTCGAGAACCCGGCAGCGACCACGGATACGCTGCGGCTCGCCACCAGTACGTAAAGCGTACAAACGAAGTTCCTGCTCCAGGAAGCCGATGTCGAAGGGCGCGTTGTGGATGACCAGCTCTGCACCATCGATGAACGCGAGGAACGCTTCGGCCACTTGCTCGAAGCGCGGCTTGTCGGCCAGCTTGGCCAGCGTGATGCCGTGCACGGCCGCAGCCCCCGCATCGATGTCACGGTTGGGATGAATGTACTGGTGGTACACGCGGCCCGTGTGCCGGCGATTGATCAGCTCCAGGCATCCGATCTCGATGATGCGATGGCCCTGCGCCGCCTCAAGGCCGGTAGTTTCAGTATCGAGGATGACCTGGCGGTTCATGGCGCATCCGCCGACAGCAGGTCGTCAATGGCGGCATTGGCGATGCGGTCAACGCGCTCGTTGCCGACGTTGCCGGAATGACCCTTCACCCACAGCCACTTCACGTGGTGGCGCTGGTTCTCGGCATCCAGCCGCTCCCAAAGATCCTGGTTCTTGACCGGCTTCTTGTCGGCGGTGCGCCAGCCGCGCGCCTTCCAGTTGGGCAGCCATTCCGAGACGCCGGTACACACGTACTTGGAATCGGTGTGCAGCCGCACGTGCACGCTGCGCGTCAGGGCCGCCAGCGCCATGATGGCGCCCATGAGCTCCATGCGGTTGTTGGTGGTCATGCGCTCGGCGCCAGAGAGTTCCTTTTCTGTGGTCTGCGAAATGAGCAGCGCGCCCCAGCCACCAGGGCCAGGGTTACCGCGGCAGGCGCCGTCGGTGTAGATGTCGACTTCGGTCATGAGTGGTTTCTTGTGGTCGGTTCAACGAGCCCGCCCAGCAGCCGGCGCCGGTCGCGCAGGCGGGGACGGATCGGGGTAAGGGTATACACGTGCTTGCGGGCCTTGATCAGGTAGGCGCCGGCCGGCAGCGGGTTGAACAGCCCGCGACGCAAAAAGCGGCGCTGGCCATGGCCGGCAGCCCGCTCCCAGGGCCGGCTGTAGAGATAATGCCGGCTCAGCACCACCTCATAGCCCAGCAGCGAAAGCCAGTCACGCAGGCGACTTGCCGAGAGCAACTGCCGCAGGCCCGGGGGGAAGCCCTCGCGCGAGGCAGCGGCGCGCAGGCCCCACAGGCTCAGGGGGGCAAAGCCCAGGATAATGAGCTGACCCTCGCCGGTCAGCACGCGGTCTGCCTCGCGCACCACGGCCTGTGGGTCGGACTCGAACTCCAGGGTGTGGGGCAGCAGCACGGCATCGACGCTGGCGGTTTGCACCGGCAAGGCCGCCAGGCGCCCCTGCACGTCGAGCGTCGCGTCGGAGGCCGACTCGGACACGATGGTCTGGCGGCGGGTGCGGCTGGCGGACAAGAGCGTCCGCGAGGCGCCCCAATCCCCGAGCTGCAGCAGTTCCAGCCCGAAGACATCGTCCAGCACGCCAGCCAGCAGTTCCGCCTCGGCCGCCAACAGGGCCTGCCCAAGGGCTCCCTGGAGCCACTGCGCGCGGGCGCCCGCCCAGTCGGGGGTCCCGGGTGGAGCAGGCAGCAAGCGTTGTGCAGGGCGGTCAGCGGTCATTCGGGATGCAAGGGGGGCTTGTGGAATAAAGGGTGGCAATTGGGGGGCCGTGCCGGTTAAATACCCGGCTCGGATTCCATGCTGCCGCTACATCAGACGGGGGTGCAAGTTGGCAGAAAGAGGCACGCTCCACGGACGGATTTTCAGGCTAGGCCTCTGGGCCGGCGCCTGCCTGGTGCTGGCCGCCTGCGCCACGGCGCCTGCCACCCACACCGCCCGTGGGCCGAGCATACCCGAGCCCGTTCCGGTCAACCTCACCTCCCCCTCTGTGCTCGAGCATGTGCCCGTAAACCTGGGCGAGCACGAAGAGGCGGTCGCCAGGGCACTGCGCGGCGAGCAATACACCGACCTGCTGGAGCGCCTGCGCGCTGGCTTCGAGTTGGGCGATTTCGAGGACCCGCGGGTGGACCACGAGGCCGACTGGTTCGCGCGGCACCCGGAATATATCGAGCGCACGTTTACCCGCTCGGCACCCTACCTGCACTACATCGTCACCGAGATCGAGGCGCGCGGCCTGCCGCTGGAGCTGGCGGTACTGCCCGTCATCGAAAGCTCCTTCGAGCCCTACGCCTATTCGCGCGCCAAGGCCTCGGGCCTGTGGCAGTTCATCCCCGGCACCGGCACCCGCTTCGGCCTGAAGCAGGACTGGTGGTATGACGGCCGCCGCGACGTGGTCTCGGCCACGCGTGCCGCACTCGATTACCTGGAGTTCCTGCACGGCGAGTTCAACGGCGACTGGCTGCTGGCCGTAGCGGCCTACAACTGCGGAGAGAACGCCGTGGCGCGCCAGGTGCAGATCAACCTGGCTGCGGGGCGCCCGATCGATTTCTGGAACCTGAAACTGCCGGCCGAAACTCGCGCCTACGTGCCCAAGCTGCTGGCCATGGCGCGGCTGGTAGCCACCCCGGCCCAATACGGCCTGGAGTTCAGCGAGATCCCCAACCAGCCCTATTTCCAGCGTGTGGACACCGGCGGCCAGATCGACCTGAACGTCGCGGCGCAGCTGTCGGGCCTGAGCACCGAAGACCTGTATTCGCTCAACCCCGCCTACCACCGCTTTGCCACAGACCCGGGCGGGCCGCACTTCCTGCTGCTGCCGGTGGGCACGGCCGACACCTTCCGTCAGAACCTGCTGCAGCTGACGCCAGACCAGCGCATGCGGGTCGAGCGCTATGCCGTGCGCAAGGGCGACACCGTGGCCTCGATCGCCAAGCAGTTCGGCACACCAGCCAACGTACTGCGCGAACTCAACGGCCTGGAAGCCAGCAGCAAAATCGAAGTGGACAACGAGCTGCGCGTGCCCTCCTCCGTCACCACCCTGCCGCCGAAGGTGCTGCGGGCCGCAGCGCTGGTGGATGGCCGCGAGACGCTGCGCGAGGTGCGCAGCCGCAAAGTGCACGTGGTGGCACGCGGAGATTCGCTCTATGCCGTCGCCCGCAAGACCGGCGTCGACGTCAAGAAGCTGGCCAGCCTCATTGGCATGAAGCCGGGGGACAAGCTGCGCGCCGGTCAGCGCCTAAACCTCGGTGCGGAGGCCGGCGGCGATGAGCCCAAGGCCGTCGCCGCAACGGGCAACAAGGCCTCGAAGGCAGGCAGCAAGGCCGCAAAGACCCCCACGACCAGCAAAGACCGGCGCGTGACCTATGTGGTTCGCCGCGGTGACACGCTCTATAGCGTCGCGCGCATTCTGGAAGTGACGGTGGCCAACCTGATGAGCTGGAACCAGCTGAGTTCACGGGCGGCCATCCAACCCGGCCAGAAGTTGGTGGCCTTCGTGCGCAAGGGCGGCTGAGTCCAGCGCCGCTCGCCCCCGCGGGGCGGTATCATCCGCCCCCTAGTGAACACCGCAGGGGTCTCCATGGGAATTCTTTCTGGCAAGCGCGCGCTCATTGTGGGCGTGGCCACCGACCGGTCCATTGCCTGGGGCATCGCGCAGGCGATGCACGCACAGGGCGCCGAACTGGCCTTCACCTACGGCCATGAAAAGCTGAAGGATCGGGTCGAACCGCTGGCGGCCTCGCTGGGCTCCACCCTCGTGTTGCCGCTGGACGTGGCCTTCGACGACCAGATCGACGCCGTCTTTGCCCAGCTCAAGGAGACCTGGGGCCACTTCGACATCCTGGTGCATGCCGTGGCCTTTGCGCCGCGCGAGGCGCTGGCCGGTGGATTTGTCGAGAGCACCTCGCGCGAGGCCTTCCGCGTCGCCCACGACATCTCCAGCTATAGCCTCACGGCCCTGACGCGGGCCGCAGCGCCGCTGATGGCCGGCCGCGCCGGCGCCGTGCTGACGCTGAGCTACCTGGGCGCCGTGCGCTCGATTCCGGCCTACAACGTGATGGGCCTGGCCAAGGCGAGCCTGGAGGCCAACGTGCGCTTCCTGGCGGCGGACCTGGGTCCGACGGGCATCCGGGTCAATGCGATCTCGGCCGGACCGGTGAAAACGCTGGCGGCCGCAGGCATCGCCGGATTCCGCAAGATGCTGGCTCAGGTCGCACAGACTGCGCCCCTGCGCCGTAATGTTTCGTTGGAGGACATCGGCAACGCTGCCTCGTTCCTCTGCTCAGACATGGCGGGCGGCATCACCGGCGAGATCCTGTACGTCGACAATGGCTTCAGCCACGTCGGCATGAGCTTCCCTCAGGAAGCGTCCGGCGACTGATCCGGCAGGCGACCTGACAGCACATCGCGCTCGCCGGACAGGCGAGCGACGATGACGGCACAGGCGGCATCGGCCAGCACGTTGACCGCCGTGCGGGCCATGTCGAGCAGACGGTCCAGCACCAGCAGTACGCCGATGGCCTCGGCCGGCAAGCCGACCGCTCCCAGAATGACGGTGATGCCCACCAGCGACGCGGCGGGAATGCCGGCAATACCCATGGACGTCACCAATGCCAGCACCACAATCGTGAACTGCGTGGCAAACGACAGGTGCAGCCCATAGGCCTGCGCGATGAACAGCGCTGCGGCGCATTCATACAGCGCACTACCGGCATGGTTGACCGACACCCCTAGCGGTAGCACGAAGCCAGAGATGCGTGCTGACACCCCAGCCCGCTTTTCGGTGCATTCCATCGTCAGGGGCAGGGTCGCCGACGAGGACGCGGTGGAAAACGCCGTCAGCAACGCAGGCGCTAGCGCCGGAAACAAGCCCCAGGGCCGCACACGACCCACGACCCGGATGAGCAGGGGCAGCGCAATCAGCGCAAAGACCGCCAGGCTGACTACCACGCTGAGGCCGAACAACAGCAGCGGACCGGCAGAGGCGAAGCCGGTACGCGCCACAACGCGGGCCGTGAGGCCAA
>CANGFJ010000145.1 GCA_947453065.1 Pseudomonadota bacterium
CGCTGGAATCCAATGCCGGTGCGCAGGTATCGCAGCGGGCATTCGACGGAACCCCTGTGCTGAGTGACTACTCGGTGCTGTCACGCTGGTGGCAAGGCAGACTCAGATCCGGCAACGCGGATCGAGTGGTCCTTTACTACAACACCGTCTCGCTCCACGACGGAAATCGACTCTTGGGCGCAGGCAGTGATGCACAGGCCCTGCGCTTTGATACGCGCGCTCATCGACTGTTCGCCGACCTGGCGCATTTCATGGACGATATTCGCGACGCACACCGCCAGGCCGTGGTGATTTTCGTAGCGGAGCACGGTGCGGCGGTCCGGGGCGAGCGCAGGCAAATTCCCGGGTTGCGGGAGGTACCCTCACCGCTGATCACCCGTGTGCCGGTTGGCATCGCCTTTGTAGGCGCCACAGCGACACCGGCTATGCCCACGCAGCGCATTGACACGCCAACGAGCTACCTGGCGTTGGCGACCCTGCTGTCGCGGATCACGGCCAGCAATCCCTTTGATGCGGCTGACGCCACGGTGCTTGCGGGATTAACCGCCGACCTACCGAGCACCCGCTCAGTCGCCGAGAATGCAGACACCGTGGTGATGGAGGCGGCCGGGCAGCACCTGTTACGCAACCCAGGCGGCACGTGGTCGCCGTGGGTCGACACGGCGCCTTAGACAAGAAACACCGACCCGGAACCCCTCAGGCCGTTGCGACGCGCTGCAACCCCGTGTCCACGGTCGCCAGTCCGTCCCTCAGGACGTAGGCCTCAAAGCCACGCTCCTGAAGAATGTATGAGGCAGCCGAACTGCGACGCCCCGTGTCGCAATACACCACGTACTTGACCTTCTTGTTGAGCGTCGAGAGCTTCATGCGCAGGAAATACAGCGGAATGTTCAACGAACCCTCAATGGCCAGGTTCTGGTGCTCGGAAGGCAGTCGAACATCGAGCCACTTGCCACCCTGATGGATGAGGTCCCGCGCCGTGTCATAGTCCACCCAATGCAGTAGCGGCTCGTTCAACAACTCGCGGAAGTCTTCCTTGTTGAGCCGCATCAAAACGCCGTCGGTCAGCATCGTGACCGTGGCGTTGCGCTTGGATTCCGAAATCAGTGACTCTTCGCCAAAGGTGTCGCCAACCCCCAATTTGGCCAGCTTGATGCCTTCCCGGTTCAGAGGTGTTTCACGCGTCACCAGACACCGGCCCATGACGATCGCGTAGAAATAATCACCCTCTGCACCTTGCTGGATGACGATTTCGCCGGCTTTGTAGGTCATCCGCTGCATGCGCAGGAAGATAGCCTGGATGTTGGCCGGCGGAATCCGGTGAAAGGCACGGTTCTGCAGCAGCGTGGTCATCCAGTCATCAGCGGCGACGCCCTTGAACTGCGCCTGCAACTCCGTGACTTCATAGGTACCGGTCTGGTCCCAGGTGATCATCACGTCGAGCAGTTCACTGTCGATCGCCAGGTACTCCACCGGGTCCAGGGCACGGGCAGAAACCCGGCGCGGATTCTGGGGTGAAAGCGGCGCCTGCGCATCAGGGCTGCCTCCTTCGATCATCGCAACCGTCTGCTCGCCGGCGCGCAACTCGACCGTTCCCGAGACAATCCAGAAGGTGTCCTTGACGGCATCCCCTTCGCGAAACAACTGACGCCCGGCATCCAGCTGGCGTACCACCATCTTGCGCGCCAGTGCAGCCTGGTTGTCTTTTTTCATGCCGGCAAGCGGCGTAAACCTCTGCAGGAGGGCGACATCAGCAGCCCTTTCTTCGCTCATGTGTGCAGCAGCCTCGGACGGTGAAACAGTGGGAACTTCTATCGGAATGCACTGATTCCTTCGCCAACAGATGCTAACACGCACTGCGTGACCGCCCCGTCCCGCCCCCCGATCTGCGTCACAGTCCTGAACATTACTTTTGCGTTGCGAACCAGCCCGCGTCAGGTGTGAACCGGACCCCGTGCGCAGCGGCCAACTGGTTCAGGCGCGCGATGATCGCTGGATGCCCCGTCTCGGCTGCCCACGCCAGGGGGCCGCCACGGAAGGGAGCGAACCCTGCGCCGAAGATGAGGCCCGCATCCACCAGATCGGCGTCTAGGACGATGCCTTCCCGCAGGCAGGCCCTGGCCTCATTGACCAAGGCCAGAATGAGCCGGTCCTGTAAGTCGCCGGAGATGTCCGTCGCCGCCACCTTGTGGCGCTGCGGCTTGCCGTCCTGCCAAAGATAGAAGCCTTCGCCGCTCTTGCGCCCCAGCTTACCGGCAGCGATGCGCTCCTCAATGCGGGTCAGAGGCAGGGGAGGTTCCCGACCGCTGAGCTGACCCACGATCTGGCCGACATGCCGACACACATCCAGGCCCACGACATCAGCCAGCTCGATCGGCCCCATGGGCATTCCGTAGTCCTTGGCGGCCGCATCGATCAACTCAGGCGCAATGCCCTGTTCCAGCGCGATCAGTGCCTCCAGCAGATACGGAGCAAGCACGCGATTCACCAGAAAGCCCGGTGAACTACGACAGGGCAGGGGCAAGCGATCGAGCCGGCGGGCAAAGGTCTGCGCGGCGGCCATCACCTCTGGGCCGGTGAACTCACCCTGCACGATTTCCACCAGCGGCATCTGCGCCACGGGGTTGAAAAAATGAAGGCCCACCAGCCGTGCGGGCACAGCCAATGCCGTGGCAATCGACTCCAGGGTCAGGCTGGACGTATTGGTCGCCAGCAGCGCAGTGGCCTTGAGTTGCGGCTCGATCCGCGCAAACAATTCGCGCTTCGCCGGCAGGTTCTCGTAGATCGCCTCGATGACCACGTCTGCGGCGGCAATGCCTGCGCCGGCGACATCCATCCGCAGCCGCCCCGTCGCCGCAGCGCGCTCTGCCGGATCCCGGATGCGCTTGGCAAACAGATCCGCCGCGCGCCGCAGCGCCGGCTCAACCTGCTCGGCGCTACGGTCCTGCAGGGTGACCTCAAGGCCGCGCAACGCGCACCACGCTGCAATGTCGCCGCCCATCACCCCGGCGCCAATGACATGCACGGTTCGAACGGTTGCCTCGCCGGCAGCCTGCTCGCGTGCACCCAGCGCCTTGAGCTTTTCCTGCAACTGGTAGACCCGCACCAGGTTCCGCGCGGTGGAAGTCAGGAACAGGCGCGCAATCGATTCGGCCTCGGCGTCGTAAGCGGCCCGCCCGCGCGCCCCGTGGGCTGCCCACAGGGCAATGACCGCAAACGGGGCCGGATAGTGATCGCGGCGGGCCTTGGCACTGACCTGGCGCAGCAACCTGGGTGCAACCAGTGCCCGCACCCCGGGCCAGGACAGCACGCGTTCCAGCAAGGCCGGCGCATGGGCCGGCGGCTGCGCGCGCAGCAGCGCCTGGCAGACCTGCAAGGCCTCTGCCGGCGTCGCCAATTGGTCCACAAGACCCAGCGCCAGTGCGCGATCAGCGCGCACCGTTTTTCCGGTGAGCATCAGGTCCATTGCCGGACGCACCCCCAGCAGGCGGACGGCGCGGACCGTGCCCCCGAACCCGGGATGGATGCCCAGCTGGACTTCCGGCAGGCCCAGCGTCAGGCGGCCATCGTCCACCCCAACGCGATATCGGCAGGCCAGCGCCAGTTCCAGCCCGCCACCCAGCGCGAACCCGTGCAACAGCGCCACGGTCGGGCAGGGCAAGGCAGCAAGACGGTCACACAACGCCTGGCCCCGACGCACCATCCCCAGCGCCTCGACCTCGCTGCGCAGCGTGGTGAACTCGTTGATGTCCGCACCGGCAACGAACCCGTTGCGCTTGCCAGACCGGAGCAGCAGCCCCTGAGGTGGCTCCCGCTCCAGGTGATCAAGTTGGGCCGACAACTGTTCCAGCACGACGCTGGAGAGCGTATTGGCTGATTTTCCAGGCACGTCCAGGGTCAGCGTGGCCAGACCGGTCGCATCCGTCTCGTATTTCCAGGCTGACTCTTGCATGGCCTTACTCCTTGCGGACGATAGTGAAATCACAGACCAGGGGACGGTGGTCCGACAGACGCACGTCGGGAATCTGGAAGCCGGTTACGTGTATTTCTGGACTGACGAGCACGAAATCCAGCTCAGCGCGGGGATTGCGCGCGGGGAACGAGGGCAGGCCCTCCGGGTTTGCGCTGCGCAGTCCGGTGGCGCTCTGGAACAGGTAGAGCTCGTGCGTCCCCCAGAACGTATTGAAATCCCCCGCCACGATCACCGGCTTGGACGCCTGCTGGATCAGGTCATGCAGGTAGCGCAACTGGTACTGGCGATGGCGATACTTCAACGAGAGGTGGACGAGGAACACACAGACGTCGTCCAGCTCCAACTCAATGATCAGCCGTTTGATGCCCGAATCAAAATAGTGGAAGCGCTCGCCCTCGACGCGGGGAGCCGCAAGGAAGGCGTTGGACTGCTTGCGAAGGATGGGCAGGAACTGGTTGATCGAATTGGCGCCGTACTTGCACTCGTAGATCGAGTAATGGCCCAAGGCATCGGCGATGAACTCGGCCTGGTTGACCATGCCACTGCGGACAGAGCCCGTATCCACCTCGATGAGTCCGATGATGTCTGCATCCTGCTGCCGCAGGAATTCCGTCAGGCCGTTCAGGACCCGCCGGTTACTGCGCAGGTAGCCGGCGCCCGGAAGGGGCAGGTGGAAAGCCGGACCCGTGCCCGTGGCATAGCGAATATTGTAGACAACGAGTCGCAAGAGCCGATCACCTCTGGGCTAGTGTATCGAGACCGCACGCCCCGGGGCGTTCCGCAGCAGGCAATGCAGTAGTATCCGCACATGTCACAGCAAGACCCCATCCGGCTGTTTGTCGCCCACGTCTGGGAAGAAAGCGATGATTACCATCGCATCTTCGAGTATCTGGAAAGCGCGCGTAACTTTTATTACCGCAACACCAGCACCCCGGACCATCGGCCGGCCGCCGACGTGGAATCCCGCCGCGAAGACCTGCGGACCCAGATCCGGCTGGCCGAAATCCTGATCGCGCCTGCCAGCCTGTATCGCCACCAGTCTGAGTGGCTGATGTTCATGCTGCATTTTGCCAAGTCCTGCAACAAGCCGGTGATGGTGGTTCGTCCGTTTGGCATCCAGGCGATTGTTCCCCGGGCACTGACGGAACTGGCCGACGACGTGGTGGACTGGGACGAGCGGGGCTTGGTGGACGCCATCCGGCGCCTGGCGCGCCAGGAGAACACGGCGCGCTACGATGTCATCGAGTTCAACCCCGATGATTTCAAGCTCGAAGACTGACGGCGACGAACCGCCTCAGCCTTCCAGCGCAAACAACTGGCGCACCGGCGCCAGACCCGGCGCCGACGGGCGAACCGGGGTCCGGCCACTCGCCAAGGCGCTGGCAGTCGCGCCAAACACCTGCACGATCAGGCCCGCGTAGCGATTGGCTTCCTCGCTGGACATCTTGCGGACCGAGGCCCGCGCAGGGTTTTCGCGGGGCAGGGGACGCTCGCGCTGCATGGCCGTGCACATGGCCACAAACTCAACCCGATAGGGCTCTGGCAACTGCTCCGCATCGAGTTGGCTCAGGTGCTGCTGGTAGGCCTCCGACAGGCGATCTTTCAGGGAACCGGCCTGCGCAAGGCGCAGGGTCGCAGACTGCAGATGCTCGAAAACACTGTTCATGCCTGGATCACCCTTAAAACCCGCCTGACCGCTGTCAGCCCTCTGGAATGTTCTCGCATTCACTCTTAAGGCCAACTCCCCAGAAACCGCTCTATGTCAACGGTTCCAAAGGGAATATACCCAGCCAGACCAAAAACACAATGGCCAGACTGCACCAGAATGGATCGCCCGCGGGAACCGATCCCTGCCCGCCAGGTCTGCTTCATGGCATGGTTCACCCCACATGACGCACCCCCTCAGAAAGCTGATCCGCCGGACCTACGCCGATCGACTCGGTCCCGGACTGATCACCGGGGCCGCCGATGACGACCCCAGCGGGATCGCCACCTATTCCCAGGCGGGGGCGCAATTCGGCTACGGCATGCTCTGGACGGTCGTCTTTACCTTCCCGCTGATGACCGCAATCCAGATGGTCAGTGCCCGCATCGGCCACGTCACTGGCCATGGGCTCACCGCCAACATCAAGCAGGCGTTTCCCCGCTGGGTCACCGTGGGCATCGTGGTGCTGCTGGTCTGCGCCAACACGCTCAACATTTCTGCGGACATCGCCGCCATGGGCGAGGCCCTGCAGTTGCTGGCCGGCGGGTCCGCGCTGATCTACTCCATCACCTTCGGCTTGCTGTGCCTGGTGCTGCAGGTGTTCCTGCCCTACCAGAGCTATGTCCGCTGGCTCAAGTGGCTGACGCTTGCGCTGCTGTCCTATGTGGCCGTGGTGTTCAGCCTGCACATCGACTGGTGGGAGGTAGCCCGCAGCGTCGTCCTGCCGGACCTGGTCCTCTCCCGGCAATCGCTGCTGATGATCGTTGCCGTGTTCGGCACCACCATCAGCCCGTATCTCTTCTTCTGGCAGGCAGCGCAGGAGATGGAGGATGTGCGCGCCGGTAGCACATCGACACAAACTGCCGCACAGGTGCGACAGCACTTACGCCGGATACAGTGGGACACGATCATCGGCATGGGTCTGTCCAACCTGATCGCGTTCTTCATCATCCTGTGCACCGCCGTCACCCTGCACAAGTCGGGACTACACGAGATCACCACCTCCGCCGAAGCCGCGGAAGCGCTGCGTCCGCTGGCTGGCGACTTCACGTTCGTGCTGTTCAGCATGGGCATTATCGGCACCGGCCTGCTGGCCGTGCCGGTCCTGGCAGGCTCCGCAGCGTATGCCGCCGCAGAGGCCATGGGCTTTGAGGGCAGCCTGAGCGCGCGGCTGGAGCAGGGCGAGGGCAGGGGCTTCTATTCGATCATCGCGCTGGCAACC
>CANGFJ010000146.1 GCA_947453065.1 Pseudomonadota bacterium
CGAACCCGGCGGCCCATCCGGCAGCAGGATCACGATCTGCGTCTCGCCGCCGCCGGAGAGCAGCTCCACTTTGCCACCGACCATCGCCGCCCGCTCCTGCATGTTGAGCACGCCCAGACTCTCGCCCCGCAGGGCGCGCTCCAGGGTGGCACGCACGTCGAAGCCACGACCGTTATCTCTCACGGTGACCCGCAGCTGGACGCCATCGTGTTGCACGTCAATGGCCACCTGGGTGGCCTGCGCGTGCCGCAGGATGTTGGTGATGGCCTCCTGCACGATGCGAAAGCAGGTCGTCTCGATATCCGGGTGCAGCGGTGGCAAGGACTGCGCCAGGAAGTCCAACGCAAGGCCGGGCACCGAGGCCACCTTGCGCTCGGCATACCAGCGCAGCGCGGCGATCAGGCCCAGCATGTCCAGCTGCGGCGGGCGCAGGTCCAGCGACAGGTCACGCACCTGCCCCAGCACCTGCCCCACGATCTGCACGCTGTCATCAATGGACTTGAGGTCGGCCGGGTGGGTCGCACGGCGCCGCAGTGCCTCCAGCTGCAACTGCAGCCCGGTCAGCGCCTGCCCCACATCGTCGTGCAGGCCACGGGACAGCAGCTCGCGCTCGCGCTCCTGCACCTGCATGATCTTCCCCGAGAGCAGTCGCAGCTGGCGATTGGCCACTTCCAGTTCGCGCTGCGAGTCCGCCCGCGCCAGCGCATCGGCGCGCTGCTGCCGCCGCCCCTGCGCTTCGCGCAGCTCACGTCGGATGGCAGGCCCGAGGCGCGTAGCGTGGTCCTTGAGCAGGAAGTCCTGTGCGCCGGCCTTCATCATGCTGACGGCCGCTTCCTCGCCAATGGTGCCGGTGACGAGGATGAAGGGAATGTCCTTGCCTGTGGCGCGCAGCAGCTGCAGTGCCGCAGGCCCGCTGAACCCCGGCATCGAGAAGTCGCAAAGCACCACGTCCCAGACGCCCTGCTCCAGCGCCTGCTTCATTTCCTCGGCGCTGGAGACCCGCTCTGCCACCGGATCAAAGCCGTTCTGCCGCAACTGCCGCAACAACAACTCCGCGTCGAGCGCCGAATCGTCAACCAGGAGAACCCGCAACAAAGACCTTTCTGATGACGGCGGATCCATCGGGGTGTCGCGGTATCCCACCTAGCGGGGCTGCGCCGCGTCGTTGCCGCGGGTGCCACGGACCTGTTGCAGCATCGGCCCCTTGAACTCCTTGGGCTCGCGGCCGGTCGCGGCCACGACGTAGCCGCGCAGCAGATCCATCGTCTCCTGCCAGGGCTTGGGCTCCGGCTCCAGGAAGGCGCGCTGGTAGCGGCCCGCTGCGAAGTCCAGCGGCGTGAGCCCCTGGGCTTCCACGGCCTCCAGCGCTGCGCCCTTGGCCACCAGCAGCTTGACCGTCTCGCTCCAGCCATGGGCTGCGGCACTGTGCAGCGGCGTCTGCTGCGTGCGGTTGCGCGCATTCACGTCGCCACCCGCCGCCTGCAGCAGGCGCACGCACTCCGCCGCATCGGCGTCGGTCTTGTAGCGGCCGCGCGTGGGGTTGGCGCCATGGCCCATGCCGGCAGCCACCATCAGCGGCGTAATGCCATCTTCGTTGGGCAACTCCACCTGGGCTTTGTGTGCCAGCAGCAGTTTGACCGCTGCGGCATCACCCCCTTTGGCGGCACGCATCAGCGCCGTGGCACCCGTCGAGAGCACCTGGTCGCCGCCACGGTCAAAGATATAGTTTCGATACGGCGGCCGCAGTTTGAGCTGGAGGTTGGGGTTGGCCCCGGCCTCCAGCAGCAACTGCGCGACCTGCAGACCTGTCATGGCATCTTCACTGGGCAAGTCCGGCCTGCCGCCCTTCGGGAGCGTGTTCATGTCCAGCGCCACATACAGCGGCGTCTGCCCATACAGGTCCCAATAATCGACGTCTGCGCCGGCCTTGATCAGGAAGGCTGCGAATTCAAATCGCAGGTTCATCACCGCCAGCAGCAAGGGACTCGCCCGTTCCGGATCGGCAAGGTTGATGTCCGCCTTGGCAGCGAGCAGCGCCTTCGCACAGTCAATGCAGCCTTCGCGCGCCGCATACAGCAGCGGGGTGAAGCCGCCGCGGCTCATGCCCTTGGGGCGCGGTTCGGCCGTCATGCGGCGCTGCCAGTCGCGGATGCTGCCACGCGCATTGACGTCGGCGCCGTGGGACACCAGCAGCTTGACCATGGCCGCCTGGCTCTGCGCGGCCGCCCACATGAGGGCCGATTGGCCACCCCAGGTCTCGCGGGCATTCACCTGTGCGCCGGCCTTTAGCAGCAGCCTGGCCGCCTCGACGCGGCCTGTGCGCGCCACCACCATCAGTGCCGTCTGGCCGTCCGGATTGCGCGCCTCGACATCGGCACCGGCTTTCAGCAGCAGGCCGATCAGCTTCGCGTCGCCCAGCAGGGCCGCCTCGGCCAACGGCGTCGTGCCGAACTCATTGCGCGCATTGGCATCGGCCTTGCCACGCAGCAACTGTTCGGCCAGCGCCACGCTGCCAAAGTGGGCCGCATAGTGCAGCGCCGTGGTGCCATCGGGCTCGCGCGCCCTCGGGTCGGCCCCCTGTTTCAGCGCATACAGCGCCGTCTCGGGGTCCTGCGAGCGGGCAGACTCCAGCAACTGCGAGTCTTCGGCCACACCGGCCAACGCGGTACCCGCCACCAGGGCCAGCGCGGCGCTTACCAGCAGGGCGCGCATGCCTCAGACCTCTGCCAGCGTGCCGGTGCTGTCGGCGAGCTTTTCGAGCGGCGCACCCACCCGGTCGAGCAGGGTCAGGTGCAGGTTGGCCAGCGGCGTGTTCACCGGATAGGACAGGTGCTGCCCGCCCTTGATGCGGCCATAGGCCTTGCCGAACACCGCGGCAGGCAGCGGGCTGTTGTTGTGCTGGTCGCTGTTGCTCATGTTGCTGCCGAACAGGATCATCGAATGATCCAGCAGCGAGCCATCGCCATCCGGCGTCTTGGCCAGACGGTCCAGGAAGGTGGTGAACACCTTGGTGTGGAAGTTCTGCACCTTCACCAGCTTGGCCATCTTGTCCGGGTTGTTCTGGTGGTGCGAGAGCGGATGGAAGGCGTCCGAGATGCCCAGGTTGTTGTAGGTGCGCATGCTCACTTCGCGCGCCATCATGAACGTGGCCACGCGCGTCAGGTTGGCCTGGTAGGCCAGCGCCATCATCTCGAACATGACCTTGAGGTGTTCCTCGAAGTCCGCGGGCACACCCACCGGTGCATCGGGCAACTGCACGCCGCCCAGGCCCTGGCTCTGCATTTTCTTGACGCGACGCTCGATCTCGCGCACCGAGTCGAGGTAATCCGACACCATCGCCCGATCCTGCGTCCCCAGCCGACGCTCCAGCGCGCGCGCGTCACCGGAGATCGCATCCAGGATGCTGCCGGTCTCCTGCACGATGGCCGAGCGCTCATCCGCGGTGTCGCCCTGCCCGAACAGGCGATAGAAGATCTTGCGCGGGTTGTATTCCATCGGCAGCGGCTGGGTCGGCGAACGGAACGAAATCGTGTTGCCGTAGCTACAGCCATAGGCCGGGTCGCAGACCGTGCCACCCTCGGTCGAGAGCTCCAGCGACGGGAAGGCCGTGTCGTTGCCGATGACGCGCGCGGCCATCTGGTCGATGGTGGTGCCCGCCCTGGGGTCATGGCTCACCGCCGGTGACACGCAGCCCAGCCAGGTGCCCGCGATGATCGCGTGCGGCGTGTTGCTCTCGCCACCGCGGTTGCGCAGGCCGCTGACGATGGTCATGTGGCTGCGGTGCTTGGCGGCGGGCTCGAGGATCTTCGGAATGTCGAAGTCCTTGCCCGCAGCCTTGGGCGACCATTCGCCCATCACCGCGCCATGCGGGAAGTAGACGAACCCCAGCTTGGCCATCGGCTTGGCAGCCGTCTGGGCCAGTGCGGTGCTCGCCGGGATCATGGCATCCAGCAGTGGCAGCGCGATGCTCGCGCCCACGCCACGCAGGACAGTCCGGCGATCGATGTGCTTCTTGGTGATGAACATCTGGGCTTACCTCTGGGAATTCACTTCAGGACTGCAGCCTGCCGGATCTCCGGCAGGGGCTTGTCGGTGGGCACGCGCTTCATCTGGAACTGCGGGCTGTTGACGATGCCCAGCACCAGCGGCACGAAACGATATTCAGACTTGGCGGACTGTTGCACGATCGCGCGGATGGTCGGCATGTCCTGCCATTCCATCGCGCGGCCACTGCCATAGGTCATGAGCTTCATCGTGACGGTCTGCACGAACTGGTTGGCATTGGCCACCAGCGCCTTGCGCAGGTCATCGGGGCCGTTCACGGGTGTGCCATCGGGCAACTCGGAACGGGTATCGATGACCGAACCGGCCAGGCGATCACGGTCGCGCCAGTGGCCCACGCCATCGAAACTCTCCAGCGAAAAGCCCAGCGGGTCCATCACGCCATGGCAGGAATGACAGGAGCTCTGCGTGGCATGCGCCGCCATCAGTTCGCGCACCGACAGTGGCTTGGCACCGGCCACCGGTTCTTTCAGCGCCTCGACGTTCGGCGGCGGCGGGGTCGGCGGCGTGCCGATGAGGTTCTCGAGGATCCACGCACCGCGCAGCACCGGTGCCGTGCGGTTCGGATAGGACGTGACCATCAGCACCGCGCCCTTGCCCAGCAGCCCATAGCGCGCCGAGTCCGGCAACGCCACGCGGCGGTACAGGTTGCCCTTCACGTCCTTGATGCCGTAATGCAGGGCCAGCGGCTCGTTCAGGAAGCTGTAGTTGGCCGTCAGCAGCTCGACCACGCTGCGGTTCTCGCGGAACACGCTGTCGATAAAGAGCTTCAGTTCCTCGCGGAAGTCCTGCCGCAGGTCACCATCGATATCACGGTGATTGGCGGCATACGGGAAGACATTCGGGTCTGGCTCAATGTCCGCCAGCTTCTTCATGCCCAGCCACTGGAAGGCAAAGTCGGCCGCCAGCGTCTGGGATTTTGGATCCGCCAGCATGCGACGCACCTGTTTCTCGAGCACGTCAGGCTTGCCCAGATCGCCGCGCACGGCGACCTCCAGCAGCTCGTCGTCGGGCACATTGCTCCACAGGAAAAACGACAGCCGCGACGCCAGCTGCAGGCCATCAAGCGGGTACGACTCGCCAGGGCCCACGCCCGAGGGCGCAGGTTCGGCGCGATACAGGAAGTCTGGGCTGGCCAGGATGCGCGTCAGCCCGGCGCGAATGCCGTCATCAAACGCCCTGCCCTGACGACCGCCTTCATAGGCCTTCATCAGTTCCTGCTGGTCCTGAACGCTCAGCGGACGCCGATAGGCGCGGCGCCCGATCGTGCCCAGGATCTGCTGCGCACAGGACGCCTCTTCCAGCGTGGACTTCGGGTAGCAGCTGAAGATGTGCTTGCGGCTCGGCGTCTCGCTGATGCCGCTGGTGGCAAACGGCCCGCGCACCTCGAAATTGCGGATGCGCAGCACGCGCTCCTCGCCACCGCCCGGCAGCAGCGGCGTCAGGCGCGCGTCCGACTCGGCAAAACTGCGCGCCTGGAACGTGACCCCCACGCGGTGCTGGCCGGCCTTGGCCTTGAAGCGGATGTTCTTCAGGCGCTTGTTGATCGCATCGACCGACGGATCGCCCTTCTGATCGATGGACTTCTGGTCCTCTTCGCCGCCGAGATCGGTCTTGTAAACCGTGCGTCCGTCCACCACCACCAGCAGCGTGTTGCGGAACTCCATACCCTCGACCCACATCGCACGGGCCAGGTCATTGACGTTCAGCTCGTACTCGCCATCAGCCGGGAAGATGTGGTCCACCACCATGCCGCCGCGGGTACCAAGCGGCAGGCCTTCCACATGCGCCAGCTGCTTGCCGCCGTCGCTGTTGACATAGGGCGTTCCCACCGGACGGGCGGCCGGATTGCCCACCGCCATCACCGCCACATTGCGCGCCGCCGCCAGGTATTGATCCAGGAACGACGGCGAGACCTGCAGCACCTTGGCAATGTTATCGAAGCCGTCGCTGTAATCGTCCTGCGGCAACAGCGCGGCCGGGTCCAGCTCCAGACCCAGCAGGTAGCGCACCGCGTTACTGTATTCGCGCCGGTTCAGCCGGTGTAGCGCGACCGTGCCCGGATCGACATGCCCCGCGGCCGAGGCATCGATCGTGCCTTCCATCCACGAGATGAACGACTTCAGTTGCGTGCCCGCCGGCCGCGGCTTGCCCGGCGGCGGCATCAGCCCGCCGCGCGTGCGCTTGAGCACCTTTTCCCAGGTCTCCGCGTCCGAGGCGATCTTGTCCTGCGCCATCGTGTCCAGCGCCAGCCCGCCGGCCCAGTCGGTGGCGTTGTGACATTCCACGCAGTACTTGTTCAGCATGGCGAAGTGCCCGTCA
The DNA here is from genome assembly GCA_947453065.1 of Pseudomonadota bacterium. Lineage (GTDB taxonomy): Bacteria > Pseudomonadota > Gammaproteobacteria > Steroidobacterales > Steroidobacteraceae > ZC4RG30. The sequence goes on from CANGFJ010000146.1 coordinate 6,385, forward strand.
CCCGCGGGCGCAGCCATCCCTGCCGGGATTCCCGACAAGCCGCCTGCGGCACTCAACAGCAACGGAGCCCAAAACCGGTTACGCATCTGTGCAGATCTCCCTGGGCAAGATGCCCCCGGCATCTTGTATCGATGGAACAGGATACTAGGTCAGAAATGCGGTGAAATCCGTGGCAATTTTCCGCAGGGGTCCCACCCCGCGCCGATTGCGCTAGAGTCCGCTCCCATGAGCAATTTCAACGATCGACGCGCGTTTCTCCGCCGCAGCCTGGCTGGCGCCGCAGCCCTCGGCCTCCCCGGCCTGTTCACCCCGCCCGCCCTGGCTGCCGCTCCTGCAGCGCCGCTGGTCGCCACCCGGCTGGCCGACCACCTGCTGCTGATCACCGGGGCCGGTGGCAACATCGTGGCCGCCCGCGATGCCCGTGGCCTGCTGCTGGTCGATGGGGGCAGCCGCGAACGCGGCGGCGCAGCGCTGAATCTCGCGCTGCGCGAACTGGGTGCAAAACGTGCCCA
>CANGFJ010000147.1 GCA_947453065.1 Pseudomonadota bacterium
CTACGATCTGGCTGCCGGAGCTGTCAACCGAAATCGTTTGAGCGTTTGAGCCTGATTTCGGTAGGAATTCGCACTTTCTGAAACTAGCTTAGCTGCACGTTATGAATGAGGACGTGCATATGAGTTCGTTAGCCAAGTTGAAATTCGTCAGCAGCAAACAGCGCCGCAGCTTGTCCCCTGTGCAGCAGCGTCAGGTGAAGCTGTGTACCAAGTTGGACGCACAGCTAGCGCAGGCGCGCGCTATGGCTGCAGGTACTGTGTACACAGCCACGGTGCTGCGCTGGCAGGTTGATGCGCATACGGGCGAGAAGCGAAGGTCGGAGTGTCCTAAGCGCGTGACGCCATGGTTTTGGCAGAACGAGGGCGCCAAGTGGCACCTAACAGTGCGCTACGGAAGCCGCGTGCTGGAGATCACGCGAGGGCGTAATGCGATTGAGCTTGCCGACCTGAACGAGGTCATGGGCACAATCTCCCTGCTTAAGGCCGCGGTAATGGCTGGTGAGCTGGATGAGGCAATCAACACCGCGGTCACCACGATCAAGAGCCGTTTCAAAGGCTAGTGCAGGCTGACTACTTCAGGCGTCAAAACTTGTGACGCCTGGAGCGTGCCTTGAGCCGGTGGAATGTCGTGAGCAATCGAGCGATTCCGGCCTTGGTTCGGCCTCGGACATTCAGTGCAAACGACAAACCCGCTGCAAATAGCCTTAATAAAATCTGTTAAAACAATGTGTTATAGCTACTCACGAAAATTCTCGAACTGCAGCGGCACGCCCGCCTCGGCCTTGCGCAGCAGCGCGATGGCGTCCTGCAGGTCGTCGCGCTTCTTGCCGGTGATGCGCAGCTTGTCGCCCTGGATCTGGGCCTGCACTTTCATGCCGCTTTCCTTGATCGACTTGATCAGCTGCTTGCCAGTGTCCTGGTCGATGCCGTGCTTGAGCACGACCTTCTGGCGCGCCTCGGCCAAGTTCTTCTCGACGTCCTTCACGTCGATGCAGCTGGCATCCATGCCGCGCTTGGCAATGCGCGTCTTCAGGATGTCGAGCATCTGCCCGAGCTGGAACTCCACCTCGGCCTTCATCAGCACGGTGAACTCGTCTTTGGGGTCGCGCGTGTAGATGCAGGGCGTGCCCTTGAAGTCGAAGCGCTGCGCGAGTTCGCGGTTGGCCTGGTCGATGGCGTTGGTGACTTCATGGCCGTCGAGCTCGGAAACAACATCAAAAGAAGGCATGGTGATCCTCAGTGGGCTGCGGTGGGAAAGCCGTCTGCACCGGTGCGCCAGGGCGTCCAGAGCAGCACGACTTTGCCGACGGTGATATCGGATTTGCGGGGCGCGAGTTGTTCTTCGCGCAGGAGCAGGGTGGCGGCATCCATCGACTGGTCCAGGGCCGCTATGGCCGTGTCGCAGTCGCGGGCCAGATCGCTGATGCGCTGTTGGAGCTGCGCTTCGCTTTCGGCGGCGCGCTGGGCATCGGCCGCTTCGGTGCCGATGCGGCCCGCGCTGCGCAGGGCCGTGGTGGCGCGGCCCAGGCTCGAGGCGGAAATCGCCCTGCGTCCGAACAAGGCGCTGAGCACGGTGGCGCCCACCGAGATGGCGGTCTGCAGCTTCTGCTGCGAGAGCTGGGCGCGCTCACGTTCAGAGCGCTCCTGCGCGCGCAGCAGGGACTGCTGCAGGGTGGCCAGCTTCGGTGCGTACTGGCTGCGCAGCGATTCAATGCGGGCGTCGCGCAGCTCGCGCAGCGTGAGCGACAGCCGGGCGCGGAACTCGCCTTCAGGTTCGCCGGGCCGGGAGGCCTGCTTGATGGCGTCGCAGACGCGCACGGTCGCGCGATCGGTCTGGTACAGCTGGGCCGCGAGCGTCTTGCTCCAGCTGGCATAGGCCGCCGCACGCGTGGCGCCGGCGGGCAGCGCCGCGAACGCCGCGTTGTCCACGGGCGCCTGCGCCAGGGCGGCCAGCGTCAGGTCGGTGGGGACGGCCTCGTCCCAGCCGACGTCCTTGCCATCGTCAGACAGCGGCGCGACCCGTGCGAGCATCTGCCAGTCGTCTACGCCGAGCTTTGCATCGACGTAGTGCAGCTTGGCGAGCCCGAGGATGCGCGGCTGGTAGGTGATGCCGTGCTGCTCGCCGCGCACGGGCTGAAAGTATTCCTCGACGCCGGCGGGCAGCGGCAGGCGGGTCGCGGCTGCGTCGCTTGGGGTGGACGTGCCACTCAGCGTGCCCTGCGCTGCGATGGCGATGGCGGCTGCGCCGGCTTGCTTGCGGCTGGCCATCAACCGCGCAATCTCCGCCGGCGTCAGCGGCCCGCGCAGGTAAGACAGCGCCCAGCGGCTCTTCAGCAGCACAGGGGCGTCGTCGTGCACGTTGCGCATCAGGAAGACGCGTTGCGTGAGCGAGCCCAGCAGCTTCTCCAGGTCTGCCCGCGAGGTGCTGCCGGCCAGCGCGCTGCTCAGGCCGTCGAGCAGTCGGTCGCGGTCGCGCTCGGTCTGCAGGCGGCCAATCAGCCAGGTGCCGGCATTGCCCAGGCCTTTGTAATCCAGGTCGACCGGATTCTGCGTGGCCAGCACGCAGCCCACGCCATAGGCGCGCGCCTGCTTGAGCAGCGTGAGCATCGGCGGCTTGGACGGCGGGTTCGCGGTCGGCGGGAAGTAGCCGAAGATCTCATCCATGTAGATGATCGCGCGCAGCGACGAGGTGCCGGACTGACGGCGCATCCAGCCAATGACTTCGTTGAGCAGCAGCGTCACGACGAACATGCGCTCGGCATCGGAGAGGTGCGCGATGGAGATGATCGCGATGCGCGGCTTGCCCTCGGGCGTGAACAGCAGGCGCTGCGCATCCAGCGGCTCGCCCTGCGTCCAGGCCGCAAAGCGAGGCGAGGCCAGCAGGTTGTTCAGGGCCAGCGCGAGGTCCATGCGCTCTTTCGCGGGGAAGAACGTCTCCAGGTCCAGCGCGCCCAGTCGTTCAATGGGTGGCTTCTGCACGGCGCCGATCAGCCCCGCCAGGTCCAGGTCGCGGCCCTCGCGCCAAGCCTGGCCCAACAGGGTGGACAGCAGGATGTGTTCGCGGCTCTTGAGTGCGTCGGCGTCGCGATCCAGCAGTGTCAGCAGGCCCGACACCACCGAAGCAATGCGCTCGGCCAGGGCAGCGCCGTCGTCACGCAGCTCGGCGGGCGGCGCCTTGAAGGACTGCAGCACGGAAAGCGGCAGGCCCGTGTCCGAGCCCGGCGTGTAGATGGCCATGTCCACGGCATCGCGCAGCGTGGCGATGCGCGCAGGGGGCTGGTCCCACTCGGCCAGGCCGCTCTGCCACTGCTGCGCAACCTGCGCGGCGTAGGCATCGATTGTCTGGCCTTTGCGGGCCGCCTCGCCCGGATCGACCCAGGGGGCGAAATCCGCCGGCGCCAGGCGGGGGAAGTTCAGCAGCAGGTTGCCCAGGTCCCCCTTGGGGTCGATGCAGATCGACGGCACGCCATCGATGGCCGCCTCTTCGAGCAGGGCCAGGCACAGGCCGGTCTTGCCGCTGCCGGTCATGCCGACGCAGACCGCGTGCGTGGTCAGGTCGCGCGAGTCATAGAGCAGCGGTTCGGCAGACAGCTGTTGCGTGTCGGCGTGGTATTCCCGGCCGAGGTAGAACGCGCCCAGCTTCTCGTAGTCGATGCTCATGCGCCCTTGAGGGCCTTCTGGTGCTTGCGGGTCAGCTCGATGAAGCGTGGCATGAGGCCCACGTCTTCAAAGACCGGGTCGCCCTGTTCGTCGTTGGCGATGACTTTGGCGCCGGCGACATAGGGCATGGCAGCGGCCAGTTCATCGAGGGCGGTGGACAGCAGGTCGGTGATGATCTGCTCGCGGCTACGACCCGGAAAGAGCTCTGCCAGCGCGTGGATGCGCGCGGCGTCGTCGATCTCCAGGTGGACCGGGTAGGTGTGGGTCGTGAGGCGGCCGGCGGCCTGCGCCTGCCAGCGATTCAGGAGTTCTTTCATGATGGGTACCTGCCTGTTTGCGCGCCGTGACTTCGAGTGGGGTACGCCGGCAGTTTACGCCCTTGACTGGGGCTTGCGGGCCTCGCCATACTCTGACAGATGAACGCCAAACTCACCTCCCGCCGCTGGTGGTGGCCGCGCTCCTGACGGAGTGGGTGCTGGGCGTTATCGCTTAGATCAATAAGCAGAGAATTCCGAACCAGAACCCATCTCCGGCGCAAACCGGGATGGGTTTTTTATTGTCTTCAAGGTGCACGTTCTGAAGCCTCCATTCGACATCGCAGGCGACCTGGACACGCCGGTTTCGGCCTTCGCGAAGCTGGCGGCCTTCAATCCGCGCTTCCTCCTCGAAAGTGTCGAGGGCGGGGAGCGGCTGGCGCGCTATTCCTTCATCGGCTTTGGCGAGGGCCTGGAGGTCCGGCTGACCGGCGAGGGCCTGACCATCGGCACCGAGCAGCACCCCGTGCCGCAGGGCCGGGACGCGCTGCTGGGCCTGCTGCGCCGGGCCTTGTCGCTCGCGCCGCGGCCCTTGCCCGAGATCCCGGGTGTGCCGCTGGCCGGCGGACTGGTCGGCTATACGTCCTACGAGATCGTGCGCTTTTTCGAGCGCATTCCGATGCGCCATGCGCCGGCCGAAACCCCGATCCTGCATTACGTCGCGCCGCGCTCGCTGCTGGTCTTCGACCACCTGACGCGCGGCATCGCGCTGCTGCACGCCGGCACCGAGGCCGAGCGGCAGGCGTTGCGCAGCGAGGTCATCCAGGCGCTGCGCGGGCCGTTGCCGGTCGCGCAGAAGCCGGGCAGCTTCAGCGAGCCCGAGGTGTCGCTGTCGCGCGAGGCCTATGTGGCCGGCGTGAAACGTGCGCAGGACTACATTGCCTCGGGCGATGTCTACCAGCTGGTGCTGTCGTCGCGCTTCAGTGGCACGCACGACCTCGACCCGTTCCAGGTGTATCGCGCGCTGCGCCTCATCAACCCGTCGCCGTACATGTACTACGTGAAGCTGGGCGGCATCGAGGTCGTGGGCTCCTCGCCCGAGGCGCTGGTCAAGCTCAATGGCGGCCGCGCCGAGTTGCGGCCGATCGCGGGCACGCTGCCGCGCATGGCCGACGCCGAGGCCGACGTGGCCAACGAGCACCGCCTGCTGGCCGATCCGAAGGAAAACGCCGAACACGTGATGCTGGTGGACCTGGCGCGCAACGACCTGGGCCGTGTGGCGCAGGCCGGCAGCGTGCACGTAAAGCCCTATCGACAGATCGAGCGCTACAGCCATGTCATGCACATCGTCAGTGGCGTGCACGGCGTGCTGGCGCAGGGCAAGGACGCCTTCGACCTGTTTGCCGCGACCTTCCCCGCGGGCACGCTGGTGGGCGCACCGAAGGTGCGGGCCATGCAGATCATCGAAGAACTCGAGCCGGTGGCCCGCGGCCTGTACGGCGGCACCATTGGCTATTTCGGCGCCCAGGGCGACATGGACCAGGCGATCACGATCCGCACGATCGTGTTCGAAGGTGGTCGCTACAGCTACCAGGCGGGCGCCGGCGTGGTCTCGGAGAGCAAACCCGAGAGTGAACATGACGAGGTGTTCGCCAAGAGTGCTGCCCTGCGCAGTGCGCTGGCGCTCGCCCAGGAGGGCCTGTGAACAAGGCCATGCAGCCCCGGCTGCTGTTGATCGATAACTATGATTCTTTCACCTACAACCTGGTGCAGGCGTTCTTGATCCTCGGCGCCGAAGTCGAGGTGATCCGCAATGACGAGATCACCATCGAGCAGGCGCTGGCCAAGGACATCACGCACCTGTGCATCTCGCCGGGCCCGGGTACGCCGCATGACGCGGGCGTCTCGATCCCGATGATCCGCGCCTTCGCCGGCCGCCTGCCGATCTTCGGCGTGTGCCTGGGGCACCAGTCGATCGTCGAGGCCTTTGGCGGCGACGTGGTGCGTGCGCCGCGGCTGATGCACGGCAAGACCTCGCTGGTGAACCACGACGGCCGCACGTTGTTTGAAGGCCTCGACCAGCCCTGCGAAGTGGGCCGCTACCACTCGCTCATCGCGGCGCCCGATAAGGTGCCGGCCGTGCTGGAGGTCTGCGCGACGACTGCAGAGGGCGAGATCATGGCGGTGCGCCACCGCGAGTTCGTCATCGAAGGCGTGCAGTTCCACCCGGAAAGCGTGCTGACGCCGCAGGGCCCGCAGCTGATGGGCAACTTCCTCCAGCTGTCGGGCGGCCGCCGGTGAATCTGCGCGACACGCTGGACGCGCTGCTGGAGCGGCAGGACCTGACTGCCGCGCAGGCAGGCGCCCTGCTGGTCGCGCTGACTGCGCCGGACGTGCCGCCGGCCCAGGCGGGCGCGCTGCTGGCCGGCCTGCGTTGCAAGGGCGTGACTGCCGAAGAACTGCGCGGGCTCGCGCTGGGCATGCGCAGTCTGGCGCGCAAGCCGCAGATTGCCGACGCCTCGGGCGCGGTCGACATCGTGGGCACAGGCGGCGATCGCTCGGGCAGCTTTAACCTCTCGACGGGTGCGTCAATCCTGGCCGCTGCCGCTGGCCTGCAGGTCGTGAAGCACGGCAACCGTTCGGTCTCCAGCCGCGCGGGCAGTGCCGACGTGCTCGAGGCGCTGGGCCTTGTTTTGCCGCTGGATGAACAGCGCGCCGGCGAGTGCCTGCAGCAGCTGGGCTTCACCTTCCTGTTCGCGCCGCACTACCACCCCGCGATGAAGGCCATCGGCCCGGTGCGCGCGGCGATGGGCGTGCGCACGGTGTTCAACATCCTGGGCCCGCTGACCAACCCGGCCGAGCCGGGCTATCACGTGATCGGTGCGTACAGCGACGCGGTGGCGCGGCTGATGGCCGATGCGCTGGC
>CANGFJ010000148.1 GCA_947453065.1 Pseudomonadota bacterium
ACTGCGTCCTGCAGGCCTTCGGGTGAGGCCACCAGCGCCAACCGGCCGCGCTTGGCGTCGAGCGGGATCGTCTTCTGCTCGTAACTGGGGGTGACATCCAGTTGGTTGGGCAGAATCCAGATCTGCAGAAAATGCGTCTCTGTGCCTGCGGCGTGGTTGAACTCGCTGTGTTGCACGCCGGTGCCGGCGCTCATGCGCTGCACGTCGCCGGGAGGAATGCCCTTGACGTTGCCCAGACTGTCCTGATGGGCCAGTTCGCCCGTCAGCACGTAGCTGATGATTTCCATGTTGCGGTGGCCGTGCGTGCCAAAGCCCCGGCCCGCTGCGATGCGGTCTTCGTTGATGACGCGCAGGTTGCCCCAGCCCATGTGGTCGGGGTCCCGGTAGTCCGCAAAGCTGAACGTATGGTGGCTCTTCAGCCAGCCATGGTCCGCAAAGCCGCGGTCGGCGGATCGTCGGAGTGTGAGCATGTGCGGGTACCTCTGGCCGACTCTACATCGCGGGGAGCCGATATTCGACCGCCAGTGTAAAGCTGCGGTTGCGCGGGTCAGCGACACGCGGCTCATAGGAACTGCCCGAGCCATAATTGCTGTCGTAGGCAATGGCAAACGGGGGGTCCTGGTTAAAGAGGTTGCGGATGGCGGCGGTCACCGACAGGGCGTTGAACCCCTGATAGCGCAGGGAGGCGTTGTAGGTAACCGTCTTGCTGACAGTGCTGACCGCGTCCGGGGGCGACACCAGCCCGGCCGCAACGCCGGGAAGCGCGTGGTTGCGGTAACCGGATCGCCAGCTCTGCGACACGCTGGTCAGCCAGTCACCCTGGGTGAATGACAAGTACGCGTTGTGCTTCCACTTCAGGCCCAGGTCCCCTGCAAAGGTGAACAGGCCCACCTCGCTGCCGCCGAAGGGCAGGCCCGGTGCGATGCGCGAGGACTTGCTGAGCAGTCGGGACCCGTCAATCCCAGCGCTCCAGTGGCCACTGCCCAAGTTGCCGCTGTATCGCGCGGCAAGTTCCAGTCCTTCGCTGCGGGACTCGCCCGCATTGATCCAGCGCAGGTCGATACCCGTCAGGGTGCCGGCCGTATTGCGCAGATAGCGATCCTGAAAGTAATCGTACTGGCCGGCCAGTTGTTGCAGGGTCAGGAGTTCGATCGTGCCGCGTCGCGCGATGCGCCACCAGTCAAGGGAAACGCTGGCACTGTCCGTCGGCGCCACGACGAGGCCAAGGCTCCCTTGCCGGGCCGTTTCCGGCGCCAGATCCGGTTTTCCACCGTTGATGAGGACAGGCTGCACCACGGCGCAGCCGGCGATGTTCACGCTGGCCAGTCCGCCCGGACAGCTGCGCGGATCAGCCAGGTCGCGGCCCGCGTAGGGACTCTCGGACGAGCCGTTGAACAGTGGGTTGAAGGCGGGCACGCGGAAGCCGGTGTTGTAGTTGCCGCGGAATAACAGGGGGCCGGCCGGACGATACGTCAGCGCCAGTTTCGGATTGAACGTGCCACCGAATCCGCTGTACTGGTCCCGACGCCCCGCCAGGGTGAGCGCGAGCTGGTTCGTCACGGGAACCTGCAGTTCGGCGTAAGCGGCCCAGACCTTGCGTCCGACGCCGGGCAGCGCGTTGCCGTCGTCAAACGGCGCGGCGAGGATGACCGGCCGCGCAGTGACCGGGCGGCGGTCCCCCGTGAACGTGTAGTGCTCGTGGCGATAATCCAGCCCGAAGGCGCCCTGCACGGCGCCCGCGGGCAGCCTCAGCAGACGCCCCGACAGCGAGAAGTCGGCCTGCACCGTCGACAACCTGCCGTCATAGAGCGCGACACCCCGGGCCGAGGTGGCGGCCAGCGCATCGAGTGCTGCCTGCGAGGGCTGTTCCCCGGGGAACAGGAAGGGGTTGATGAGTCCGCCATTGAGTGCGTCGAGGAGGCCCCTGGAAAGGATCGCGCCGGACGCATCGCGCGTGGTGTCGCGGTAGACGTAGCCGCCGCCCAGTTGCGACGCTGCGCGGCTGAACGCATACGACGCACCCGTGCGGTAGGTCCAGCCAGCCAGCAGCGGCAATGGGCCTTCGAGGCCGAGGTAGGTGTTACCTGTGTCGGTGCTGGTCTGGATTTCGCGTCGACCACACTCGATGCACCGCCAGCGATAGGCCAGCGGCAGCCCCCGTCCTGCGGCCAGCTCCGGGAACGTGCCCAGCAGCGCGTCGAAGATCCGGTCGTAGGTTGCGGCAGTGAGCCCGTTGCGGGGGAACGCAAAGTTCTGCGAAGTGAGGTTGGGTACCAGCTGCAGGTTCGAGAACCGTTTTGCAGAGCTGGCATGCGAGCCCGTGAACTCTGCCAGGAGTTGGTGGGCACCCCGTTGCAGGATGCCGTTCACGGTGACGTTCGCGGTCTGGATGGGCTGCTGCAGTACGGCTGCCTGGCCGGTGTCCCAGGTGCAGGCGTACGCGGCTTCCGGGAAATTCCACAGGCGGGTGTCGTAGGCGGCCATGCCATTGATGGCACCACAGCCTGCGCCGCCCGCCAGCGCCAGGGCGTTGATGCCACCGGAGGCGCGGACGGTACTGCTGCCGGGCAACAGCGGAGCGGTAGCGGCGCTGCTGATCAGGGTGCCGCTGGGCGTGTTGGCGCCGACACCCAGCGGAACGAGGGTGCCGAAGGGCGTGCCGCGCGTATCGACAGACAGTCCCCGGTTGGGCTGCAGCGTGTTGATGAAATCGCGTTGGTCGCCGCGCAGTTCGCGGTGATCGCTGTAAGACAGGGCAGCCATGACGTTGTACTGGTCGGTGGCCAGGTCGCCCAGGCCGCCAACGAGGGCGCTGCGGTAGATGTCACCGCCGCCCAGTTCGGTCTTGTCGAGGAAGCCGCTGACGGTCACGGTCTGGACGTTGCGCTTGAGGATGAAATTGATCACGCCACCGATCGCATCGGTGCCATAGATCGCCGATGCCCCATCCTTGAGGACCTCAATGCGCTCGACTGCGGCCAATGGCACCTGGTTGATATCGACGACACTGCCGTTGAGCCCATGGGCCGCCAGCCGGCGTCCATTGACCAGAATGAGCGTTGCCCCGGCGCCCTGGCCGCGCAGGTTGGCGGATGAGGCGCCGTTGTTGCCCCGCTGTGCGCCGCCGACCACGTCGGCGTTGGATGCCAGGTTGTCCAGGCCAGAGCCATTGGCACTGAGGTACAGGAGCAGTTGCTCGGGGCTGCTGATCCCTTCGCGGGCCAGGTCAGCCGGGGTGATGACCTGCAGCGCCGTGGGGCTGTCCGTGGCGCTTTGCCGGATGCGCGAGCCCGTGATGGCAACGGTTTCGGTCTCCGACGCCAGAGTTGCCGCAGCAAGGCACAATGCCAAGGGTAAGAGGGCGTGCCTCGGTCTCATTCTTTTCGGCCCTCCTGGCGCGCTGTGGTCGGTTCCTGGCAGGCAAGATATCGTCAAACCCGTGACTGTGGTTGACTCGCCGCCCCGGCGCCACCGCGGGCAGACTGAAGGAGTGTGCGATGAGAGACGACAAAGAACAGACCTCACTGGCCGTGAAGATGCTGCACACCGCTGCCGCCTGCGATCCCGATGCCGACGGCTTTGGCGTTCTGGTGACAGAGGCCGCGCGCGACGAGGTCCCGGGTCGGCGCATGGTGTTGTGGTTTGCCTCGCCCACGGTGCTCGCCGACTTCCTGCTGCAGGCCTACCCGCTGCTGTTCTGTCGCGATGACAACGCCGAGGAACTGCTGGAGAAGCTGGAACCGTTCAAGGCCTACCTGTGCGAGGAGGGCCTGTCGCAAAGCGCGCTGGACGAGCTCAATGAGTACACCGAGCAGTGGACGCAGATGGAGTGGCTGGGCACCTTCCAGGACCTTTGCGCCTCGGACACCGAGCCCACCCAGCGCGTCGTCGAGGGCTTCCGCGCCGACCAACGCAACGAGGGCAACGCCCCGGTCACCGACGAAGAAATCGAAGATTTTATTGAATTCCTGACGGGTCTGAACGAGAGCTAGACGACATGAGCCTGCGCATTGCTGCCTGTTTCGACGGTCCGATCGACATCATCGGCGACATCCACGGCGAGTACGACGCCCTGCTGCAGTTGCTTTCGCGGTTGGGCTATGACGCCGAGGGCGGGCATCCCGACGGCCGTCGCCTCGTGTTCATTGGCGACCTCTGCGACCGTGGGCCCGACAGCCCTGCCGTGGTCGAGTGGGTGCTGGCGGCCGTCGCGCGGGGTCGTGCGCAGTGCCTGCTGGGCAACCATGAGCTGATGCTGTTGCTGGGAGATGCCCGCGAGAGCCTGCGCTGGTTCCTGGACCCCACCCATCCGGAAATGCAGCCCGGCGGCAAGTACGAGCACTGCCGCCCCGTGCCACCCGAGCGCAAGGCCGCCTTTCTGGCGTTCTTTGCCAGCCTGCCGCTGGTGCTGGAGCGCAAGGACCTTCGGCTGGTGCACGCCGCCTGGTCGCCTCCGGCCATCCAGATGCTGCGGGATGACCCGCAGGCCGACATCGTCGACCTCTACCGTGGCAGCGAAGTGCGGATCGAAGCGCAGCTGCAGGCCAGCGGCGTCATCGCTGCCGAAGCGCAGGAGCGCGCAGACCATGCCGCGCAGCTGTCGGGGGCTGACGGCAACCCGCCGCTGTTGCCCGCCATTGCCGAAGCCAACCTGCGCCGCAACCTCGACAACCCGCTGCGCGTGCTGACCTTCGGTCCCGACCGCCTGGCACAGGCGCCGTACTACATCATGGAGCGCTGGCGCATGGCCGAGCGTGAGCGCTGGTGGAATGCCTACACCGACGACATCCCGGTTGTCATGGGTCACTACTGGCGGCAGCTGCATACCTTCCGCTGGTCACGTCTGGCACCCAAGATGCCACCGGTGTTTGACGAGATGCAGCCGGGTCAGTGGCTGGGTCCGAAGGCCAATGTGTTCTGCGTGGACTTCTCGGTGGGCGCGCGGTTCATGGAGCGCAAGGCGGGCAAGACGGAATTCGAGACGCGCCTGGGGGCGCTGCGCTGGCCCGAGCGCCAGCTGTGGCTGGAGAACGGCGAGGTGTTCGGCCCCGCTCAATAAAAACGGCCCGGCAACCTTCCGGTTGACGGGCCGTTAGCAGCCTGCGTTAAGCCAGGCTATCAGGCCACAACAGGCTTCTTCGACTCTTCGATCACGACCTCGGCAACGTTGCGCGGGACCGGATCGTAGTGCGAGAACTCCATCGTGTACGACGCGCGGCCCGAGCTCATTGCACGCAGCTGGCCGATGTAGCCGAACATTTCCGACAACGGCACCGTGGCGACCACGGCGATGTTGGCACCACGCTCCAGCTGCTCCTGGATCTGGCCGCGACGGCGGTTGATGTCGCCGATCACGTCACCCAGGTAATCACCAGGCGTCACCACCTCGACCTTCATGACAGGCTCGAGGAGGATCGGGCCGGCCTTCTTCATGGCTTCACGGAAGCAGGCCTTGGCGGCGATCTCGAACGTCAGGGCGTTGGAGTCGACGTCATGGTAGCTGCCGTCCAGCAACGTGGCCTTGAAGTCCACGGTGGGGAAACGCGCCAGCACGCCATCTTCCAGCTGCATCTTCAGGCCCTTTTCGACCGAAGGCACGTACTCGCGCGGCACCGAGCCGCCGACCGTCTTGTCTTCGAACACGAAGCCTGAGCCGCGCTCCAGAGGCTCGAACTTGATCCACACTTCGGCGAACTGGCCCGAACCGCCGGTCTGCTTCTTGTGGGTGTAGTTTTCCTGCAGGGCCTTGGTGATCGTCTCGCGGTAGGCCACCTGGGGTTCGCCCATCGTGCCTTCCACGCCGAACTCCGAGCGCATGCGATCGAGCGTCACGTCCAGGTGCAACTCGCCCATGCCGCGCAGGATCGTCTGGCCCGTCTCGCGGTCCGTCTCCAGGTGCAGCGAGGGATCGGCGCGGACCATCTTGCCCAGGGCGGCGTTGAACTTCTCTTGTTCGGTCTTGTTCTTCGGCTTGACCGAGACGCTGATGACCGGGTTCGGGAAACGCATGCGCTCCAGGACGACCGGGTTGGCGGAGTCGCACAGGGTGTCACCCGTGTCGGTCTCGGCCAGCGAAACCAGCGCGACGATGTCACCGGCGCGGGCTTCTTCGATCGGGTTGGCTTCCTTGGCGAACATTTCCACCATGCGGCCGATCTTCTCGCGCTTGCCGCGCGTGGAGTTCTGCACCGAGGCGCCCTTGACCAGCACGCCCGAATACACGCGGATGAAGGTCAGCGCGCCGTAGACGTCGTTGATGACCTTGAAGGCCAGGGCCGAGAACGGCTCGTCGTCCGAGCAGCCGCGCTCGCCGATCGGGTTGCCGTCGGCATCCACGGTCTTGATGGCGGCGACGTCGGTCGGCGCCGGCAGGTAGTCGACGACGGCATCCAGCACCTGCTGCACGCCCTTGTTCTTGTACGACGAACCACACAGGACCGGGTTGAACGCCGACTTCAGCGTACCCAGGCGCAGGCAGGCCTTGATGGTGGCGACCGAAGGGATGGTGCCTTCCAGGTAGGCTTCCATCGCCGCGTCGTCCATCTCGAGGCAAGTGTCGATGAGTTCCGTGCGGTACTTCTCGGCATCGGCCAGGATGGCGCGGTCGGTCGGTACGGTGATGCCCAGCTTGTCAGCCAGGTCGGCCGTGACGTCGAGCGTCTGCCATTCCGAGTCCTTGTCATCCGAGTCCCAGACCAGGGCCTTGTACTCGACCAGGTCGATCATGCCCTTGAAGTTGTCTTCCGAGCCGATCGGGATCTGCAGGGCCAGGGGGCGGGCGCCGAGGCGCTTCTTGATCATGTCCATGCAGCGCGTGAACGAGGCGCCGCT
>CANGFJ010000149.1 GCA_947453065.1 Pseudomonadota bacterium
GCCGACATCGCCCGCGAGCGGGGCCTGCAGCTGGACCAGGCGGGCTTTGACGCCGCCATGGAAGCGCAGCGTGACCGCGCCCGCGCGGCCAGCCGCTTTGGCGTAGACCTGCGTGCCGGCGCCGACCTGGGTGTCGTCACCGACTTCAGCGGCTACGAGCAGCTGCAGGACGATGCCGTCATCGTCGCCTTGCTCAAAGACGGCGTCAGCGTGCCGCAGCTGGCCGAGGGCGAGCAGGGGGAAGTGGTGCTGGCGCGCACGCCGTTCTACGCCGAGTCCGGCGGCCAGGTCGGCGACACCGGCGAGCTGCTGGGCACCGGCGCCCGCTTCGAGGTCGCCGACACCCGCAAGCGCGGTCCGGCCTTTACGCACATTGGCCAGCTGACGCAGGGCGCGCTGGCCGTGGGCGATCGCCTGTCGGCGCGGGTCGACGCGGACCGTCGCGACCACATTCGCCGCAACCACACCGCCACCCACCTGCTGCACGCCGCCCTGCGCACGCTGCTCGGCACCCACGTCACGCAGAAGGGGTCGCTGGTCTCGCCCGAGCGCCTGCGCTTCGACTTCTCGCACCACCAGGCCGTCACGGCCGACGAGTTGCGGCAGATCGAGCAGCGGGTGAACGCCGAGGTGCGGGCCAACGCCCCGGCCGAAACCCAGACGCTGGCCTATGACGCGGCAGTGGCCGCCGGTGCCATGGCGTTGTTCGGCGAGAAATACACCGACGAAGTGCGCGTCCTGAAGGTCGGCGAATTTTCCATGGAGCTGTGTGGTGGCACGCATGTCAGCCGCGCCGGAGACATTGGGCTCTTCAAGATCGTGGCCGAGTCGGGCGTGGCGGCCGGCGTGCGCCGCATCGAGGCAGTGAGCGGGCAGGGCGCCGTGGACTACATCGCGCAAACCGATGACATCCTTCGCGGCGTGGCGGGCCTGGTCCGTGGCACCCGCGATGACGTCACCACGCGCGTCCAAGACAGCCTCGAGCAACTGCGCACCCTCGAGAAACAGGTGCGTCAGCTCAAGGACAAGCTTGCCTCCGGCCAGGGTACAGACCTCGCAGCCGGTGCGGTGGACATCGGCGGGGTCAAGGTGCTGGCGACGCAGGTCGATGGGGCAGACGCCGGTGCACTGCGAAACGCCGTCGATCAGCTGAAAGACAAGTTTAAATCTGCCGTCATCGTGCTGGCATCGGTCATGGCGCCAGACAAGCTCCTGCTTGTCGCTGGCGTCACGGCCGACCTGGTCGGCAAGGTGAAGGCGGGGGAGATCGTCGGCGCTGTGGCGGCCCAGGTGGGCGGCAAGGGTGGCGGCCGGCCCGATTTCGCCCAGGCGGGCGGCACAGATCCGGCGGCGCTGCCGCAGGCGCTGGCAGGGGTCGAAGCGCTGGTCAGGGCGCGATTGGGCGGTTAAGGAGAGGGGTCGGTCCAGGATGGACCGGCCTATAGGTACTTGTATCCATTTTGGACTAATCAGGGTTACACTGATTGTGTCCTCAGAATGGGGGCCGCACTGTGAACGAAGGCAAGGAGGACTCGCATTATGTTGATCCTGACTCGGCGTGTAGGCGAAACGGTCACGATTGGTGACGAAGTCACGGTGACTGTCCTGGGGGTCAAGGGCAATCAGGTGCGCATCGGCGTCAACGCACCCAAGACCGTTGCCGTTCACCGCGAAGAAATTTTTGACCGCATCAAGCGCGAAGGCGACGGCGAGCACCTGCCGACCTCCCCGCAGACCCACGCCCGCGCGTTCGCGGGCTAATTGTCGCAGCGCCGGGCCTTTCGGCCCGCTGCGCTAGCCTTTCCCTGACCGCGCCCGTATCATCGCGCCCCTGCAAGGTGGGCGCGGTTCTACAGCGCGTCCAGCAAGCCGGAGAGATGGCCGAGTGGTCGAAGGCGCACCCCTGCTAAGGGTGTAAGGGTCTTAAAGCCCTTCGAGGGTTCGAATCCCTCTCTCTCCGCCATTTCCTTTGCGCCCGGTATCAGTTGTCGTCGTCTTTGCCGCAACCGATTGCCACCCCTGCACAGACGAACTTACCGGCAAGAAAAGCTCCGCTGTTCGTTGACGTCGCCGCCGTCGTAGCGAGCCACTTTGGGATAGGGGCACAGCGGCCGGGTGACGCCCGGAAACGCCTTTCCTGACGCCACCACGCGCTCAGGGGCCTGCCCTTTTTCGACCCACGCCTGAATGGCAGTCAGCATGTCGAATTGATCGGTGGACGCTCCGCCGGCGCAGTGCGTCATGCCCGGAATCAGGTACAGCCGCGCATAGGCCTGGGGACCCGCGGCATCGCGCGGTGTCAGGCGGTCGTACCAGGCCGTCAGGGCGCCCGTGGCCATCGCCTGATCAGAAAGGCCGTGATACACGATCATCTTGCCGCCGTGTCCTGCAAAGGTGCTGAGCAAGCTGCCCACTGCATCGTTGATGGACGCCGTCTCATTGGTGCGGACCAGGTCGCGGTCGAAATCGAAGGTGTACGGGTCGAACGTGGGATCCGCTGGCGTGAGCGAGAATTCGCGCAGGGTGTCGCGTCCCAGGGTCGCATTCGCGGGTGGGCTGGTTGCTGTGCCGAGATGCATGGACCGCCACGCTGCGGCAGCAATGCCGGTGTCGTAGGGGTAGCGGCCATACAGCGATTCGTTGCGCGAATTGCGAGCGCCTCCAAACACGTCACGCAGCCCATCGGCCTGAGCAGTGCTTAGGCATTGTTCGGGCCCTGGCGCACCGCCGGTGCCGCAGACCTGGCTACGCGGATCGAAATGGCAGGCCTGGAAGTCGTTGATCATGCCGTCGCGCAGCCCATCCAGTGCATCGCACTGCTGCAACACCGCTGCGGACAATCCCTGTAACTGCGTATCCGTAAACGCCTGGTGCAGTTGGGGGTGGCCGGAAGCGTCCTTCGGGGCAATGCGGGTAATGGTCTGCAGGCTCCAGATCTGGTTCGCTGCGATACGCGTCAAGTTGAATGACGGGTTGCCGGCCACCACGCCGTCGAAGTCCAGCGGCAGGCGCTGCGCGGCCATCATGGCTTCGCGCCCGCCGGTCGAACAGCCCATGAAATACGAGTAATCCGGTGGGCTACCGTAGTAGCGCTGCAGCAGTGACTTCGCCTCATGGCTGGTGCGGGCCACCGCCTGATAGGCGAAGTCGAGCTTGGCCTGCTGGTCCATGCCGAACCGCGCATCGATGGCGTTGCGGCCGCGATGGCCGCTGTCCGTCGAGACCACGGCAAAGCCCCGCGCCAGGGCCGAGGTGAATCCGCTGACGTTGCCGAGGGCGGGCAACAGCACGCCATTGAGCCCGCCGCCGCCCTGGAACAGCAGGCGTCGGTTCCAGTTTTCGGGGAGGCGCAGTTCGATGCCCGTGCCGTACAGCATGCCCTCCATGCCGGAGGGGCGCGCGTCCAGGGTCACCCTGAAGAGGCAGTGCGCGGGCATTTCCGCAGTGCTGACCCACTCTGCCGTGTCGACCCGGAAGCCGGGTGCCGAAAGCGTCCGCAGCGCCGTACAGGCCGTGTGCTCCGGCGCGGCGCCCGCAAGCGACGGCTGTTGTACAAGCAGGGTCAAACCCACTGCCAACACCAGCATGAGAGACCGGTTCGAACGTCGCGCCAGTGTTCCAGTGTTGAGGCCGGGTAGTGGTTGAGTGCTCATGGCGGCTCGTTCCCCTCGGTTCTTCTATGCTATTTCTGGTCACTATAATCCGGACGGTTATCCGGGGGGGTGTCATGTCAAAGTTTAGGGTGGCGATGAGGCGCATGGGGGCATGGCCTCTGCTTGTCGGCCTGTTGTGTACGGGTGCCGCCATGGCGCAGCAGCCCGCCGTGGTGCCCGCGCCGCTGGGTGCCCAGCCGCCACCGGCGGTGCTGCCGCGCGTGGAGTTTGCCTTCGAGTTCCGGGTGACTTTGGCGCCGGCTGTCGTGCTGGGCGAGACTGCGCTGGGTCGTCGTCAGTACATCCCGATCACCGGCGGCAAGATCGCAGGGCCGCTGTTTTCCGGCGAGGTGATTCCCGGCGGCTGGGACTACCAGTTGGGTTTGGCGGGTAATTGCGGAACACTCTCTGCCGACTACTTTGTGCGGGCCACCGACGGCACGGTGATTCATATCCTCAATGAGGCGTTCAGCTGCGGCGGGGGTGGGCCGGGCGGTGAGCGCAGTTTCTTCCGGCCTCGCTTCGAGGCACCGAAGGGCCCGCATGAATGGCTGACCCGCGCCACCTTTGTGGCGACACTGGAGCTGGATCAGACGGCCACAGAGCCCGGTGCTGCACAGGCGCTGCGTGCGATCCGCCTCAAGTTCTATCAGGTCAAGTAGCGCCTGATCCGGCTGACCTGCCATGCGCTATCCTTGACCCATGAGCACCATTCAGTACGACGATTTCGTGGAGTCGGTTGCTGCCGGCCTCCAGTTCATCAGCTACTACCATCCGGTGGATTACATCCGGCACCTGGCCCGCGCCTATGAGCGCGAGCAGGGCCCGGCCGCCAAGGATGCGATCGAGCAGATCCTCACCAATTCGCGCCTCTGTGCCGAAGGGCACCGTCCCATCTGCCAGGACACGGGCATCGTCAACGTGTTCCTCAAGGTGGGCATGGGGGTTCGCTTCGCGGGTTTCCCGGGCTCGGTCGTCGATGCCGTCAACGACGGCGTCCGCAAGGGCTACCTCGATCCGACGAACACGCTGCGTGCCTCGGTGGTGGCTGACCCGCACTTCGAGCGCAAGAACACAAAAGACAACACGCCGGCCGTGGTGCATGTCGAACTGGTGCCGGGCGAAACCGTCGAGGTCACCGTGGCTGCCAAGGGCGGCGGCTCGGAGAACAAGAGCAAGTTCGTGATGCTGAACCCCAGCGATTCGCTGGTGGACTGGGTGATCAAGACCGTGCCGACGATGGGCGCGGGCTGGTGCCCGCCCGGCATGCTGGGCATCGGCATCGGTGGCACGGCCGAGAAGGCCATGCTGATGGCGAAGGAATCGCTGATGGAGCCGCTCGACATGCACGAGCTGCTGGAACGCGGTCCGCGCGACAAGACCGAAGCACTGCGCATTGAGTTGTACGAGAAGGTCAACGCGCTGGGGATCGGCGCGCAGGGCCTGGGTGGCCTGTCGACGGTGCTCGACGTGAAGATTGCGATGTACCCGACGCATGCGGCCTCAAAGCCGGTGGCGATGATCCCCAACTGCGCGGCCACGCGGCACGCGCACTTCACGCTGGACGGCAGTGGTCCGGTCTATTGCGAGCCACCGGATCTATCGGAGTGGCCGGCGGTGAACTGGCAGCCTGACACGAAGCGTTCCACGCGCGTGAACCTGGACACGCTGACGGCAGCGGAGGTGACGGCCTGGCACCCCGGCCAGACGCTGCTGCTGTCGGGCAAGATGCTCACCGGCCGCGATGCCGCGCACAAGCGCATCCAGGACATGCTCTCGCGCGGCGAGCCGTTGCCGGTGGATTTCCGCGGCCGCGCCATTTACTACGTCGGTCCGGTCGATCCAGTGGCCGGCGAGGTCGTGGGTCCTGCGGGCCCGACGACGGCCACGCGCATGGACAAGTTCACCGAGATGATGCTGGCGCAGACCGGTCTGCTCACGATGATCGGCAAGGCCGAGCGCGGGCCTGTGGCGATCGAGGCCATCCGCAAACACAAGGCTGCCTACCTCATGGCCGTGGGCGGCGCGGCCTACCTCGTCTCCAAGGCGATCCGCAGTGCGCGTGTCGTGGGGTTCGCCGACCTGGGCATGGAAGCCATCTACGAGTTTGAGGTGCGGGACATGCCGGTCACGGTCGCCGTGGACTCCTCGGGCACCTCGGTGCACGAGACGGGTCCGGCCGAGTGGAAGGCGAAGATTGCCGGCATTCCTGTGGTCGCAGCCTGATGGCGCGCGGCGTGATCACCCGCCGTGAGCTGCTGTCTGCCAGCCTTGGCGTTGCGGTGTCAGCGCAGGGGGGCGCCGCCGCGGTCAGGGTGCCGCTGCTTGGGCTGATCTCGCCGGTGGATGTGACGGTGCCGCCGGAGGCCACGGCCCTGTACCCCAGCGGCATCGACTTCCGGGCGGTCAGTGTCGGTCTCAAGACCATGACGCCGCAGGGGTACGACGAGGTGCTCGACCGCATTGCGCCGGCCGCCCAGGCGCTGGCCGCACAGGGTGCCCAGGCCATTGCGCTGATGGGCACCTCACTCAGTTTCTATCAGGGGGCGGCATTCAACCGTGAGCTGACACGTCGCATGGCAGCGGCAACGGGATTGCCGGCGGTGACGATGAGCACGGCGGTCATCGAAGGGTTGCGCAGTGTGGGCGGCAAGCGGCTGGCAGTGGCCACGGCCTACAACGATGACGTGAATGCCCGCCTGCGCAGTTACCTTCAGGAAGAAGGCTTTGAGGTGCTGGGCATCAAGGGGCTGGGCATCCAGAACGTGGGTGACATCCTCAGCGTGACGGGCAAGGACCTCATCGCCTTCAGTGTCGGCGTGGCCGAAGCAACGCCTGGTGCGGATGCCCTGCTGATTTCCTGCGGGGGCCTGCGGACGCTGGACCTGATTGCCCCGATCGAACAGCGCTGCGGACTGCCGGTGGTTTCAAGCCTGCCGCATGCGCTGCGGGCCGGTGTGCGCCTGCTGGGCCTGAGCGGCCGCGCAGCCGGTTACGGGCGTCTGCTGTCCCTGTAGCGTGCCCGCCGGGGCTGGGCTAGGCTCGGTGCCCTCGTTACCGGAGGGGTCTGCCATGTCGCCACTGCGTTCACGCTGGGTCGCTGCGCTGCTGGGTCTGGCGCTCGCGCCGGGTCTGGGTCTTGCGCAGCAA
>CANGFJ010000150.1 GCA_947453065.1 Pseudomonadota bacterium
TCGACTTGGGCCACGCTGACCCCCTGCAACATGCACATCGGCGAACTGGCCAAAGAGGCCGCGGCCGGTGCCGATGCGGCCGGCGGCAAGGCGGTCCTGTTCAACACCATCACCGTGTCCGACGGCATCTCCATGGGCTCGCCGGGCATGCGCTATTCGCTGGTCTCGCGGGAAGTCATCGCCGACTCCATCGAGACGGTCGTGGGCGCAGAAGGCTTTGATGGCCTGGTGGCCGTGGGCGGCTGCGACAAGAACATGCCCGGTTGCGCCATGGCCATCGCGCGCCTGAACCGGCCCGCCGTCTTTGTGTACGGCGGCACCATCCGGCCAGGCGCGGGCCGCCGCGATATCGTCTCGGTGTTCGAGGCCGTCGGCGGCCACGCCAACAAGACCGTCTCCGACAAACAGCTGCTGGAAGTCGAGCGCACGGCAATTCCGGGGCCGGGCAGCTGCGGCGGCATGTACACCGCCAACAGCATGGCCTCGGCCATCGAGGCGCTGGGCCTGAGCCTGCCCAACAGTTCCGCCCAGGAAGCCGTCAGCACCAACAAGCACGACGACTGCCGCCGCGCCGGCGAAGCCGTGGTCAAGCTCGTGAAGGCCGGCATCCGTCCGAGCGACATCCTGACCCGCAAGGCCTTCGAAAACGCCATCACCGTGGTCATCGCCCTGGGCGGCTCCACCAACGTCGTGCTGCACCTGCTCGCGATTGCCCACGAGGCCCGGGTCAAGCTTTCGCTGGACGACTTCACGCGCATCGGCAAGCGCGTACCCGTCCTGGCCGATGTGCGTCCCAGCGGCAAATACCTCATGTCCGAACTGATCGCCATCGGTGGCATCCAGCCACTCATGAAGCGCCTGCTGGCGGCAGGTTTGCTGCATGGCGAGTGCATGACGGTCACCGGCAAAACCATGGCCGAGAACCTCGCCCAGGTTCGCGATTACCCGGCAGGTCAGGAGATCGTCCAGCCCTTCGACAAGCCCATCAAGAAGGACAGCCACCTCGTGGTGCTGTACGGCAACCTCGCGCCCGAGGGTGCCGTCGCCAAGCTCACCGGCAAGGAAGGGCTGACGTTCACCGGCAAGGCAAAGGTCTACGAAGGCGAGGAAAAGGCCACAGCCGCCATCCTGGCCGGCAAGGTAGTGGCCGGCGATGTCGTGGTCATCCGACAGGAAGGCCCGGTCGGCGGCCCGGGCATGCGCGAAATGCTGAGCCCTACCGGCGCCATCATGGGCCTGGGTCTGGGTGACCAGGTCGCCCTGATTACAGACGGTAGATTCTCAGGGGGAAGTCACGGGTTCGTGGTGGGCCACGTTTCACCGGAGGCAGCACTGGGGGGCGCGATCGGCCTGCTGCAATCGGGGGACGTCATTACCATCGACGCCAAGAAACGCTCAATTGAGGTCCACCTCAGCGCCGCGGAACTCAAGCGCCGACACAAGGCCTGGAAACCCCGCCGTCCCTATACGGAACGTGGCGTTCTTGCAAAATACGCCCGCACCGTCAGCAGCGCCTCCAAGGGCGCGATAACCGAATGATCTGTTGCGAATAGTTGTCAGTACTCCAAGCAGGCGTTAGAGTGCGCTGGAACTCAAAAAATGAGCCAAGAGGAGCCTCGGCAATGCGGAAACGCAGCGCCGGCGCAAGACGACAACTCAGGGATTGAGTCCTTGTCGGTCGCATCGCAACAGTGATGCGACCAACAATTCGAACCGCACCGTTTAACGGCGCCGGTCTCGAGCTACCAAGGTTCGCAGAGGTTTTTTTAGTCCAATGTGACTATTGAAATTTCAGCGAAATGCGGTGGGGGCTTTTGAGGTTCGGGGGGATTGCATCGGCAGACTTGCGCGACGTGGAAAACGCCGTTACCTTGCGGCGCTCTTATTTCCCGTGCAGCTCGCGTGCATGATTTTTTAGGCTACGACCGAGGCATTGCTTCAAGACAGACCTATGGGCGTATACGTACACGACAATCAATGGTTTTCCCGACGTGGCATCGCGTTCATCGCGATGGTCATCCTTCACATCTTGCTGATCTATGGGTTGAAGAGTGGCTTCGCCATGAAGGTGATCGACACCCTCGCTCCCCCGATCGTCACCGAGATCATCGAGGAAGAGAACAAGGACGACACGCCGCCGCCGCCGCCGCCGCCGAAGATGGAGCTGCCGCCGGTCGAAGTGCCGCCGCCCGTCATCGACATCAGCATGCCGGCTCCGGTCAACACGACCGCGCTGTCCAATGTGACTGACAAGCCTCTGCCCCCAGCACCGCCGCCGGTCAAGGTGGAAGTCGCCGTTACGCGGGTTGCTCCCAAGCTCAACCCCCGCGCGACGCAGCCGGACTCGGAAGAGTATTACCCGCCGTCGTCCAAGCGCCTTGGCGAAACGGGCAACGTGGTAGTTAAGTCGTGCATTGACGACAAGGGCAAGCTGGCTGAAGCCACGGTGCAGGAAACTTCCAGCATCGCGCGCCTTGACGAAGCGGCTCTGAAATATGCAAAGGCCCTGCGTTACGTGCCCGGCACGGAAAACGGCAAGCCTGCTCCGGCATGTTTCTCTTTCCGTGTTCGCTTCCAGCTTAAAGACTGATCGCTTCAATACCCTTTCATTCAATTAGATCTCGTCCCGCTTCTGGCGGGCGAATAGAACGTAACTGAGGATTCAAATGGAAAACCAAGCCGCCGCTGTTGTCGATGCCGCCGCCGCCGCCCCGAGCAGCAACCCGTATGGTCTGGAAGCCCTGGTCAACCACGGTGATGCCGTCTCGCACACCGTGCTGTTCTTCCTGGCCCTGATGTCCCTGATCTCCTGGTACATCATCTTCACGAAGGTGTGGGACCAGTACCGCCTGGGCAAGTCGGCCAAGGTCGTCGAGAAGCAGTTCTGGGCCGCCGGTTCGCCGAAGGAAGGCGTCGAGCGTCTTGAGAAGAACGATGACTTCCGCATCATCGCCGAGAGCGCCCTGCGCGCCGCCGCGCACCACGAAGGCCGTCTGAACGACCGCATCAGCCTGGCCGACTGGCTCGCCATGGCCCTGCAGCGTTCGTCCGACAACCTGAATGGCAAGCTCTCCAACGGCCTGTCGTTCCTCGCAACGGTCGGCTCGACCGCTCCGTTCGTGGGTCTGTTCGGCACGGTGTACGGCATCCTGAACGCGCTCGTCGCGATCGGCCTGTCGGGTCAGCCGTCCATCGACAAGGTTGCCGGCCCCGTCGGCGAGGCGCTGATCATGACCGCCCTGGGTCTGGCCGTCGCCGTGCCTGCCGTGTTCGGTTACAACATCCTGCTGAAGCGCAACAAGGCGATCCAGGACGTGCTGCGCGAGTTCACGGGTGACCTCGAGTCTTACCTGATCGGTGGCCTGCGTCCGGAACTGCCGGTTGGCCGTTCGGCCGCCCCGGCTGCCAAGAAGTAAGAGTCCGAGCGCACACGGCCACGAGGGCTTAAGCCATGTCGATGAGTGTTCCAGGCAGCGGTGGTGATGAAGATCAGGTGATGTCCGACATCAACACCACGCCCCTCGTGGACGTGATGTTGGTGATGTTGATCATCTTCCTCATCACCATCCCGATCATTACCAAGACCGTCAAGGTTGACCTGCCGAATGCGCGCAATATCGCAACGGTAACGAAGCCGGAAAACATCACGGTGGCGGTGGACTCCGGCGGCAACATCTACTGGAACGGTGGTTCTGTTGCCGATCGCTCGCAGTTGCTGAATCTCGTGGTCTCCGAGGCACGTAAGGTGCCCCAGCCCGAGATCCACATCCGCGCCGACCGCAACGCCCGGTTCGAGTCAGTGGGTCGCGTCATCTACATCATCCAGCAGGGTGGCCTGGTCAAGGTTGGCTTCCTCACGGAGCCGCATTCGGGCGGTTAAGCCCGAATGTTGCCTTGCCAGACCTTCATTTCGGGGTAAACACACTATGTCGATGAGTGTTAGCACCAGCGGTACCGATGCTCCGATGTGCGACGTCAATACGACGCCGCTCATCGATGTCATGCTGGTCATGCTGGTCATGTTGATCATCACGCTGCCTATTTCCACGCACGCTGTGAAGCTGGATATGCCGCGCCCGACCGATGCACCGCCTCCGACTGTTCAGCCCCGCGTCATCGACATCGAAGTCGATTACGACGGTGCGATCATCTGGAACGGTTCGCCGGTCGCCGGTATCGGCACGCTGGATGGGTACTTCAAGCAGGAAGCGGAGCTCGAGCCCCAGGCTGAGATCCACCTGCGTCCGGACCGCCGGTCGAAGTACGACGTGGTTGCCAACGTGCTGGCTTCAGCGCAGCGCCACAAGATGGTGAAAATCGGCTTCGTCAACATCTCCCAGTTCCGGGAATAACTCCCGGCCGGGCAGGTGAGAAGCCTTTGGATGCCGCCGGCGCTTGCGTTCAGGCGGCGTTCTTTTAACTGCCCTATAATTCCCCTATTTACGCGGGATCACATTCTATGAACGCCGCATCCAAAAACCCATTGTCTGCCGCTGCGCTTGCCCTGGTCATGGCCGCGGGCGCACTGTCGTTCACTGTTCCCGCGGGCGCGGCCGCACCGGCTGCCACCGCCGCACCGGTCAAGCTCACTGTCAGCAAGCCTCTGCAGAAGCCCCTTCAGGCCGCTCAGAACGCCATGAATGAAAAGAAGTGGGACGACGCGTTGGCGAAGCTCAAGGAGATCGAGGCCAATCCCGCCAAAACTCCTTACGACACCTTCGTCATGCATCAGTTTCTGGGCTATACGCTTCGCCAGCTCGGTCAGGCTGCAGCCTCTATTCCGTCCTTCGAGGCACAGATCGACTCCGGATTTCTCTCGCCTGAAGAGGCGGATCGCCTGACCAAGGGCGTGGCCCAGCTGTACTACCAGGAAAAGGACTACGCCAAGGCCTCACAGGCTGGTCGCAAGTTCCTGTCGGGCGGCAAGATCGACGATGATATCTACACGCTTGTCGCCCAGGCCGAGTACCTGCAGAAGAACTACGCCGAAGTCATCAAGCTCCTGCAGTCCTTCATTGCCACGCTGGAATCGCGTGGCCAGGTTCCCAAAGAGCCCACCCTGGCGCTGTACAGCGATTCCTACCTGCGGTTGAAGGACAACGCCGGTGCGACCCGGGCGATGGAAGTTCTCGTCAAGTACTACCCGAAGCGGGAGAACTGGGCGAACCTGCTTTCTCTGGTGCGTGGCGAGACCAGTGCCGATCTCATCCTCTTCAATCTCTATCGCTTGATGGGGGACACGGGAACGCTGACTTCGGCCAACGACATCAACGAGACGGCGCAACTGGCCATCAAGTTCGGCATGCCCGGAGAGGCCGTTTCGGTCATCCAGCGTGGCATGGCAGACAGCGCGTTCTCCACAACAACTGAAAAGGCTTCCGCAGAGCGGCAGTTGCAGACGGCCAAGACGCTGGCCGATGCAGATCGTGCGGGCCTGACCAAGTTTGAGACAGAGGCCAAGGCTGCCAAGACGGGCGAGGGCGACGTGCGCCTCGGTCAGGCGCTGCTGAGTTACGAGCAGTATGACAAGGCGCTGGAAGCCATCCAGCGGGGTATCACCAAGGGTTCGCTGCGCAACGCCGACGAGGCGCAGATCCTGCTGGGTATCACCCTGTTGCGCCTGGGTCGCAAGCCCGATGCGGTCGTTGCCTTCAATGGCACAAAGGGCACCGATCCGAAGCTCTCAGGTCTTGCGCACTTGTGGGCGCTGCACGCAGGCAATTGATCGGCGTCGAGTCGATAGTCAGACGAGTTGGATCCATTTCAAGGCACTACAACAATGACCAAAACTACTTTCCAAGCTGCCATCCTGGCCGTGGCAGTCGCCGTTGGCGGGGTTTCCTTCACGACTACAGCGCTGGCTGCCGGCCCGACCAACAGTCCTGCTGCCGGCGCAACGCTGCGCGACGCGCAGGCTGCGATGAAGGCCAAGAAGTGGGATGAAGCGATCACCCATCTCAAGGAAGTGAACAACCTGGCGGGTCACACGCCGGCTGACACTTACATCGCCAACCAGATGTTGTCGTTCATCCTGGTGTCGCAGAACAAGTACGGTGAGGCTGCCTCGGTCCTCGAGGCCCAGCTGGGCAGCAGTTTCGCGACTGCCCCAGAGAAGACCCAGATCACGAAGCAGTTGCTCGGCATCCAGTTCAACCTGAAGAACTATGCCAAGGTTGTCGAGATGGGTCAGGGCCTTGTCTCTTCGGGCGCGGCCGATGCGACCACCTATAACGTGATGGCGCAGGCCTACGAGAAGCAGGGCAAGCTTGCCGATGCCATCAAGTTCGTGAAGGGTCGTGTGGATGCCAGCCAGAAGCCGCAGGAAAATGAGCTGCTGCTGCTGCTGGACTACCAGCGTCGCCAGAAGGACGTCACGGGCCAGACCGAGACCTTCCAGAAGCTGGTCTCGTTCTACCCGAAGCCCCAGTACTGGGAAAACATCATCCCGGTCCTGCTGAATGCCAATGACAACACCGACGCGGTGACCATCAACGTTTACCGCCTCATGTACAGCACGGGCATCCTCAAGCGCCAGGAAGACTTCGCCGAGATGGCCAAGCTGGCCATCGTCGAGGGCGCTGCGGGCGAAGCTGTCACGATCATGGAAGCCGGCCTCGCCGGAAAGCTGTTCCCGGAAGATCGCAAGGCCTCCGCCAACCGCCTCCTGGAGTCCGCCAAGAAGCAGTTGGCCGCCGATCAGGCGGGGCTCGCCAAGGCTGATGCGGATGCAAAGGCCGGCAAGTCCGGCGACGCTGACCTGCGCGTCGGCAAGACCTATTACGGTATGGCGCAGTACGACAA
>CANGFJ010000151.1 GCA_947453065.1 Pseudomonadota bacterium
AGTACTACTGCA
Organism: Pseudomonadota bacterium; assembly: GCA_947453065.1. Taxonomy (GTDB): domain Bacteria; phylum Pseudomonadota; class Gammaproteobacteria; order Steroidobacterales; family Steroidobacteraceae; genus ZC4RG30. The sequence continues at coordinate 13 of CANGFJ010000151.1, forward strand.
TGATGCATGACTTCGGCGTCACCGAAGATTACGTGGTGTTTCACACCGTGCCGATCGTCAGTTCCTGGGATCGACTCCAGGCCGGGCTGCCGCACTTTGGTTTCGATACGAGTTTGCCGGTATGGCTGGGTGTGCTGCCCCGTCACGGCGGCACCGCCAAGGACCTGCGCTGGTTCAAGGCGCCGGCCACGGTGTTCGCCAGCCATGTGATGAACGCCTTCAATGACGGCACGAAGATCCACTTCGACATTCCGGTGGCCAACAACAACTCGTTCCCGTTCTTCCCCGATGTGCATGGCGCGCCGTTTGACCCGATTGCCGGTCGTCCTTACCTGCACCGCTGGACCGTGGACATGGCCAGCAAAGGCGAGGCGTTTTCGAAGGTGGAGAAACTCTCTGAGTGGATCGATGAGTTCCCGCGCATCGATGACCGCTATGCCATGCATGCCTACCGGCATGGCTGGATGCTGATCATGGATCCGGAGATGCCCTTCGAGGGCCCGGGGGGCCGCGCGTCGGGGTTCATCATGAACCGGCTGGGGCACATCGACCTGGCGACCGGCAAGCAGAAGACCTGGTATGCCGGTCCGCAGTCGATCATCCAGGAACCGTGTTTCGTGCCGCGTAACAAGGCGGCCGGCGAAGGCGATGGCTATGTCATCGCGCTGGTCGATAACCTGGTCACGAACTATTCGGACCTGGTCATCCTCGATGCCCAACGCATCGAGGAAGGCCCGCTGGCGCGGGCCAAGCTGCCGGTGCGCCTGCGTTCGGGGCTGCACGGCAACTGGGCGGACGAGGCCCAGTTGGCGGGCTGAGGCGTAGCGCCTGCGATGCGCTGACGCCCCTGTGGTGCGTCAGCGTTTGGCGGGCGCTGGCTTGTCGTCGAAATCGAAGAGGTCTACCGCCTTCGGTTTCGTCATGCCCTTCTCGTGGTACTCCTCCCAGATCTGCGCCCAGGGCCGGCCGTACATGTCGGGCACCTGGTAGGGAATGACCTCGCCGGGTGACACGGCCCTGGCCTTGCCATCTACCGGCAAGATCGTCGGCACGCACTCGATGTAGGTGTACGGGTCACCGCCGTCGATATCGGCCACCCGGGTGAAATTGCGCACGATGCGAATGGGTTCGACCAGTGCCTCCGGGTCGTACAGCACAGCCTCGTGGTTGAAGCCAGTGAAGTGGCCATCAGCGCCCTTGCGGGGCGTATAGATCTCCACCGTCTGCATCTTGCTCGAGAACTCGAACGAACCGTGCGCCGACCAGCCCTGGATGTTGGACGTCCAGGTGACCAGCACGTCGCCATCCCAGTAGCCGACGGTCTCGCCATACCAGCGCGGCACATCCGGCCCGAGGCGGGGCACGTTGCCGGTCAGGTTGAAGCTGCGACCGACATGGATGTTGGTGACGAAGTTGCGCGCCACGCCGGCGGAGATCTGCACCAGCTTCGGCGTGGCCAGCACCACGTGCGGCTGCACCTGCGTCGCAGGCCCATACCAGCGCCGCATGAACCCTTCAGGCCAGCAGTACTGGGACACCCACTGTGCGGCGTTGGTGTTGCCCTGGTGGTAGAGGTCCTGGACCATGCGGGTCTGGTACTCGGGCGTCAGCAGCGACAGGATCGTGGAGACCTGGCTGGTAAACATCATGTCGTACCAGTTCTCCACGGCCGTGCGGGCGACGTAACGGCCGGTCCAGTCGGCCGGCAGCGTGGCGTTGGTGTGCACGGTGGGCCCACCGCGTCGCGTGGTTTCCGCCAGCAGCGCTTCGTAGTGGGCCTGCGCGGTGCCGAAGGCATAGGGGCTGACGATGGCCTTGCGAGGATAGTCCCGGTCGCAGAGGCCCCAGGCCGCAGTGCGGGGCGCGTCGTTGCCGGCGGTGGCCAGCATGAAGGGCGTGAAGGCACCGCGCTGGGTTTCGATGGTCTGCGGGCTGTTGCAGCGGAAATAGCGCGGATCGGCCCAGGAGGCCCGGTCCTTGTAGAAGTCCTTCGACGTGAACAGGTCGATGGGCAGCGGCTTGATGCCCTTGGGCGCCGCACCGTCGAAGGCACCGCCGACTTCCAGCTTGATATGCGGCGCATCAGGGCCGGCGCCGGTGGGCAGGTCCATGCGGAGGGGGCCGACGAAGGGGAAGGCGCGCAGGCTGCGTTCGATCTGCTGCGGGCTGACCGAGCCCGGATGCGCCGGGTCACCAAACAACATCGACAGGGGCAGTGCTGCTGCGAGCGGCGCGCCGCGACCGACGCTGCGGAAGCCCGGGTCGGCCACCTCCTGGGCTACTACCGGCTGCAGGCCGACAAGCATCAGGGTGAGGGCAGCCGTCAGGCGCAGGCAAAGACGAGGGGATGTTTTCATCCCCCAGTCATTACGCCACGGCCAACAACCCCGTCAAGCCTCGACCATCAGCCCCTTGAGCTTGCTCATGGCCGCCACTTCGATCTGGCGGATGCGCTCGGCTGAAACGCCATGCTCGGCGGCCAGTTCGTGCAGCGTGGCCTTTTCCTCGGCCATCCAGCGGCGGCGCAGGATGTCCTGACTGCGGGCATCAAGGCCGGCCACGGCCTGGGCCAGGCGGTGGCTGACATCGCTGTCCCACTCTTCGCTTTCCACGGCCTGGGCCGGGTCGGCGTCGGGGGACGGCAGGTACATCGCCGGGCCGTAGCTGTCCTCGTCATCGCCGCCGTCGGGGGTCGGGTCGAAGGACAGGTCGCGGGCCGAGAGCCGCTGCTCCATCTCGGTGACTTCGGCCGGGGTGACGCCGAGGTCGCGCGCCATGGCCTGGGTCTCTTCCTGCGACAGCCAGGAGAGGTTCTTCTTCATGCGGCGCAGGTTGAAGAACAGCTTGCGCTGGGACTTGGTCGTGGCGACCTTCACCAGGCGCCAGTTGCGCAGCACGTAGTCGTGGATCTCGGCGCGGATCCAGTGCACGGCAAAGGACACCAGGCGCACGTTCTGCTTGGGGTCGAAGCGCTTTACGGCCTTCATCAGGCCGACGTTGCCTTCCTGCACCAGGTCGCCCAGGGGCAGGCCATAGCCGCTGTAGCCGCGGGCGATGTGCAGCACGAAGCGCAGGTGGGACATGACCAGCGTGCGGGCCGCCTCGAGGTCATTGTCCTGGTGGAAACGGGTGGAGAGCGCCAGTTCCTCTTCGCGGCTGAGCACGGCGATGCGGCTCACGCGGTCGGCGTAGGCATCGAAGCTGCCCAGCGGGCCGGCGAGCAGGAGGTCGGACTGACGAATCGGCAGACAGTGCGTTGCGCTCAAGGGGCTTCCTCCTGACGGGGGGTACCAGTTCCAAATCATGTTAGCACTCGTAAGGTCAGAGTGCTAAATGCCGAAAGGGTTCCCCGTCAGACCCGCGGTTCGATCCGTGCCAGGTGCCGGGAGGTCGACAGGAAGGCGCCGACCAGGCCCAGCCCCACGCCCACGGCCAGCAACTGGCCGATCTGCGCCAGGCTGGGGGTCGCCAGGGTGAACTCGCTGCCATAGGACTGGGCCAGGCGGGCAACGGGCTCGGCCAGCAGCCGGCAGCTGAGGCCCATCAGCGCCGAGGCCAGCATGCCGCCCAGCAAGCCGTACAGGCCGCCCGTATACAGGAAGGGGCGGCGCACGAAGGCGTTGCTGCCGCCGACCAGCTTGGTGACCTCGATCTCGGCACGTCGGTGGTCGATCTCCATGCGCAGGGTGTTGCCGATGACGGCCACGACCCCCAGACCCAGCAGCACGGCCGACCCCAGCACGATGCGGCGCAGCAGATCGAGGATGGCGTTGAGCCGCAGCACCCATTCGCTGTCGATCTGCACCAGCTCGACCTCGGGCGAGGCCGCCAGCTGGGCCTTCAGGGCCTCGAGGTCTTCGGGGCGGGTGGCGGTGGCGGTGGGACGCACGTCCATGGCGTGCGGCAGCGGGTTGTCGGTGAGCGCTTCCAGCGCCTGGCCGAAACCACTGTCGCGGCGGAAATCGGCCAGCGCCTGCTCGGCCGGAATGACCTTGACCTGGGCCACGCCCGCGCGGGAGCGCGTGTTGGCCGCCAGTTTCTGCACGGCCTCAAGGCTGACGTCGTGCCGGAAATAGACGGTGACATCGACGGCATTGGCCAGGTCGCGGGTGACGCTGCGCACACTGCCCACCAGCAGCGCGAAACTGGCCGGCAGGGTGAGCGCCACCGCGATAACGAGAATGGTAAACAGCGTGCCCAATGGGGCGCGTGCCAGCCGGCCTGCTGCGAAGAGCAGGGCCTGCAGGTGTCGGGACAGCCAGCCGCTCATCGCGGCACCTCCAGGGTGGGGACGTCCGGGGTGCCGATGCCCTGCAAGCGGCCGTCGGCCAGAACGATTTCGCGCTGGCCGGACTCGCGCACCAGGGCCTTGTCGTGGGTGGCGATCACCACCGTGACGCCCGCATCGCGGAAGCGGCCGAACAGTGCCATGACTTCGCGCGAGAGCACGGGGTCGAGGTTGCCGGTGGGCTCGTCGGCCACCAGCAAGGGTGGCCGGGAGACCACGGCGCGGGCGATGCCCACGCGCTGCTGCTCGCCCACGGACAGCTCTACGGGCAGGGCCCGCACGCGGTCGAGCAGGCCGACCTGATCGAGCGCCGCGCGCACGCGCTTGTCGACTTCGCGCAGCGGCGTGTGCGCGACGATGAGGGGCAGGGCGACGTTGTCGTAGATGCTGCGCTCGGCCAGCAGCTTGTGGTCCTGGAAGACCATGCCGACCTGGCGGCGGAACGCCGGTATCTGCCGCGCCGAGAGGCTGCCGGTGTCCTTGCCGTTGACCACGACCTGGCCACGGCTGGGCCGCTCCAGCAGCGAGATCAGGCGCAGCACGCTGCTCTTGCCGGCGCCGGAGCGCCCGGTGAGGAACACCATCTCGCCGGCGGCGATGTCGAAGCTGACGCCGGCCAGTGCGTCGCGGCCGTTCGGGTAGCGCTTGCTGACGCGGTCGAAGCGGATCATGCCGGCTCGTCCTTGCGGTGCCCGCCGTCGCCGATGAGCACGCTGGCGAAGGCCGCGGCGTCGAATTCGCCGAAGTCCTCGGACTGCTCGCCGATGCCGATGAAGCGGATCGGCAGGCCCAGCTTCTTGGCGATGGCCACGACGATGCCGCCGCGCGCGGTGCCGTCGAGCTTGGTGAGCACCAGGCCGGTGACGCCCACGGCGGCGTGGAATTCCACCGCCTGCGTGAGGGCGTTCTGGCCCTGGTTGGCGTCCAGCACCAGCAGCACTTCGTGCGGGGCCGTGGGGTCGATGCGCTGGATGACGCGTTTGACCTTCTTGAGCTCTTCCATGAGGTGCGTCTGGCTGTGCAGGCGGCCTGCGGTGTCGGCGAGCACGACGTCCATGCCGCGGGCCTTGGCCGACTGCAGCGCGTCGAACACGACGGCGCCCGGATCGGAGCCGGCCTGCTGCTGCAGGATGGCCGCCCCGCTGCGCTCGGCCCAGATCTGCAGCTGTTCGGCGGCCGCAGCGCGGAAGGTGTCGCCCGCGGCCAGCATGACTTTGAGGCCCTCGCCGCCCAGGCGGGTGGCCAGCTTGCCGATGGAGGTGGTCTTGCCCGAGCCGTTGACGCCCACGACCATGACCACATAGGGCTTGTGGGCGCGGTCGATGACCAGGGGTTTGGCACAGGGCTGCAGGATGGCGGCCAGGTCGTCGCGCAGCGCGTTGAGCAGCGCATCGACATCGCCCAGCTCGTGGCGGGCGACGCGGGCACGCAGGTCCTGGAGGATGGTCTGGGTGGCCTCGGCGCCGACGTCGGCGGTGATGAGCCGGGTTTCCAGGTCTTCGAGCAGCTCGGCGTCGATCTTGCGACCGCGGAACAGGCTGCGCAGCTCGTCCGACAGGCGCGCGGTGCTGCGGCTGAGGCGCTCTTTCAGGCGTCCGAAAAAGCCGGGGCTGTCTGTTTTACCGAACATGGGCTGCGCTGCGGGTCGGTGGATGGAGTCGTATTGTAATAGGCTTGCGCGATGAAACGTGGCAACCGCGAAGTGCGGATCATCGGGGGCATCTTCAGGGGCCGCAAATTGCGGTTCCCGGAGGACGCCATCATCCGTCCCACACCCGACCGGGTGCGCGAGACGCTCTTCAACTGGCTGCAGCCTTTCCTGCATGGCGCGCGCTGCCTCGACCTGTTTGCCGGCAGCGGCGCGCTGGGCGCAGAGGCGCTCTCGCGCGGGGCCTCGCGGGCGGTGTTCGTCGATGCGAGCCGTTCGGCGATCACGGCCCTGAAGGCCACCCTGGAGCAGTTCCGGGCCGAGGGCGCCGAGTTTGTCATCGACAACGCGGGCCATTTCCTGCGCGAGCCGGGCGGCCCCTATGACGTGGTGTTCCTCGACCCGCCCTTTGGGGAGGGGCACCTGGAGCCGGCCCTGGCGCAGCTCGCGGCCAAGGGTTGCCTGGCGCAGGGCGCGTTCCTGTACATCGAGCAGCCGAACAAGCAGCCGCTGCCGCCGATGCCGGCCCACTGGCACTTGCACCGCGAGGGGCATGCCGGCGAGGTCGCTTACTTCCTTTTCCGAAACCTGCCACCGAGCCAGCCATGATGCGTAACGCGGCCTATCCCGGCACCTTTGACCCGATCACCAACGGCCACACGGACCTCGTCCGGCGCGCAGCGGGCCTCTTTAACCGCGTCGTGGTGGCCATTGCCGCCACCCCCGGCAAGACGCCTTTGTTCACGCTCGACGAGCGTGTCGACATGGCCCGGCAGGTGCTGGCCGATGTGCCCAATGTCGACGTGGTGGGCTATACGGGGCTCACGGTGGATTTCGCGCGCGATCATG
>CANGFJ010000152.1 GCA_947453065.1 Pseudomonadota bacterium
ATGATGATCGCCGAGCGCAGCAAGAAGGTGCGCGCGTCCTGAGTTTCGATGGCAGGGAGTTCGCGGCCAGCCTGCCGCGACGGCCGGGCGTCTATCGCATGTATGCGACAGCGTCCGGCGATGTGGCGCACCTGCTGTATGTGGGCAAGGCCGCCAGCTTGCGCGACCGCGTGGGCAGCTACTTCCAGCAGACGCGGCAGGCGCCCAAGGTCGAGGCGCTGGTAAAGCTCATTCGTCACATCGAAGTGACGGTAACCAATTCCGAGACCGAAGCATTGCTCCTTGAGTACAACCTCATCAAGGAACACCGTCCGCGCTTCAACATCATCCTGCGCGACGACAAGAGCTTCCCCTACATCCAGCTTCTGGCGCACGACTTTCCGCGCCTGGCCTTTTACCGCGGACCGCGTGCCGCCAAGGGTCGTTATTTCGGCCCGTTCCCCGATGGGTCCGCGGTGCGGGAAACCCTGCAGCAGCTTCAGAAGCTGTTTTTGCTGCGGAATTGCCGCGACACGTTTTTCGCCAACCGTTCGCGCGCCTGTCTGCAGCATCAGATAGGTCGTTGTTCCGCGCCCTGCGTAGGGCTCATCAGCAAGGCCGACTATGCGCGCGACGTGGCCGCAGCGGTCATGGTGCTGGAGGGCCGCAACCAGGACGTGAACGAGCTGCTGCAGAAGCGCATGCAGGAAGCGTCCGAACGGCTGGATTTCGAGACGGCGGCCCTGGTGCGCGATCAGTTGGCCAGCCTGCGCAAGGTGCAATCCGAGCAAGTCGTGACTTCCGATAGCGATCGCGACCTGGATGCCTTCGCGCTGATCGGCGAGCCCGGCGACTATTCGGTCAGCGTGTTGTTGGTGCGGGCCGGTCGCATTCTGGGTACCACCAATTACTTTCCGCGCAGCCTGGGCACGCAGGAGGAATCCCTGGCCTCGTTCCTGATGCAGCACTACGCACGGGAAGAGGCCCCGCGGGTCGTGCTCGTGAACCTGGTCCTGCCCGACGCACCGGCACTGGAAGAGGCACTCGGACAGACTGCGGGCCACAGCGTCCGCGTGCAGCGGGCCGAGCGGGGAATCCTGGTGCGCTGGACCGCCATGGCACAGGAAAACGCCCAGCAGGCCCTGCTGATGCGCGCAGCACGCCGGCAGGACGCGGGGGATCTGCTGGAGGCGCTGGGCGAGGCGCTGGGGCTGCCTGAGACGCCGCAGCGACTGGAGTGCTTCGATATCAGCCACACGGGCGGCGAGGGCACAGTGGCCTCCTGCGTTGTTTATGGGCCAGACGGTGCGCTGCGCAAGGAATACCGCCGATTCAATATCGAAGATGTGACTGCGGGGGATGACTACGCCGCCCTGGCACAGGCCGTGCGGCGTCGCTTCACGCGCATCAAGGCAGGCGAATTCCCGCTGCCCGACGTGCTCTTCATCGACGGCGGCGCGGGCCAACTCAGCGCCGTGGGCCCGGTGCTGGATGAGCTGGGGTTTGAATCACTCTGCGTGATCGGCGTGTCGAAGGGGCCCGATCGGCGCGCAGGGCAAGAGCGGCTGCATCGTCGCGATGACCCGTTGCCGTTCACGCTACCAGCAGATTCCCCCGCGTTGCGCGTGATCCAGCGTGTGCGCGACGAAGCGCATCGCTTTGCCATTACGGGGCATCGCAAGCGTCGCGCTCGGCGTTATCAGGAGTCGATCCTGGAGACAGTGCCAGGCCTTGGGCCCGCCAAGCGTCGCGAACTGCTCAAGCAGTTCGGAGGGCTGCAGGGCGTGCTGCGTGCGGGTACCGCGGACCTGGCACTGGTCAAGGGAATCGGGGCAGGGCTGGCGCGGGTCATTTATGATCACCTGCACCCGGGCGCCTGATAGGCCCGACCCCCGAAGCCGCGGACCTGACCATGCGCTGGAACCTGCCCAACGTCCTCACCTGGCTGCGCATCTTCGCCATCCCGCTGGTGGCGGGCTTGTTCTACCTGCCCTATAGCTGGGCCGATCCGGCCGCTGGGTTGCTGTTTGCCGCAGCGGCCATCACCGATTCGCTGGATGGATATTTCGCGCGTCGCATGGGCCTGACTTCGCGCCTCGGCGCGTTCCTGGACCCGGTGGCCGACAAGCTGATTGTTGCGGTGGCGCTGGTCCTGCTGGTCAGCCGGGATGCGCACTGGGTCGTGGTGATCATGGCGGCCGTCATCATCGGTCGCGAGATCGCCATATCAGCCTTGCGTGAATGGATGGCTGAACTCGGACAGCGCACGAAAGTGGCTGTATCGCAGATCGGCAAGTACAAAACCATTTTGCAGATGGTCGGCTTGTCGATGATGCTGTATCGTAAGGACCTGTTGGATCTGCCGGTGTATACGGCAGGAATCGTTCTGAGTGTTTTGGCTGCGGGCCTGACGCTTTTTTCGATGATCATGTACCTGAAGGCGGCGTGGCCAACTTTAAGTACGGCAGATTGATTTTGGTGCTTGACATGTAGGTGCAGGTATCTAAAATGCCGGCCCTCAGAAAGCGGGAATAGCTCAGTTGGTAGAGCGCAACCTTGCCAAGGTTGAGGTCGCGAGTTCGAGCCTCGTTTCCCGCTCCATTTTTTCTACGCTCGCCCGGTCACTGCCCGGGCCGACGCCCCCACCAACAGGGCGTCGTCGTACACTCCGTACAGCGTGGCGCGGTAACAAAGCGGTTATGTAGGGGCCTGCAAAGCCTTTTAGGCCGGTTCGACTCCGGCCCGCGCCTCCACTCCCGTTCCAACGCTTCCCTCATATTCGGTTAAGGTATCGCCCGCAGTCTGTGCGCCGTGATGCGGTGCGCTGTGCTGTGTTCGCGCGGACGTGGCGAAATTGGTAGACGCAGCAGACTTCAATTGGAGTGCCCGGGGGGAAATCCCCGGAGTAGAACCGCTCAAAGTCGGGGAACGCCGGAACGATGGGTTCGGCCAATCCCGAGCCAAGCCCGCTGTGCGGGAAGGTGTAGAGACTGGACGGGCGGCACCTAACGCTTTCTAAGCAAAAGCCACGGTGAAGGGACAGTCCAGACCACGAACGCGTAGCTGCCAGGGGCAGACGCGGCGGCGTAAGTCGAAGTGGTAAGAAAATCTGCTTTCCGTAAGGGAGTGCGGGTTCGATTCCCGCCGTCCGCACCATTTGCGAATCGAATCAGTGACCGCCCGGGAGGCGGGGGGATGACGCCTTGCTGGAAGTGATGGGCCTGCACCTGTGGCGCGGAGAACGCCATGTGCTCAATGGGCTCTCCCTGCGCCTCGGCGCAGGCGAGGCCTTGCAGCTGCTCTGGCCCAATGGCGCGGGCAAGACCTCCCTGCTGCGGGGCGTCGCGGGGTTGTTGCCCATTGAAAGCGGCACCGTGCGCTGGAAGGGCGCCGACACAAGCACGGATTACGCCGCGTATTGCAGCGACCTGGCCTATCTGGGGCACGACCTGGCACTCAAGGGCGACCTCACGGCCGCCGAGAACCTGCGCTATTCCGTGGGCCTGCGTCGCCAAATAGATGCCGCTGCGATTTCTGGCGCCTTGCAGGCCGTAGGCCTGACTGCGCCGCATGACGAACTGGTGCGGCGCCTGTCCGCTGGCCAGCAGCGTCGCGTTGCGCTGGCCCGCCTGGCCCTGTGGGATGCCCAGCTATGGCTGCTGGATGAACCGGCGGCTAATCTCGATGCCGCGGGGCAGGCCCAGGTGGCGGAGGCCATTGCCGCGCATCTGTCACGGGGCGGGTCGGCGCTCATCTCCACGCATCAGGGGCTGCCGTTGCCTGCCGCATTCAATCGCCTGTCTCATTCGCCGCAGGAGTTCGCATGAGCCGCCCCGCCTCGTCACTGCGGGCAGCCTCCCTGATCCTGCAGCGTGACCTCACGCTGGCGTTCCGGCGGCCTGGCGAGTGGCTGCAGCCTGTGGCGTTCTTTCTCATCGTGACCATGCTCTTTCCACTGGCGCTGGATCCGGAGCTGTCACGCCTGCGGGCGTTGGCGCCGGGTGCGCTGTGGGTTGCCGCGCTGCTGTCGTCAGTGCTGGCCCTGGAATTTCTTTTCCGGGAAGACGGCCGCGACGGAACGCTCGAGCAGTTCGCGTTGTCTGGACAATCATTCGCCTGGCTGTTGCTGGCCAAAACTGCCTCACACTGGCTGCTGACGGGCCTGCCACTGGCTATTGCCGCGCCGCTGGCGGCCGTGGGTTTGGGGGCGCCGGCCAGTGCGATACCGGGCATTCTCGTGGCGCTGCTGCTTGGCAGTGTGTCACTGAGCCTGCTGGGCGCCATCGGCGCGGGCCTGACCCTTGGCATTCGCCGGGGCGGCGCTTTGCTGTCTTTGCTGGTGCTGCCGCTGGCGATCCCGACGCTGGTCTTTGGTGCCCGCGCGACGGCGATGGCGATACAGGGCGAGCCGGCTGCGGCGCCGCTCTATCTGTTGGCGGCGCTGACGGTCTTCGGTATTACGCTTGCGCCACTGGCCGCCGCGGCGGCAGTGCGTATCAGCCTGGAGTAGAGTTGCAGCCATGAGTTGGGCCTGGTTTCACCGTTTCGGATCACCCCCGTATTTCTATCGACTGGCGACGCGCTGGGTGCCCTGGCTGTCGTGGCCGGCTGGCGTGCTGATCGTAGGGGGGCTTTTTGGCGGCCTGGTGATTGCGCCGGCCGACTACCAGCAGAGTGATGCCTATCGCATCCTGTACGTGCATGCCCCGACGGCGTGGCTGTCGCAGATGGCTTACACGCTGATGGCGGTGGCGGCAGCAGTGGGCCTGGTGTGGCGCATGAAGGTTGCCTCCGCCGTCGCAGCCGCCGCAGCGCCCATCGGCGCAAGTTTCACGGCAGTGAGCCTGGTCACCGGCATGCTGTGGGGCCAGCCGATGTGGGGTACCTATTGGGCCTGGGATCCTCGGCTGGTCTTCCAGCTGGTGCTGTTTTTCTTTTTCCTCGGGTTCATCGGCCTGCGCAGCGCAATCGATGACGTCTCGCGTGCCGACCGGGCGGGTGCCGTCCTGGCGATTGTCGGGATCGTGAACGTGCCCATCGTCCATTACTCGGTGACGTGGTGGAATTCGCTGCACCAGGCCCCGAGCGTGCTGCGCGCCCAGGGCCCGTCGATGCCCGCTTCGATGCTGGTGCCGCTGTTGATGAGCTTTCTGGGCATCACCTTGTATTTTTATGCCGTGCTGTTCTATCGCACGCGCGCAGAGATCCTGCGGCGCGATCGGGGTGCAGCCTGGGTTCGCGAATTGCTGACAGGGAAGGGGAAGACGGCATGAGTGAGTTCTTCGCCATGAGTGGCTATGCGCTGTATGTGTGGTCGTCCTATGCCATCGGCATCGGCGCCTTGCTGCTGAACATCTACTGGGCCCGTGCCTCGCTGCGACAGGCAGAAGCCCAGGCGCGCCGTCGCCTGGCCTCCGGGGACGCAGCATGACGCCGCGCCGTCGCCGGCTGTTCTGGGTGCTGGGCATACTGGCTGGCATTGCCATTGCCGGTGCCCTGGCGCTGCAGGCCTTCCGCAGCAACGTAATGTTCTTTTTCGATCCCACGCAGGTTGTGGCCGGGGAAGTGAAGGCAGGTCAGCGCTTTCGCCTCGGTGGCATGGTCGAGAAGGGCAGCCTCTTGCGGCAGTCTGGCCAACTGGAAGTGCGCTTTGCCGTCACGGACTTCAAGAGCACGGTGAAAGTGCGTTACACCGGCGTGCTGCCTGACCTGTTCCGTGAAGGAGCGGGCGTCGTGGCCCACGGCCGGCTCAATGCAGAGGGGGAGTTCATCGCCGATGAAGTCCTCGCCAAACACGACGAGAAATACATGCCTCCCGAAGTCACCCGTTCGCTCAAGAAGGGCGAATCACGCTCAGGTGTAACCGAATGATTCCCGAAATCGGACATTTCGCGCTGATCCTGGCGCTGTTGCTGGCCCTCGTACAGGCAGGCTTTGGTTTGCTCGGTCCATGGTCCGGCAAACAGCGTTACCTGGATGTCATCCCGTTTGCGGTGGCCGGTCAGTTTGTCTTTACCAGCCTGTCGATGGCCTGTCTGGTGACCTCGTTCGTACAGTTCGATTTCTCGGTGCGCTATGTGGCCGAGAACGCCAACAGCGCCTTGCCGCTGTTCTTCCGCATCGCCGCGGTGTGGGGCGCGCATGAAGGCTCGCTATTGCTGTGGATCTTCGTGCTGTCGGTGTGGACCGTTGCAGTAACCCTGCGCTCGCGGGCGCTGCCGCCGAGCTTCGTGGCCCGGGTGCTGGGCATCCTGGGCCTGCTCAGCGTCGGCTTCCTGTTGTTCACGCTGGCCACCTCCAATCCGTTCCTGCGCCTCAGCCCTGCCGTGCCCGATGGGCGCGACCTGAACCCGGTGCTGCAGGACTTTGCGCTGGCGATCCATCCGCCCATGCTCTACACGGGCTATGTGGGTCTGTCGGTGGCCTTTGCGTTTGCCTGCGCGGCCATGATTGAAGGCAAGCTCGACCAGGTCTGGGCGCGCTGGACGCGGCCGTGGACGACGCTGGCCTGGGCCTTCCTGACGGCTGGCATCGCTTTGGGCAGCTGGTGGGCCTATTACGAGTTGGGCTGGGGCGGGTTCTGGTTCTGGGATCCGGTGGAAAATGCCTCGTTCATGCCCTGGCTGGTGAGCACCGCGCTGATCCATTCGCTGGCAGTGACCGACAAGCGCGGGCTCTTCAAGAGCTGGACGCTGCTGCTGGCCATTTGCGGCTTCTCGCTGAGCCTGCTGGGGACGTTCCTGGTGCGTTCGGGCGTGCTGGTGTCGGTGC
>CANGFJ010000153.1 GCA_947453065.1 Pseudomonadota bacterium
CGCCCGCTCTGTCGGTCGCTGGCAGGCCTATGCGCCGCATTTCGAGCCGGCCCTGCCCGTGCTGGCCCCGCACCTGGCCCGCTGGGGCTACTCAGGCAGCCCGGACGAGAACAGCAGGTAGGTCGACAGGATGTACTTGTCGCCGGAAACCGGCGCAGCACCCTCATGCGGGTACATCCAGTACGGCGGAAAGACCAGCAGCCGGCCGGCCCGCGGTGCGACGGCCACGTCCAGCGTCGGGAAGCGCGTCTCGCCGCCCTCGGCCACGTCGTTGAGGTACCACAGCAGCACCAGGTAGCGGTTGGCCACGTGGTTGACCGCATCAAAGTGCAGCTGGAAGCGTTCCTCGCCACCCGGCCGATAGCGCTTGAGGATCAGGTCGGCGGTGCTGGGCGAATTGGGGATCGGCAACGGCAAGCCGACATCGCGGTTGTACTGCGCCAGCGCCTGGTCGATGCGGCTGCGGAACATCTGCCGGAACGGCTCGTCCGCCATCTTCGAGACATTGAGCTCGGTCCAGGCAGAGTCTTCGAGGCCCGCACGGCGCTCGCGGCCATTGCGCGCCTGAAACCGCTCCAGCCCTTCAAACGAACTGAGCAGCCGGGCACACAGCTCGCCATCGAGGCTGTTGTCGTAGGTCCTGATGTAGTGCGCGAGATCCGGTGCGGCCATGCGCCCTATAGTATCGTAGCGACCCATGGCGCCTGAATCTCCCACGGCTACCGCAGACGCGACAACGCACTATCAGCGGGGCCTGGCACTCTCCGCCAGCGGAGATTTTGCCGCTGCAGCCCACGCGCAGGCTGCGGCGCTGCTGCTTGCGCCAGACCTGCACGTGGCCAGGCTGCAGCTTGCGCAACTCCTCGACCAACTGGGCCAGCCTGACACGGCGCTGCTGCAGTACGTGCGCGTGCTGCAGGATGCGCAGGCCAGCGGTCAGTGGGTCAATGCCGCCACCACGCCGCCTGCCCTGCAACCAGCCCTCCAGCGTGCCGTGCAGCGCGTGCGCACGGGGCGCAGGGCCGCCTTCGACCTGCTCTTCGCACCCTTGGTCGCACGCCATGGCCGCCAGGCCCTGGGCCGCGTCGAGCGCTGCCTGGCGTATTACCTGAACGAAGCCCGGCCGGTCTACCCGGACGCACGGCAACGGCCCACCTTCCTGTACTTCCCCGACCTGCCGACAAGCCCGTATTTCGATCGCGCCGTCTTTGACTGGCTGCCGGAGTTCGAGTCTCAGGCCGCCGGCATGCGCGCGGAACTCGATGCCCTGCTGCCCTCGCAGTCCGGCAGTGAGCGCGTGTTTACCTCACGAGAGGTCGAGGCACAGAACCTCAAGGGCACGACCCGCGAGCCCAGCTGGACGGGCTATTACTTTTATCGCCACGGTGAGCGGCGCGCCGACAACGCCAGCGCCTGCCCGATCACGGCGGCGGCGCTCGAAAAGATCCCGCTGTGCCGCGTGCAGGGGCACGGGCCTGAAGTGCTGTATTCGGTCTTCACGCCCGACACGCACCTGCTGCCCCACAAGGGCGTGACCAACACGCGCGTGGTCGGGCACCTGCCGCTGATCATTCCGCGTGACAGCGCCCTGCGCGTCGGCGGCGAAACGCATGTGTGGCAGGAAGGGCGTGTCGTGGTGTTTGACGACACCTACGACCACGAAGCCTGGAACCGCAGTGACGAACTGCGCGTGGTGATGATCTTCGACCTCTGGAACCCCTACCTCACCGACTGCGAGCGCGATGCGGTGGCCGCGCTGGTGGGCGCCATCGGTGAGTTCCGCCACGCGCTCGAACAGCTCTGAGCCCCATGCGTCTCTCGCACCCCTTCTGCCGCCTCGACCTGCGTTTCGATGTCGAACGGCTGCGCGCAGAAATCAGCGCCTTGCCCCCGAGCGCCTGGGTGGCCCACCCCAATGGCATTGCCGGCAACAGCGCCGTGCGGCTGATCAGTGCCGGCGGCGGCGAGAACGACGCGGTCGATGGCCTCATGCAGCCCACGCCACACCTGGCGCAGCTGCCCTATGTCCGCCAGCTGCTGGCAGGGTTTGGCGTGGCCTGGAGCCGCTCGCGGCTGCTGCGCCTGGCGCCCGGCGCAGGCGTGCCGTCGCATGCCGACATCAACTACCACTGGTTCAACCGCGTGCGCCTGCATGTGCCGATCCTCACGCTGCCCGAGGTGCTGTTTCACTGCGGTGGGCAGACGGTGCACATGGCGGCTGGTGAAGCCTGGCTGTTCGACAACTGGCGCCCGCACAGCGTCGAGAACCCCACGGCCTTCGAGCGCATCCACCTGGTGGCCGACACCGCCGGCAGCGCCGCGTTCTGGGACTTCGCCGCACGCAGCGGTCAGCCCGGCGCAGCGCTGGCACGCCTGCCCTATGACCCGACGCGCAACGCGCAGCCGCTGACCGAGCGCGGCCAGCGTGCCGTGATCCTGCCCGCCGCCGAGGTCGAGTACCTCGTGCACGACCTGGCCGCCTCGCTCGTGCCAGTCAGCGGACTGGCGGATGGCCCCGTGCGGCTGGCGCGCTATCGCGCGTTGCTGGCCGCGTTCTGCCAGGACTGGCGCCAGCTGCACGCCCTGCATGGCGATGACGAAGCCGGCTGGCACCACTACGCCAATTTGCGCGATGCCCTGCGCAACCAGTCCCGCGAACGCGGCGAGGGGCTGGTCGTCGACGTCAACGGCGTGGCGGCCCACAAGGTGCTGGAGGGGCGCGTGTTGCGCGCCGCCGTCGTGCCGCAGCGTGCACCGCGGCCGGCAGCACCCGTCCCATCGCAGCCGGCCGGCCTGACGCAGCCCGTCTTTGTCATCGCCGCGCCCCGCTCTGGCAGTACCTTGCTTTTCGAGACGCTGGCCGCAAGCCAGCAGCTCTGCACCGTGGGCGGTGAGGCGCACTGGCTGACCGAAAGCCTCCCCGCGCTGCGCGTGGGCGCACCGGGCGTCGAGTCAAACCGCCTCGTGGCCTCGCAGTGCACCGGCGCGATCCGCACACAGCTGATCGAGCAGATCGCCACACGGTGCGTCGATGCCCAGGGCCGCCCCGTTGCGCGCGACCAGGGCCTGCGCTTCCTCGAAAAGACGCCCAAGAACGCCCTGCGCGTGCCGTTCTTTGACCGCGCCTTTCCCGATGCACGCTATGTGTTCCTGTGGCGCGATCCGCGCGAGAACCTGGGCAGCCTCATCGATGCCTGGCAGTCCGGTCGCTGGAAGACCTACAACGGACTGCCCGGTTTCGACGGCCCGTGGTCTTTGCTACTGCCGCCGGGGTGGGCCTGGCTCAACGGCAAGCCAGTGGCAGAAATCGCCGCCTGGCAGTGGGAGTGCACCAATCGCCTGGCGCTCGATGACCTCGAATCCCTCGCGTCCGACCGGTTCATCAGCGTGAACTACAGCGAGCTGGTGGCCGACCCAGCTGCGACGATCGAGCGGATCTTCGCGTTCCTGGGGATGGCGCCTGACGCGGGCATCCTGGCGCGTGTCGCAGCGGCCTTGCCCGAGGCACGCCACACGCTCGCCTCGCCCGACCCCCAAAAGTGGCGCCGGCACGAGGCCACCCTCACACCCCTGCTGCCCCGTCTCCAGGCAACCTGGGATCGCCTGCAGGCACTGGCGACGCGTCGATAGGCGGATCACCAAAGCAGTAGCCGTGGGCACGGATCACCGTGGCATCGGCCTCCGCCACCCGTTCGGCCAACGCCGGCGTGTAGTAGTCCACATAGGCCGCGTGCTCCGACACGTTGCGCGCCGGCGCTGCATCGATGTACTCCCGCATCGCCCCGCTCACGCCCTGCCCCACGCTCACCAGCATCGGCACCAGGTCCGTGCGCAGGCGCTCCATGCGCCCGATGTGGCGCAGGCCCGTGCCGGCATACAGATAGCGATAGAGATAGCTGTAGAAGCCCAGGCCAGAGCCCGCAATCGGCGCGAGCGCAAAACCCGGCAGGTTCAGGCCGCGCTGCAGGTACTGCGTGGGCAGTGCGGCCACCAGCGTCTGTCGCAAGGCAGGGTCCGCGGACAGTGACAGCATCCTTCGCAGCGTGGGCTCGAAACCCAGGCGCCCGTCATCACTGAGCACGCGAAACAGCGCGTTGGGCTGCGGGCGGCGCTGCTGGAAGCTGTACCACGACACGTAGTAACTCCAGGGGTTACGCACCAGCCCCAGCACCGGCAACTGCGCGGCCCCTGGCGGCAGCAGGCTGCGCGGCAGGTGATAGCCGATCTGCCGCGCATCCGGCAGGAAGCGCAGCAGGCAGTCGTTGACGAAGCTGCCGCCAGACTTGTGCAGATGCAGAAAGACAAAGCGCTCGGCAACGATCATCGCGTCACGCCGGCCGCGTCAGGTTGGCCAGGTGCTGGTTCACCGCGGGAATCTGCTCGCCCAGGTCGCGCTCGGCGCGCGCCAGCAAGCCCCGCAGGCCCTCACTGGGCAGGAAGTCGCAGATCAGGTGCGTACGCGATCGCAGCGGATCGGCGTTCCACACGCCGTGCTGCACGCTGTTGTTCAAGGCCCAGACCTCGCCCAGCCGCATGCGGTAGCTGAGCCCGTTGCTGAGCATGAACACCTGCTCATGCGTGGTGATCGGCACGTGGATGCGGATGCTCTTGGCGAAATACGGTGCGCGGTCTACATGCGGCGCAATGGTGCGTCCAGCTGGCAAGCGCGCCAGCAGTGCGCGCAGCGGCGCAGCCTGCAGCAGCCCGATGACCTCGCGCGCATAAGGCACCTGGTCCAGCACGGGCCGGTCCTCGATGGGCAGGTCTCCCTGAGCAGGGGCATGCCCGCGCAGGAACAGCGCCTCGGCGGCCGAGTGCACGCCCACGCGCCCGCCCGTCGTGCCCCAGACACCGGCACCCAGTGCATCGACCTCGGCCGCGAAACGCGCGGCGTCGACCTGCAGCGGCAATCGCAGACAGCCACCCAGCAGCAGCTGTTTATCGAGCAGCGGTTGGCCAGGCAGGTCGAGCATCAGCGGCGCTTCGAACAGGCGCCGCAGCCGCCGCCCAGCATCGCCGCCTGCAGCGCCTGCGCCTTGCGCGTCAGCAGCCGATGCGGCGCACTGCCCTCGCGCAGCAGTCGCTGCAAGGCCAGCACCGCACGCAGCCGTGTCGCAAGGCCCACCAGTCGCCAGGCTGCAAACAGCGCGGCGAAGACCACGATGAGGACCACCAGCACCTGCTGCAGCATCGCGTGCTCCTAGCTGAACCACTCGGTGACGTGGAAGGTGATGAACGCCGCCACATAGGCCATGCCAAACAGATAACCGGCCATGATCGCCGGATAGCGCCAGGAGTTGGTCTCGCGCTTGACCGTGGCCAGCGTCGAGAGGCACTGCGGCGCGAACACGAACCAGGCCAGCAGCGACAGCGCCGTGCTGAGCTTCCAGCTTGCCGCAATCATCGGCGAGAGCGCCGCGCCCATGTGCTCGGCCGACGCGGACAGCGCGTACACCGTGCCCAGCGCGCCCACCGCCACTTCACGCGCTGCCATGCCCGGCACCAGCGCGATGCAGATCTGCCAGTTAAAGCCGATCGGGGCGAACACGAACTCCAGCAGGTGGCCGATGCGGCCGGCGAAGCTGTATTCAATCGCAGGCCCGGTGGCGCCCAGCGGCGCGGCCGGATAGCTGCTGAGGAACCACAGCACCACCATCAGCGCGAGGATGATCGTGCCCACGCGCGACAGGAAGATCTTCACGCGCTCCCACAGGCCAATGAGCAGGTTGCGCAGATTCGGCCAGCGGTATTCCGGCAGCTCCATCAACAGCGGGTGGTAGCTGGACTTCATCGTCACGCGCTTCATCAGCAGCGCCACCAGCACCGCACCCAGGATGCCCGCCACATACAGCGCGAACAGCACCAGCCCCTGCAGGTTGAACACGCCCACGCTGCGTGCCGGGATGAAGGCACCGATGATCAGCGCATACACCGGCAGGCGCGCCGAGCAGGTCATCAGCGGCGCGATCATGATCGTGGCCAGGCGATCGCGCAGGTTCGGAATGGTGCGCGCCGCCATGATGCCGGGAATGGCACAGGCAAACGACGACAGCAGCGGAATGAACGCGCGACCCGACAGGCCCACGCGGCCCATCAGCCGGTCCAGCAGGAAGGCCGCACGCGGCAGATAACCACTGTCTTCCAGCAACAAAATGAACAGGAACAGAATCAGGATCTGCGGCAGGAACACCAGCACGCTGCCCGCACCGGCAATGAAGCCATCCACCAGCAGGCTGCGCAGCGGCCCATCGGGCATCGCACCGGTGAGCCAGTCGCCCAGCCCACCGACCGCGGTGTTGATCAGGTCCATGGGCAGGGTCGCCCAGCTGAACACGGCCTGGAAGATCAGGAACAGCACCGCCGCCAGCAGCACCGGCCCCAGCAGCGGGTGCATGACCACTTCATCCAGCCGCGCCATCGCACGGCTGCGCAGCGGTTCCTGGTAGCCCACCTCCAGCAGGATGCGGCGCACCTCGCGCTGCGTGGCTTCGATCTGCTCGCGTGTCTGCGCGACCCAGGGCGTGGTCTGCGCTTCGTCCACGGGCGCCTGCAGGGCCAGCACCTCCAGCAGCGCCCGCTCGCCGCCACTGCGCACGGCCACCGTCTCCACGACCGGGCAGCCCAGTTCGGCCGCCAGCTTCTGGCGATCGATGCGAATGCCGCGCGCCTGCGCGATATCGCTGAG
>CANGFJ010000154.1 GCA_947453065.1 Pseudomonadota bacterium
AGCGCCGCCACGGCCGCCGGCACCAGGCGCTCGACCTCGGCACGACGGCCCACATCGCAGACGAAGGTCTGCAGGCCCGGCAGCTCGGCAGACAGCAGCGCCAACGCCGCGACATCGATATCGCAAATGGCCACCCGCGCACCCGCGGCCACGAAAGCACGTGTGAGTTCGCGGCCGATGCCGTTGGCACCGGCGGTAATGAGGACGCGCTGGGTCATGGAATGAAGCCTGTCTGAATGGGGAATGGCGTCGGGCAGAAGCCTGTAGGGTCAGCACACCAGTATAATGGCGTCCTGCCATCACACGAAGGACCCCCCCATGCAGCCACGCCTGTTGGGCCGCAACGGCCTGTCAGTGTCCGCCCTCGGCCTCGGCTGCATGGGCATGAGCTTCGCCTACGAGCCGATCCCCGACCGCAGCGCCATGATCGCGCTGCTCCGGGCAGCAGTCGAACGCGGCGTGACCTTCTTCGACACGGCCGAGGTCTACGGCCCCTACACCAACGAAGACCTGCTGGGCGAGGCGCTGGCCCCGTTCCGTGACCAGGTGGTCATCGCCACCAAGTTCGGCTTCAAGACCGAGGCCTTCCCGGGCCTGGACAGCCGCCCCGAACGCATCCGCAGCGTCGCCGAAGCCGCCCTGAAGCGCCTGCGCACGGACTGCATCGACCTGTTCTATCAGCACCGCGTCGACCCGCAGGTGCCCATCGAAGACGTCGCTGGCACCGTGGGCGATCTGATCCGCGAGGGCAAGGTGAAGCACTTCGGCCTGTCGGAAGCCGGCGCCGACACGCTCCGCCGGGCCCATGCCGTGCAACCGGTGGCGGCCCTGCAGAGCGAATACTCGCTGTGGCAGCGCGAGATCGAGACCGACATCCTGCCGGCACTCGAGGAACTGGGCATTGGGCTGGTGCCCTTCAGCCCGCTGGGCCGCGGCTACCTCACCGGCACCGTTGACGAGAACACGACGCTGCAGGCCGGCGACCTGCGCAACACGTTGCCCCGCTTCACGCCCGAGGCGCGCAAGGCCAATCATGCGCTGGTCGCGCTGCTGACCACGATGGGCACGCGCAAGCAGGCCACGCCCGCGCAGATCGCCCTGGCCTGGCTGCTCGCGCAAAAGCCATGGATCGTGCCGATCCCGGGCACCACAAAGCTGGCGCGGCTGGAAGAAAACCTGGGTGCCGCAGACATCGTGCTGACGGCGCAGGACCTGGCCGAGATCCGCAGCGCTGCGTCGCAGATCACCGTGCAAGGCGCGCGCTACCCGAAGTTCATGCAGCAAGCGGTCAACCGGTAACACTGCCGCCATGCACCTCGGGCTCACCCACAGTTATGCCGCGCTGCCGGAGCGATTCCACCTGGTACGGCGACCAACGCCCGTGCAGGCACCGCGTTGCGTGGTCTTCAACCGACCGCTCGCGTTAGCACTGGGCCTGGACGCAGACGCCGTTGAAGGCCAGGCGGCGGCGCTCTTCTCGGGTAACGTGCTGCCCGAGGATGCCCAGCCCCTGGCGATGGCCTATGCGGGGCACCAGTTCGGCCATTTCTCGCCGCGGCTGGGCGATGGCCGCGCCATCCTGCTGGGCGAGCGGCGCTGCCCCGACGGCCTGCTGCGCGACGTGCAATTGAAAGGCGCGGGCCTCACGCCCTTCTCGCGGGGCGGTGACGGTCGCGCGGCGCTCGGCCCCATGCTGCGCGAGTACCTGCTCAGCGAGGCGATGCATGCGCTGGGCATTCCCACGACCCGCTCACTGGCCGTCGTCGCCACCGGCGAGGCCGTGATGCGCGATGGCCCGCTACCCGGCGCCATCCTCACGCGCATCGCGGGCAGCCACATTCGCGTGGGTACCTTTCAGTATTTCGCCGCGCAGGGCGATGTCGACGCCCTGCAACGACTGCTGGATTTCGTGATCGATCGCCATTACCCGGATGCGCGCCAGGCTGACAACCCCGCGCTGGCCGTGCTGCAGGCGGTGGTGAAGCGGCAGGCCGCGCTGCTGGCCGACTGGCTGCGCGTGGGGTTCATCCACGGCGTCATGAACACCGACAACATGGCGATCTCCGGCGAGACGATTGACTACGGCCCCTGCGCCTTCCTCGATGCCTATCACCCGGACCAGGTGTTCAGCGCCATCGACCAGCAGGGCCGCTACGCCTATGCCAACCAGCCCGGCATCGCGCAGTGGAACCTCACGCGCTTCGCCGAGACGCTGCTGCCGCTGATGGATGACGACAGCGAGCGCGCCATACAAAAGGCCGGCGATGTCATCCAACCCTTCCTCGGGGATTTCGAGACGCGGTTGGTCGATCACTTGCGTGCCAAAATCGGTCTGGTGACCCGCGAACCGGATGACGGCGCCCTGCTCAATCGTTTGCTAGGTGCGATGCAGGCCCAGGGCGCGGATTTCACCGTGAGCTTTCGCCGCCTTGCCGATGCCGCGGAACAGGGACTGTGCGACGTGGCGGGTCTGGGTGCCTGGCTGCCGCAGTGGCAGGCCCGGCTGCAACGCGATCCGCAACCGGCAGCCGAGCGGGCCGCAGCGATGCGGCGGGTGAACCCCGCCTACATCCCGCGCAATCATCGCGTCGAGGCGGCGCTGCAGGCCGCGACGGACGACGGGGACTTCAGGCCCTTTGAACAGCTGCTGGCGATCCTGCAGCGACCCTATGACGAACAGCCTGAAGTGGTGGCTTACCAGCAACCACCGGCAGCGCACGAGCGCGTGCTCAACACCTTCTGCGGAACCTGACGACGCAGCCGATTTAGCCCGCCGCCAGTTTCACCAGCCGCGCGTTCACGCTGGCCATCGGCGTCTTCATGATCTGCCGCAGCAGGCGCGCATCGACCGTCAGCGACGCATGGCGGATCTTCAGGTCTGCGGCCAGCCGCAACACCAGCCCCGCCGTTACTTCCGTATCGGCCCCTGCGCGGTGCGCCGTGCCGCCAGAGGCCAGCCCCAGCAGCCGCGCCAGCTCGCCCAGCGAATGGCTACGCAGATAGGGGTACACGCGCCGCGACAGGCGCAGCGAGCACAGGAAGGCATCATCCCGCAGGGGCAGGCCGGCCAGCTCGCACTCGGTGTTGTAGAAGCGCTGGTCGAAGCTGGCGTTGTGCGCCACCACCGGCGTGTTGCCGATGAAGCGTCCCAGTTCCTGCATGACCTGCGCCACCGGCGGCGCGGTGTCGACCATGCGCTGCGAGATGCCGGTGTACTGCGTGATGAACGCGGGCACGCGCACGCCGCAGTTCACCAGCGACTCGTACCGGTCGGTGATGCGGTCGCCTTCGATGCGGGCCACGGCCACCTCGGTGATGCGGTCACCCTGGGCGGCACTGAGGCCGGTGGTCTCGAAGTCGAGGACGACGAGGGATTCGCTCAGCATGGGAAGGTCGCAAAGTTCATGGGTACAACCGCGGAAACCAGCGCTCAACGACATCAATGGGAAAACCCAGTCGCAACGGCGCTTTGTGTGAATCGGATACGAGCAAGCGCTGCGCCACCAGCTCGGCGATGACTCGCCGCGCAGAGCGCTCGCTGACATCCAGCAGGTCGGGAACGCGACCCCGGTCGAGCTCACCGGCGATCAGCGCCTCGCGCAGCACCGGCAGGCTGCGCCTGGGCAAGCGACCCGCGTCTTCCTCGTCGCGCGCGTAGCGTTCCACGCGGCGCTGCAGTTCGGCAGGTTCCAGCAGCTCACGCATGAAGCGCACCTGGTCCAGGCAACACTCCAGGAAGAAGCGGCAGAACGCGACGAGCGCCGACTGCGACAAGGCACCGCGACCGTCAAGGTCACCCCGGCGCGCTTCGTCGGCGGCCATCAGCAGTTGCTTGTAGTCGGTGGATCGGCGCGCCAGCCCGCGCGACACGGACCACAGCGCGGAACCCACCCCCAGGTCGCGCAACATGGCATGGGACATCAGGCGCGTGACGCGGCCGTTGCCATCGAGAAACGGGTGGATCCACAACAGCCGATGATGGGCCGCGGCAATGGCAATGGCCTGCCGGGGCTTGCTGAGCCGACTGGCGTCATAGGCTTGCTCAAAGCGCGCCAGGAAAGCCGGCAGACCTACCGCAGGCGGCGCCACATGCCGCCCCACCACCACCTCGCGCGTGCGCAAGGCACCCGGCACGACGGGCAGTTGCTCCTGCGTATCGGGGTTCGTGGCGACAAGCAGGCTATCGGGCAGGCGGACGCAGAACTCCCGGTGCACCCATTCGATGAACTGACGCGACGCAGGGGGATGCGGCGCCGTGGCCTGTGCATCGATCAGGCGCTGTACCTCGATGTGCGCGCGTGCTTCGCGCTGCATGTCGCGCCGCTGCGGGTCGCTCTCATAGTCCTCGGCGAGGGCCCGGTCGATGTCACGCGGATGCGTGTTGTGGCCTTCGATCAGGTTCGAGTAGTAGCAGTTCATGGACCGCACCAGCTCGGCCACCGACTGCCGCACCACCGGGTGCAGCCGGCCAGAGAGCTCACTGGCCTCGCGCGCCAGGTCAAAGGCGAGGTTTTCGAGCACCTCGGTGCCCTCGGTGGGCAGGAAAGGTTCGGCGGCGTCTGGCGTCAAAGGGGGCCCTGCTGACCATGTTTTGGCCGGTTTATTGGCCGGTAACTTACATTATTTATCATGTGGTTGTGAATATTCTGACCGTGACCATGGCCGGTTCGCTGGCCGGATAGCCCAAGGCACAACAGGCGGCGCGCCAATGTGAAGAATTCCCGCCATCCCGCAGAATGCCCGCCTTGCCAAGGAGACCCCCATGACCCACACCCCCCGTCGCGTCGTCACCGGCCATGACGCCGCCGGCAAGTCCATCGTGCTGTCTGACGGCCCGCCGCCGCAGCATCACCCCATGCGCGGCCCTGCCGTGGGCGCCGATTTCACCGAGATGTGGAACGTGCCGCAGGCCGTGCCCGCGCTGACCTCAACCGAGGCCCAGGAGCCCAACGAGCGGCCG
The DNA here is from genome assembly GCA_947453065.1 of Pseudomonadota bacterium. GTDB lineage: Bacteria > Pseudomonadota > Gammaproteobacteria > Steroidobacterales > Steroidobacteraceae > ZC4RG30. The sequence goes on from CANGFJ010000154.1 coordinate 4,961, forward strand.
TTCACCCTCATGCCCACCGCCGGCCACCTGCTGCGCCTGCTGGATGTGTACCCGCTGAGCGCCGGTGGTTCCCGCACGGTCATGCACCGCACGAGCACGCTCGACTATGTGGTGGTGATCGAGGGCGAGCTGACGCTGATCCTGGACGACAGCGAAGTGCTGCTGCGCCCCGGTGACGTCGTCGTACAGCGTGGCACCGACCATGCCTGGGAGAACCGTGGCACCTCCATCGCGCGCGGCGCGTTCTTTCACATTGATGCGACGTTCAGTGGCGAACTGCTGGCGAAGCTGCCGCAGCCTTTGCCGCTGATGCGATAAGGCCGCCATGACACACCATCCCTTGATTCGCAGCGTGCTCGCGCTGGGCACCGCGCTGCTGCTGGGCAGTGCCGGCGTGCAGGCCGCGCAGAACCCGGAGCTCGCCTTCGTCGACCTGAAAGGTCGCACCACCGTGCTGGGTACGTTGAGCGGCGACGTCGGCGCGCTGCAGCTCTCGCCCGATGGGCGGCAGTTGCTGATTGCCGTGGGCCAGCCGGCGCAGTGGCACAGCGTTGCGCTGTCCACGCTGGATGCGAAGCGACCGCAGCCAATCAGCGGCACGTCCCTGGCGCAGGCACCCGAGTGGAGCAGCCAGGCAGCGGTGGCCCCCAACGGTCGCTGGCAGGCCATCGTGCGCAGCGAACCCGAGCGCAGCGGCGTGTGGCTGGAGCCCCTGCCCACCACCGGCGCCCGCTATCGCCTGACCCCGGATGGCGGCCAGCACCCGCAGTGGACTGCAGATGGCAAGTACCTGTACTTCGATCGCGACGGCAGGCTGTTCCGCCTCGAAGTGTTCCTGGGCGCTGAGGTGCCCAAGGCCGGCGAGCCGAAGGCACTGCCTATTGCAGGATTCCTGCAAGACGCCGGCGCGCAGCGTCAGTTCACACTGATGCCGGACGGCAAACGCCTGCTGATGTTGTTTCCGGGAAAGGGGGGCGGTTAGCCCCTCACTGTGGGCCGAGGCCCTCGATCGCCTGACTGAGGCCGCGGAACGAAAACGGCAGCGCGACGGCGTTGCCGTTGCCGTCAACGTAACCCAGTGCGCCCGGCACGGTCTGCGCCTGCCACTGCGCAAACACCGCCGCGGCAGGCGTCACATCGGCAAAGCAGCCGTTGGGCAGGCAGCGGCGCCAGCCCAGCACCAGTTGCGGGGCCGCCTTGGTTTCTGAACCGAGGGTCAGGGGCGCGGTGAACGCCACATTCGACGGCAGATTCACCGCCACGGCCAGATCACCGCTGGGCGCGAGCCGCGCCACTGCAAGTCGCGCAATCGCCCGGCCATCGATCGCCAACGTCTGCAGGGCCTCGCACTGACGTGCAGCGCCCGCCGCCTGCTGGCAGCGCACGACCCAGTCCCCGTAGGTGACGGTTGTCACTTCGGGCTCGGCGGCTGTCGCAGGCGCCGCGGCTTGGGCAATGCCGCATCCCAACGCGAGGGCGGAGACACACAACACCGACACGGACGACGCGCTATTCATGGAGTTCATCCTGTTCAGAAGTGCTTGCCAAGAGCCGCTAGAAGCGCCACTGCACACTCAGGTGCGACGCATCGGAGCGGATCTGGTCCCCATACCGCTGGGCATAGCCCAGCTTCAGCGAGAACTGTTCGCTGGTGAAGAGGTTCAGGTCCACACCCATGCGATAGCTCTTGCGTGCCACCGCGGTGG
>CANGFJ010000155.1 GCA_947453065.1 Pseudomonadota bacterium
AGCGCTTGAGCGCAGCATCCCCGTCGGCACGCACCTCGCGGATGATCGACAGCGCAAGCGCATCGATATCGCCCCGTGCACCCAGGCGCGGGCGCTCCAGCGCGGCCACCCGACCTTCGGCATCCAGTGTTTCCCAATCCAGAATCTGCATGGTTCTTAGCTCAACATTTTTTCAACAGGCAGCACCAGCAGCGCACTGGCGCCGGCACCCTTGAGGCTCTCGAGCGTCTCCCAGAAGACGTTCTCGCGACACACGGCATGCACGGCCACCTTGTCCGGCGACCCTTCCAGCGGAATGATCGTCGGGAACTCGCTGCCCGGCAGCAGTTCGCGGATGCGCGGCAAGGCCGAGCGCGGCGCATGCAGCATGATGTACTTGCTCTCCTTCACCTGCTCCACGCCATCGATGCGCAGCAGCAGACGCGAGATCCAGTCTTCCTTGAACTGCGACAACTTGACCGGCGTGCGGATCAGCACGACCTGGCTCTGCAGCACCGTGTGGACTTCGCGCAGCTGGTTGGCCAGCAGCGTCGAGCCCGACGACACGAGGTCGCAGATGAGGTCCGCGCGCCCCAGCCGCGGCGCGATTTCCACCGCACCGGACAGCGTGACGATCTCGGCCACAATCGAATGTTCTGCCAGGAAACGCGACAACGTGGCCGGATAGGTGGTGGCAATGCGCTTGCCGCGCAGCGACTCCAGGCCCTGCCAGTCGAAGGCATTCGGCACGGCCAGAGACAGGCGGCAGCGCCCGAAGTCCAGCGTGCGCAGGATCTGGAACTTGGCTTCGGCGCCGCGTGCGGCCATTTCCAGCCGGCGCTCTTCCAGCACGTTGAGTCCCACTAGCCCGAGGTCACTGACATCTTCCTGCACCAGGTCCGGGATGTCGTCATCGCGCACGAACAGCAGGTCCAGCGGCAGGTTCTCGCCGATGGCGATGAGCTGGTCCTTGCCGCGCGAGATCTTCAGGCCGCAGCGAGCCAGGATATCCAGCGAGTGATCGGTCAACCGGCCGGATTTCTGTACGGCCAGCTTGAGGCGAAGTTCTTTATCCATTGCGCGAATGCTCCACACGACGGACGGCGAGGGCATAGCCCCCGGCGCCATTGGCAAGGTACCGGGCGACACGCCCGATGGTGGTAAGGCTGACGCCCGTCAGGCGATGAATCTCGCGGTAGGGCAGGTCCTGCTGCAGGCACTCGACCACCGCCCAGCGATCGGCCATCGCCTGCAACTCTGCCGGCGTGCACAGGTCGCGCAGGAACGCGCGGCACTCGTCGGGCGTGCGCAGGCTCGTCAGGGCGGTGACCAGGTTGCGCTCGGCCAGGGCTTCCTGGCGGGGCGTGAGGGTGCGATGGGATTTCATGTCCGCGGCGGGCCGGGTGTCTGAATGTAATAGCACGTTAGCACAAGCTGAGTCGGTCGGGCAACGTGCAGTGGCTTGACGCTGGCCGCACGTAACCCCTAGAATTTCAAGCACTCATCGAGACCGGCTGAGGGAAAAGGCCCTTCGACGCCGGGGCAACCAACGGGCCCAGCCCGTATGGTGCCAACTCCTGCGGCCAAGGTGCCGGTAGATGAGCGTTCATCCCTGCGGGCCACGGGTCCACAGTGATGATCCAGTGCCCCCTCACCGGGGCACCGCGGGAAATGATCGGGCCTTGGTTCCAGCCAGTGGTGACCCGTGAGTTTCGTGCCCGACAACCTCCCCGACGCCGCGCTCAATGCCTCGCACGAAGGCGTCCTGACGTTGCCCGGCGAGTTCCCGCTGCATCACGGCGGCACCTTGCGCGACCTGCGCATCGCCTGGCGCCTGGCCGGCGCACCGGAGCAGCCCGTTGTGCTGGTGCTGGGCGGCATCTCGGCTTCCCGCGCAGTCTTTGGCCAGGATGGTGCCCGGCGCGGTTGGTGGAACGAGGTCGTGGGTCCGGGCAGGGCGCTGGACACCACCCGCGTGCGCGTCCTGGGCATGGATTACCTCGGCGGCAGCGGCGACTCCACGCGCCCGGTCAAGGGCGAGGCGTTCCCGTCCCTGTCCAGTTTCGATCAGGCGCAGGCCGTGCTCGCGCTCCTCGATCACCTGGGCATCGCCCGGCTGCGCGCCATCGTCGGCGCCTCCTATGGCGGCATGGTGGCCCTGGCCTTCGGAGAGCGTCACGCCGCCCGCGTCGAGCGGCTGGTAGTCATCAGTGCCGCCGACTGCGCCCACCCCATGGCCACGGCCTGGCGCAGCGTGCAGCGGTCCATCGTCCGCTTCGGCCTGCGCGTGGGACATCCCGGGGAAGGCATGGAACTGGCGCGTGCGCTGGCCATGTCTACCTATCGCAGCCCGGAAGAGTTCGCGGCACGCTTCCGCGCGCCACCGCGCATGGAAGGCGGCCAGCCGGTCTTCCCCGTCGAGGAATACCTCTACGCCCGCGGCCGCGATTACGCGGCGCGCTACCAGCCCGAATCCTTCGTCTGCCTGTCAGAGTCCATCGACCTGCACCGCGTCGAAGCCACGCGCATTGCCGTGCGCACCGAAGTGGTGGCGGTGCGTGAAGACCAGCTCGTCCCGCTGGGCGACATGCGGGCGCTGGCTGCCCGCCTGCCCGACGCACTGCTACACGAATTTTCATCGCTGCACGGCCATGACGCCTTCCTGAAGGAAGCCGAGCAGCTCAAGCCGATACTGGCCACAGTCACCGGCGACCCAGAACGCGAACAGGAGAGGCATTTTGACTGACCGACCGCATTTCACGACGCGCGCCGTGCGCGCTGGCCTTGAGTCCGACGAGAGCACCGGGGCCGTGGTGCCACCGCTGCACCTGAGCTCCAACTTCGCCTTCAAGGGCTACGGCGAAAAGCGCAAGTACGATTACTCGCGCTCCGGCAACCCGACGCGGGACCTGCTGGGCGACGCGCTGGCCGACCTCGAAGAAGGGGCGGGCGGCGTCATCACCTCGTCCGGCATGTCGGCCATTGCCGTCGTGGGCCACCTGCTGCCGCAGGGCGCGCGCATCGTCGCGCCGCATGACTGCTACGGCGGTACCTACCGCCTGTTCGCGGCCTGGCAGCGTCGCGGCGAACTCACCGTGGACTTCGTGCGCTTTGCCGACGAAGTGGCCCTGGAAGAAGCGCTGTCCAAGCCCACCGCACTGCTGTGGATCGAAACTCCGAGCAACCCGCTGCTGCGCATCACTGACATCGAGGCCCTGGCCCGTCGTGCGCATGAAGTCGGCGCCCTGGTGGTCGTGGACAACACCTTCCTGTCGCCCGGCTGGCAGCGTCCGCTCACGCTGGGCGCCGACATCGTCGTGCACTCCACGACCAAGTACCTCAACGGCCACAGCGACGTGGTCGGTGGCGCGGTCATCGCAGCCAAGAAAGAAGTCCATGAGCAGCTGGCCTGGTGGGCCAACTGCCTGGGCCTGACCGGCTCGCCCTTCGACAGCTTCATGACGCTGCGCGGCCTGCGCACGCTGGAAGCCCGCCTGGCCGTGCATGGCCGCAATGCCGATGCCCTGGCCAGCTGGCTCAACGTGCAGCCGGGCGTGGCCAAGGTGTACTACCCGGGCCTGCCTGGGCATCCCGGCCACGATGTCGCACGGCGTCAGCAGAGCGGTTTTGGGGCGATCGTGACCCTGGAGCTGGAAGGCGGCACCCCCGCGGTCAAGCGCTTCCTGGACGGCCTGCAGTTCTTCTCACTGGCCGAATCACTGGGGGGTGTCGAAAGCCTCGTCGCGCATCCGGGGACGATGACGCATGCCGCGATGGATGCCGAGTCGCGCCTGGCCGCAGGCCTCACCGACGGCATGCTGCGCCTGTCGGTCGGCATCGAAGATCTTGAGGATCTGCGTGCCGACCTGGCCGAAGGCCTCAAGCGCTCGCGAGCTGCCTGAGGATCACGTCGCCGGCCTCGCTCGTGCTGACCGACTTGCCACCGTTGACCTCAACGCTGGCAATGTCGGCGGTACGCAGGCCGGCATCGAGCGCGCGGTAGACCGCGCCCTCGATTTCCTTCGCTTCGGCTTCCAGGCCCAGCGAATGGCGCAGCAGCAGCGCCACGCTCAGGATGGTGCCCACCGGGTTGGCAATGCCCTTGCCCGCGATGTCCGGCGCCGACCCATGAATCGGCTCATACAGGCCACGCGTGCCGTCGCCCAGCGACGCCGACGGTGACACACCCAGCGAACCGGCCAGCATCGAAGCCTCGTCCGTGAGGATGTCGCCAAACATGTTCTCGGTGACGATCACGTCATAGTCCGCCGGCCGGCGGATCAGGTGCATGGCGGCCGAATCCACCAGCGCATGCTCGACGGTCACATCCGGGAACTCCGCCTTCATCAGGCGAGTCACCGTCTCGCGCCACAGGCGCGAGGTTTCCAGCACATTGGACGTGTCGATAGAGGTGAGCTTGCCACGGCGTGCCTGCGCCAGGCGGGCCGCCACGCGCGTGACGCGCTCCACTTCGGCCACCGAGTAGCTGCACAGGTCGCTGGCCGTGGTGGCATCGCGGGTCTTGGCACCGAAGTAAATGCCCCCGGTCAGTTCGCGCACGAACACCAGGTCCACGCCCTCGAGAATCTCGGGGCGGATCGTCGAAGCCGAGCGCAGGGCAGGGTGCACGGCCACCGGACGCAGGTTCGCGTACACGGCCAGTTCCTTGCGCAGACGGAGCAGGCCGGTCTCGGGACGGGCCTTGGCATCGGGTGCCGACCACTTCGGGCCGCCAATGGCACCCAGCAGGATGGCATCGGACTTCAGGCACAAATCGAGCGTGGCCTGCGGCAGCGGCTCGCCGGTGGCCTCAATGGCCACGCCACCGAAGTCCGCTTCCACCAGCGTGAAGTCATGGCCGTGGCGCTGGGCCACCGCCTGCAACACCCGCACGCCTTCGCGCACGACTTCCGGGCCAATGCCGTCACCCGGCAGGACTGCAATCAAGGCCTTCATGCGCGCACCTGCCAGTGAGCCTGCTCATAGGCGGTAATCTGCGGGTCCTGCTTGAGCAGATAGCCCAGTTGGTCCACGCCATTGAGCAGACAGACACGGGCAAAGGGTTCAATCGGAAACTGCGTGCTGCGCCCATCTGGCAGCGTCAGCGTCGTGCTCTCCAGGTCGATCTGCACTTCGGCGCCCGGGTTGGCCAGCAGCCAAGCATGCGTGGCCTCGTCGACCACGATCGGCAACAAGCCGTTCTTGAGCGAATTGGAGCGGAAGATGTCGGCGATCTCGGTGCTGATCACGGCCTTGAAGCCGTAGTCCAGCAGCGCCCAGGGCGCATGTTCACGCGACGAGCCACAGCCGAAGTTGCGGCCACCCACCAGAACTGCACAGCCCTTGCTCTGCGGCTGGTTCAGCGGGAAGTCGGCGCGCTCGCTGCCGTCGGCGTTGTAGCGCCAGTCAGAGAACAGCTGTTTGCCCAGCCCCAGGCGCGTGGTGGTGCGCAGGAAGCGGGCCGGGATAATCTGGTCGGTGTCGATGTCCGTCGACGGCAGGACTGCCGTGCACGACACGAGTTTGCGGATCGGTTCCATCAGAAGACCTCACGCGGGTCAGTGACACAGCCGCGAATGGCCGAAGCAGCCGCCGTGGCGGGGCTCGCCAGCAGCGTGCGCGCACCCGGACCCTGGCGGCCTTCGAAATTGCGGTTACTCGTGCTGACCGACATCTTGCCGCCGTCCACGGTATCGCCGTTCATGCCGATGCACATCGAGCAACCCGACTCGCGCCAGTCCGCACCGGCCGCCAGGAAGATCTCGTGCAGGCCCTCGGCCTCGGCGGCCTTCTTGATCTGCTGCGAACCCGGCACGATCAGCAGGTGCACGCCCGCGGCCACGGTGTGGCCCTTGAGCACTGCAGCCGCGGCACGCAGGTCGCTCAGGCGAGAATTGGTGCAGCTGCCAATGAACGCCACGCTGATCGGCTGACCGCTGATCGGCTGTCCGGCCTTCAGGCCCATGTAGGCCAGCGCCTTGGCAAACACCGGGTCATTCGCCCGCTCGGGCACGCGGCCGGAGATCGGCATCACCATGCCGGGGTGCGTGCCATAGGTGATCATCGGCTCCAGCGTGTTGGCATCGAGGTCAACCTCGGTGTCGAACACCGCGCCCTCGTCACTGACCAGCAGACGCCACTCGGCCAGCGCGCGATCCCAGTCCGCGCCCTGCGGCGCCTTCGGGCGGCCTTTCAGGTAGTCAAACGTCGTCTCGTCCGGCGCCACCATGCCCGCGCGGGCACCGGCCTCGATCGACATGTTGCACAGGGTCATGCGCTCGTCCATGGACAGCGCACGGATGGCCTCGCCGCGATATTCGAGCACATAGCCCGTACCGCCCGACACGCCGATCTTGCCGATGATCGCCAGGATCAAGTCTTTGGCGGTCACACCGGGACGCAGCCGACCCGACACATTGATCGCCATGGTCTTGGCCCGGCGCTGCAGCAGGCACTGCGTGGCGAACACATGGCCCACCTCGGTAGTGCCAATGCCAAACGCCAGCGCGCCGAACGCGCCGTGCGTGCTGGTGTGGCTGTCGCCGCAGACCACGGTCTTGCCCGGCTGGGTCGCACCCAGCTCAGGTCCGATGACGTGCACGATGCCGCGCAGCTCGCTGCGCAGGTTCAGCAGTTCAATGCCGAACTCGCGG
>CANGFJ010000156.1 GCA_947453065.1 Pseudomonadota bacterium
CCAGGCTGGCTGACTGGCGCGACCTGCGCGCCTGACTGATCGAGGGAACGCATTCCGGTGGACATTCTCAGCATCGTCGGCATTGTGCTGGCCCTGGTTGCCGTGCTCGTGGGCGCGGTGCTCAAGGGTGCGGGCCTGCATGCCTTGCTGTCCTCCGCCGCGTTCATGATCGTGGTCGTGGGCACCTTTGCTGCCGTGCTCATCCAGACCCCGATCAAAGTCTTCAAACACGCTTTTGCCATCCTGCCCTGGGTCTTCCGCCCGCCGGTCCTGAAGGCTGACGAACTCATTGCACGCATGGTTGAGTGGAGCCATGTGGCCCGCAAGCAGGGCCTGCTGGGCCTCGAGCCATCCGTCGAAGAAGAGCGCGACGAGTTCCTGCGCAAGGGCCTGCAGCTGGTGGTCGATGGCAGCGAGCCCGAAACCATCCGCAGCATCCTCGAAGTCGAACTCGACACCCGCGAGGCCGCCGACAACCGCGCGGCCAAGGTCTTCGAGGGCATGGGTATCTATTCCCCCACCCTGGGCATCATCGGCGCGGTGCTGGGCCTCATGGCCGTCATGCAGAACCTGGCCGACCCGAGCAAGCTCGGCCACGGCATTGCGGCGGCCTTTACCGCCACCGTCTATGGCATCGGTCTGGCCAACCTGCTGTTCCTGCCGGTGGCCAACAAACTCAAGACCGTCGTGGCCGACCAGACCCATGTGCGCGAGATGATCATCGAAGGCCTGATCTCCATCGCCCAGGGCGAGAACCCGCGCAACATCGAGTCCAAGCTCTCCGGCTACCTGCACTAGCCCGCCGCGCCGCATCGCATGTCACGCCGCAAGCACAAGCACGAAGAGCACGCCAACCACGAAGCCTGGGCCATTCCCTATGGCGACCTGGTCACGCTGCTGCTGGCTTTTTTCGTTGTGATGTACGCCATGTCCTCGGTCAACACCGGCAAGTACCGTGTGCTTTCAGAGTCGCTCAACGCGGCCTTTCGCGGCAGCCCCACCGCCCTGAGCCCCGTGCAGATCGGCGAGAAACAGATGGGCGCGGGGGCCGACCTGAGCATCGGCATCGCCCAGCCAGCGACACTCACTGGGCAGTCCCGGGCGCTGCTCACGCCAGCCGCCGCACCCGTGGTGGCCGGCGCCGATCCGCGCAAGCGCCAATGGCGCGAAATGGCCGAGGAAGTCGAGCACGCGATGGGCAGCCTCATCGAGTCCAACCTGGTCACCGTGCGCCGGCATGACGACTACCTCGAAGTCGAGTTCAAGACCGACATTCTTTTCGGTAGTGGCGTGGCGACCGTGTCGGCCAGCGCCGAGCCGGCGCTGGCCCAGCTGGCCGCCACGCTGCGGCCGTTTGCCAACCAGATCCGCGTCGAAGGCTATACCGACGACCGGCCCATCCGCACGGCTGCGTTCCGCTCCAACTGGGAGCTCTCCGCCGCCCGTGCCGCCAGCGTCGTGCACCTGCTCACCGACAACGGCATGAATCCCGGCAAACTCGCGGTCGTCGCCTATGGGGAGTATCGTCCGCTACGCCCCAACGACAGCGCTGAGGCGCGCAATGCCAACCGGCGCGTCCTCATCGTGATTCTCAACAGTGACAAGTCGGCGCCGGCAGAGGCGGGATTGCCTCCTGCGGGTGCTGCCCCGGCCCCCTGAAGCACACAGTCATGGAAGACATCGACGTCACCCAGCACCGCGAGGCGTTCAGCTTCGTGCAGGCGCTCGCCATCGAAGTGTCCGAGGGGCGGGTCGAGTTGCCCAGCTACCCGGAAGCCGCCACGCGCGTACAGCGCGCCCTCTCCAGCGATGACGTCGACCCTGCGGTCGTGGTCAGCGCGGTCGGCAGCGAGCCGGCACTGGCCCTGCGCGTGCTGAAGATGGCCAATTCCGCCCTGCTCAATCCGATGGGTCGCCAGGTGCTGGACCTCAAGACCGCTGTCTCGCGCATCGGCTACAACATGGTCCGCACCGCCTCGGTGTCCTTCGTCGTCGAGCAGCTGCGCCAGTCCGAGCAGCTGCGCGAGCTGCGCCCCCAGCTGGCCGAGCTGTGGCACGAGAGCGTGGTGCTGGCCGCGCTGGCGCGCGTCGTCGCCATGCGCCAGACCCGCGTGAACCCGGACGTGGCCCTGCTGGCTGGCCTGCTGCACGGCGTGGGCAAGCTCTACATCCTCATGCGCCTGCAGGAGTTGCCGCGCCTGCTGGTCTACCCGGAAACCTGCGAGCGCATCCTGCGCGAATGGCATGGCGGCGTGGCCCGCGCCATCCTCGAGAACTGGGGCGTGCCCGACGAAGTGGGGGAGGCCGTGCAGGAGTTCGAGAGCCTCGACCGCGACCTGCTGCGCACGGCATCGCTCTCCGAAGTCCTGACCGCGGCCAGCCTCTTCGCGCTGTTTCGCGCCAATCTGCCCGACAAGTCACCCACGGCCGACGACCTGTCGCGCCTGGTCAGCCACAACACGCGCTTCTGGGAACGCCTCCGCATCGATGCGCCCCAGGCGCTGGATCTCCTGGCGACGGCCGAGGCGGAAATCGAGGCGTTGCACGCAGTGCTGGGCCATTGAGTCCGCACCGCCATGATTCCGCATGGCATGAATCCTGCTCTTTCGTTTGCCAGGACGGATTCCCGTCAACGGAGCGCAGCCATGAACCTCATCCTCGAGCCCAACGATCTTCTTTTCTTCGCCGGACGCGCCACCCTGTTGGTTGGCGCCTTCCTGGTGTTCGCCGTCGCCCTGGGGCGCTGGCGCCGTGCTGCCGCCCGCGACATGCAGCGCCTGTTTGCCGAACTTGCGCAATCGCGCGCCGAGACCCGTGCCGTGGCCGCGGCCGCCGAGGGGCTCTTTCAGCGGCTCACGGGGCTGGAAAACAAGATCGATACCCGTGCACAGCTCACCTCGGCAGGCACGAATGCGCCACGCGGCTACGAGCTCGCACTGCGATTGGCCAGAAATGGGTCCAATGTGGATGAAATTTCAGAAAGTAGCGGTGTGACACATCGCGAGGCTGAGCTTTTGGTCAGACTGCATGGACCGAGGCGTACTGCCTGACCACAAGGTTCGTAACCGATTCATGAGCGCGCAGATGAACGACGACACGATCAACGACTCCGGCCTGGGCAACTCTCCTGCCTTTGCCTTTGTGCAGGCACTGGCCATCGAGTTGTCAGGCGGCAAGGTAGACATCCCGTCCTTTCCCGACATCGTGGCCCGCGTGCGCCAGGTGCTCTCCGATGAGTTCGTCAGTTCCAAACAGATTGTGCGCGTCGTCAGCGCCGAGCCCGCCCTGGCCGGCAAGCTGCTGCTGATCGCCAACTCCGTGGCGCTGAATCCCGGCGGCGTCCGCATCATTGAGCTCAAGAGCGCCATCACGCGCATCGGGCTCAACATGGTGCGCAGTGCCTCGCTCTCTTTCGCCATGGAGCAGATGCGCAAGTCCGAGTCCCTGGCCGAGCTTCGGGCGCCCATGACCGAGCTGTGGGAGCGCAGCGTACTCGTGGCTGCCATGTCCTACGTCGTTGCCAAGCGATTTACGAACGTCAATCCCGATACCGCACTGCTGGCTGGCCTCATGCATGGCATGGGCAAGCTCTACATCCTGACCCGCGCGTCCCAGTTTCCGCTGCTGTTCAATGACCAGCCCACCTACAAGCAGATCGTGCGCGACTGGCACGCCAGCATCGCCAAGGCCATCCTCGAGAACTGGGAGATCAACGACGACATCGTCGCGGCCGTCGAGGAGTTCGAGAACCTCGATCGCACCCACATCGGTGCCAACGACCTCACCGACGTGCTCACCGTGGCCAACCTGCTGGCCTCGTTCCACGAGTTCCCCGAGTCCATCGAGCTGAACATGCAGGGCGTCAAAGCCTGCGAGCGCATGAAGCTCGACCGCGAGGCCGTGGAGCGCATCCTGAGCGAGTCCTCGCAGGAAGTGGCCAGCCTCAGGGCCGCCCTCGGAACCTGACCTTGACACCCTGCTGCCGGGCCCGGACAATCCGCGGCCCACAGTACCTAGGCTAGGTAGCTCAGCTGGTTAGAGCACGGCACTCATAATGCCGGGGTCGAGGGTTCGAGTCCCTCCCTAGCCACCACACCTTGAACCGGGTTCATCCGGCAAGGTTGAAAATCAACGGTCAATCAGCAATCGATCAGGCCAGCCTTGTGTGCTGTCCTGTGTCGCTGTGCCTCGACGATCGGGTTTTCGTCGGCAAACCGCCGTCCTCTTCAAGTGACGATCGGCGATCAGACCGTTCTCAATAACGAATCTATTTTCTGACAGTTGGGTAATGTGGAGTAATCACATAAACCAGCGGCTTTACATATCCTGATATGTAGGGTTTTCAGTCTTGTGAATCCCCCGCGTTGCTGTAGCGTCGGCGAATCGCGACAGCAAAAATTCAGGGATTTCCGGATGAAAAGCACCTTTCAGCGTCTACTGGGCGTCGCTGCATTAACCGCTATTTTCCTCGTGGGAACTGCAATGCCAACCGAGGCCTGGTCAACGGTTTCGGCGCCCACTATTTCGAAGATCAGTTCAAACACGGTCGCGAAGACGGTCACGCTGACTGGTACGGGGTTCCTGTCTACGACTGTGGTGAAGCTTGGCGGGACCACGCTGACGCTGATAACCCCGGTGTCCACCACCGTACTGATGGCGAATTTGCCCGCGGCGGTTACGGCAGGTGATTACCTGCTAACTGCTGCTAACGGTACGTCCTCCACGACTTGGACGTTTACCTATGGGGCGGTTGGGCCGCAGGGGCCCATTGGTCCGCAGGGGGCGCAAGGTGTGCAGGGAGCCAATGGCCCTGCGGGCCCCACGGGCGCTCAGGGTGTTCCGGGGCCAATGGGCCTGACGGGTGCAATGGGCCCTGCGGGGCCGCTTGGCGCGACGGGTGCGCAGGGGATTCCGGGTCTTAAGGGTGACGCTGGCGCCCAAGGATTGCTCCCGCCTGGGAGCGTTGCGGGGGCCATGGCTTATTGGAACGGGTCTGCGTGGGTCGAGCTGAGCCCACCCGCAAATTCAGCATCCGCCGCCCTGCGATTTTGTAGTGGCCAACCAACCTGGGTGGTTGACTCGGCCCAGTACAAGGTGGGCGATGCGGGTCCTGCAGGCGGCATCATTTTTTATGTGACGCCAACCTCGACTTGCAGCACAACGGCGCCCGTTGTTTACGAGGCTGCCCCCGTAAACCAGCACGTCAATCCCTGGGGCCAACTCTGGGGTTGCAATGGCGTGGTAGTGGGTACTGCGACTGACTTGGGAAAGGGTGCGGATAACACAAGAGCCCTGATGTCAGCGGGCTGTGCCGGTGCCGGAAGCGCTGCGCAGTTGGCGACGTCGTACAGCTTGAATGGATATTCAGATTGGTATCTGCCGTCAAAATCAGAACTGGATGCCTTGTTTGCCAGCCGAGCAAAGGTGGGCAATTGGATCGATTGCTACTACTACAGTTCATCAGAGGCTGCAGGGGCGACGAGCAGCGGAAGTACTACGGATGGAGAGTATGCAGCAGGGTATGGCGTCTGGACGTCTGGGTATTCAGCTTGGCCAGCTGACCACATTTTCAGACGCTTTGCTTACTCCGGGGAATGTGTGGGCGTTCGCGCGATCAGATCCTTTTCCGCTCAATAATTACTAGATAATAATCCTTGCTAACTGGAGTAATTTCCGGGCAAGGGAGGATGTTCCCCATGAAAGCATCAAGCCTGTTTTTAGCCGCTGCCGCGTATGTGATTGCGTTGCCCGCGTTGGCTGCTGCACCCATGGTTAGTCAGATCACCTTTGGGCTGACAACCACCCCGCAGACCGCGACGCTAACGGGTTCGGGCTTCCTTTCCACCACGACGGTCAAGCTCAGCAATAGCACGACCAACTTGATCGTGGCCTCAGTGTCTTCCACATCGCTGAAGGCGAACCTGCCCGCTGGGCTGGCCGCAGGCGTCTATACGCTTACAGCGGCAAACGGATCTTCTTCGGTAGCTTGGTATGTGACCTACGGTGCGACAGGTCCTACGGGTGCGGCGGCTACGGTGACTGTGGGAACGACCACGACAGGAGCAGCAGGAACGAATGCTTCTGTGACCAACAGCGGGACGAGCGCAGCGGCTGTCTTGAACTTCACGGTGCCTCGTGGGGCGACTGGCAACACTGGCGCAAGTGGTCCGACTGGCCCTCAGGGAGTGCCAGGGGCAGCAGGTGGAATTGGCCCGGTGGGTCCGGCTGGCGGGGTTGGTCCTCAAGGCCCCGCAGGTCCTGCTGGTTCAGTGGGGCCGGCGGGTCCTATTGGTCCAACCGGGGCTCAGGGAATAACAGGCGCTCAAGGGCAAAAAGGTGACGCGGGACCTCAGGGCCCAGCTTTAACCAGTCGCGGCGAATGGTCTGGAACGAACGCATATCTGAAAGGTGATATCGCCTATACCCAGACCAACCCATCCGACGCCCAATATCCTTGTGTGTACATAGCGATTCTGGAAAATCAGAATGTAGATCC
>CANGFJ010000157.1 GCA_947453065.1 Pseudomonadota bacterium
AAGATGCATTGACGCGAGTCCCCACACAAATTACCTACCGAATTTTTAAAAAACTCCAAGTCGCTTGGACCTGGTGGCCGAACCGCCCTTTCAGGGGCCCGGCGAGGGGGGCGAAGTATAGCTAGTTGCTACAAACCGTCAACCCTTTTCGCCTCGTTTTGCTGCGCTCTTTCGGAGACCGAAATCCGCGTCAAGCAACCCGGGGCCGCGCATTGTAGCGACAAGATCTGAGATGTCGACATTTCATTACAAATAGATGAAAAAGAAATACTTGGATATCAGAAATACTAGGTAAAACAAGAGGTTGTACCGGCCTTGAGGATGGGGCTTTTTCCCGGTTTGCGGCAAATTGTCGCTGGGCACCAGATCTGATACCCCTGCGAGCAGCAGAGAGACGGCCGCTGAACGACAGAAGCCAGCCAGGAGGCGGAAAGGGGTGGGTATGGCGCTGGCAGCCTGTCTCCGTTCGCCGGGGATCGCGCCACTACGTTGCGGCGCATCACCATGCAGAGCGGCCTACCCTGCGGATCAGGCGCTTGGCGCAGACACCTGAATGCGCGCGAAGCGGCGCGGACCCAACTGCAGGATGTGCTCCGCGCCCACGGCCAGGCGGAGCTCTTTGTCGGAGACCTTGTTGCCGTCAACGCGAACCGCGCCTTCTGCGAGCTTGCGGCCTGCCTCCGAGTTGCTGGTGACCAGCCCCGCCTCTTTCAGGGCCGCGGCGATGCGTGCGCCACCCGCATCGGCCGCACTGATGAACTGTAGCGGGAGGTCGGTGGGCAGGGTTTTCTGGGCGAAACGAGCAATGAAGGCCTCCTGCGCACGGATGGCTGCCGCGGCGTCATGGAAGCGCGCCACGATCTCGGCGGCGAGCTCGAACTTGACGTCGCGGGGGTTGCGGCCCTCTTCGATGGCGGTGCGCAGCGCGGTAATGTCACTGAGCGGGCGGAAGCTCAGGAGCTCGAAGTAGCGCCACATGAGCGTGTCGGAGATCGACATGAGCTTGCCGAACATGGTCTCGGGGTCTTCGGCGATACCGACGTAGTTACCCAGGGACTTGGACATCTTGTTGACGCCGTCGAGGCCCTCGAGCAGCGGCACCGTGATGACGACCTGGGGCTCCTGGCCGTAGTGCTCTTGAAGCTGGCGACCCACGAGCAGGTTGAACTTCTGGTCGGTCCCGCCGAGCTCGACGTCGGCCTTGAGCGCGACGGAGTCGTAGCCCTGCACCAGCGGATAGAGGAATTCGTGCAATGCGATGGGCTGGTTGCCCTTGAAGCGCTTGCTGAAGTCATCGCGCTCGAGCATACGCGCGACGGTTTGCCGCGCTGCAATCTCGATGAGACCCGCGGCACCCATGGGACCAAACCAGCGGGAGTTGAAGTCGACCTTGGTGCGCGTGGCGTCGAGGATCTTGAAGACCTGGTGCTGGTAGGTCTCGGCGTTGGCCTGGATGGCCTCGGGGGTGAGGCGCGGGCGCGTGACGTTGCGACCGGTGGGGTCGCCGATCATGCCGGTGAAGTCGCCGATGAGGAAGGTGACGTCGTGCCCGAACTGCTGGAACTGCCGCATCTTGTTGATGAGGACGGTGTGGCCCAGGTGCAGATCGGGGGCAGTGGGGTCGAAACCGGCCTTGATGTGCAGCGGTTTGCCGCGCTTGAGCTTCTTGATGAGATCGGCTTCGGTGAGGATCTCTTGTGCGCCGCGGCGCAATTCGGCCAGCTGTTCGGCCAGCGGGCCGGTGAGGGCCTGGGAGTCGGGAGTGTCGGTCATGTCGTTGGATGTCTCGCGCCCTTGGGCGGACATCGCCTTTTCGCGCAGAGCCTGTCAGGCAAGGATAACCGGCTGTGTGTCGGAAGTCCCACCCTCTGCAGGGTGCGGGGCCCCGTTCATTGACCCTTCAGGCGGGGTCGGGTACGGTTGCCGGCCATTTCGTAATCTTCTGATTCCGGACGGAAATTACCGTGATTTTCAGCAGCTACACCCATGCCATGCCGGGCATCATCAGCGCCGCCTCGCGCGTACGGGCGCTGCAGCTGCTGTGCTGTGCGGCGGTGGCCTGGGCGGGACTGCGCACGACGCCCTATGAAACGCCATCGATCCATCTGGCCGAAGTGGCGTTCAGCGTGATGCATCCGGCGATGCAGCCGGCCTCCTCGGCAAGCCTGAACGCGGCGATGTATGCAGCGGGCGCCGGGCTGTCGCGCATTGAAGTGATCGTTCGCCGCAATGACACGCTGGACCAGATCTTCCGTCGGCTGGAGCTGTCGGTGGAGGACCTGGCGAACCTGCGCGCCATGCGCGGACTGAAAGTGATGCTGGACAAGCTCAAGCCAGGCGAGATGCTGACGCTGAGCCATCGGGCCGGCGAACTCTTCGGGCTGGAGCGGCGCCTGTCGTTGACCGAGACCCTGAGGGTGCAGCGGGACGACGAGGCGGGATTCATTGCGAACGTGGAACAGACGCCGTTGACGCATACGGCGACGACGACGCACGGGGTGATCCGCTCGTCACTGTTTGAGTCGGCGGCCAGCGCCGGGCTGCGCGACAAGACGGCGATGGCGCTGGCCGATCTGTTTGGCTGGGACATCGATTTCGTGCTGGACCTGCGCAACGGCGATGAGTTCACGGTCACCTATGACCAGCTGAGCCGCGAGGGTGAGTACATCGGCGACGGCGCGATTCTGGCCGCGCGCTTCGTGAACCAGGGCAAGACCTATGAGGCCGTGCGCTACGTGGCGGCCGATGGCCGGGCCACCTACTACACGCCGGACGGGCGCAGCCTGCGCAAGGCCTTCCTGAAGGCACCGGTGGAATTCTCGCGCATCAGCTCGGTGTTCAATGCGGCCCGCAAGCATCCGATCCTGAACCTGATCCGGGCGCACAAGGGCATCGACTATGCGGCGCCGAGTGGTACGCCGGTACGGGCGGCCGGTGATGGGCGTGTGAGCTTCCGCGGGCAGAAGGGCGGCTACGGCAACGTGCTGGAAATCGGCCATCCGGGACAGGTGGTGACGCGCTACGGGCACCTGTCTCGTTTCGCGACGAACCTGAAGGCCGGCGACCATGTCGACCAGGGCGAAGTCATCGGTTACGTGGGCATGACTGGCCTGGCGACGGGGCCGCACCTGCATTTTGAATATGTGGTGCGCGGCGAGTCGCGCAATCCGCAGACCGCCGTGAAGACGGCGGAGGCCACAGCAATTGATGCCTCGCTGCGCGCGGACTTCACGCAGAAAGCTGCGCCGCTGCTGGCCGGGCTCGTCGCGGCCCCTGCCCCGCCAGCCACCGTGTCGCCGACCGCGCAGCCTGCGGCCTCGCGCGCCGTGGCGGCCCGCTGAACACGGCGCAAGAACCGATCGTGACGCGCTACGCCGGCCTCATGTCCGGCACCAGCATGGACGGCGTGGACGCTGTCCTGCTTGATGTTGCCGCATCGGGTTGCCGGATCACGGCGGCGACTCACCGCGATTACTCCCCTGAGCTCGGCGCGCAGCTGCGTGCGGCGATCACCCGCCCGGACCGGGTCGGGCTGGATGAGCTGGGGCAGCTGGATGTGCTGGTTGGCGAGGTGTTTGCGGCGGCGCTGCAACAGTTGCTGGCGGAGGCTGGAGTGCGCGCTGACACCGTGCGCGCCGTCGGAAGCCATGGGCAGACCCTCCGCCACCAGCCGCACGGCGATGCGCCGTTCACCCTGCAGATCGGCGACCCGAACGTGATCGCGGAGCGCAGCGGTATTGATGTGGTGGCCGACTTCCGCCGCCGTGACATTGCAGCGGGCGGAGAGGCCGCACCGCTGGTGCCGGCGTTCCATGCGGCGGTGTTCGGTGCCCCTGGGGAGACCCGCGTCGTCGTCAACATCGGCGGAATCGCCAACATCACCGTGCTCGCGGCGGACGGCGGCGTGACGGGATTCGATACGGGGCCCGGAAATTGCTTGATGGATGTGTGGGTGCAGGCCCAGCGCGGCGAGGCGTTTGACCGGGATGGCGCGCTGGCGGCGGCGGGCCGCGTGAACGCGGCGCTGCTGGAACGGCTGCTGGCAGAGCCGTATCTGCAGCGCATGGCGCCAAAAAGCACAGGGCGAGAACTTTTTCAGGCTACGTGGCTGGAGGCGATGCTCGCCGGTGCGACGCTCGAGGCCGCGGACGTACAGGCGACGCTGTGCGAGTACACGGCGCGCACAATCCGAGACGCGATCGTGTCGCTGGCAGGCGTGCAGCCGGGGCGTGTTCTGGTCTGTGGCGGTGGCACGCTGAACCCGCAGCTGATGCAGCGACTTGCAGCACAACTGCCGGGTGTTCGCGTGGCCAGCACGGCAGCCTGCGGGATAGACCCCATGCAGGTCGAGGCCGCTGCCTTTGC
Source organism: Pseudomonadota bacterium (assembly GCA_947453065.1). Taxonomy (GTDB): domain Bacteria; phylum Pseudomonadota; class Gammaproteobacteria; order Steroidobacterales; family Steroidobacteraceae; genus ZC4RG30. Next base: position 4,366 of record CANGFJ010000157.1, read on the forward strand.
CTGGCTCGCCCATCGTCATATAGAACGGCTGCCTGGCAACCTGCCAGCGGTGACCGGTGCGCGCGGCCCTCGCGTGCTGGGGGCGACCTTCCCGGGCGCTGTCACGCAGCCGTCATCAGACCTTCGCATGATGAGAGAAAGAGTCCGAAGTACCCCATGACCCTGCCCGACCTCAAAGCACCGCGGAACTTCAGCAACCGGGAACTCTCCTTCCTGGCGTTCAACCAGCGTGTGCTGGCCCAGGCCCGGGACGTGACGCTACCGCTGCTGGAACGCTTCCGCTTCCTGTGTATCTCGTGCAGCAACCTGGATGAGTTCTTCGAGATCCGCGTGGCGGGACTCAAACAACTGCTGGAACTTGCCTCCCGGCCGGTGGGGCCTGACCAGGTGCCGGTGCAGGCGCTGATCGAGGCCATCCATGCCCGCGCACTGGAGCTCGTGCATGCGCAATACGCCTGCCTTAATGAGGAGTTGCTGCCGGCGCTGCGACAGGCGGGCATCTGCCTGCTGCAGGCGGGAGACTGGTCCGCCGCACAGCGGGACTGGCTCGAGACCTACTTTCACCAGGAAGTAGAGCCCGTATTGAGCCCGCTGGGGCTGGATCCGGCGCGACCCTTCCCGCGCATCCAGAACAAGAGCCTCAATTTCATTGTGCAGCTGACGGGCAAGGATGCCTTTGGCCGTGACAGCGAACTGGCCGTCGTGCAGGCGCCCCGCTCACTGCCCCGCGTGGTCGCGTTGCCGGCAGCACTGGGCGGTGGCTATGTGCTGCTGTCGGCCATCGTGGAAGCGTTCGTGGCCCTGCTGTTCCCGGGCGTTGCGGTGCGCGCCTGCTATCAGTTCCGCGTGACGCGCAACAGCGACCTGTTCGTGGACGATGAGGAAGTGGATGACCTGCGGCGGGCGCTGGAGGGCGAGCTTGCCCACCGTCGCTATGGCGCAGCGGTGCGACTGGAGACGGTGCGCGACTGTCCGGCGGAGGTGACCGATTTCCTGCTGCATCAGTTTGCATTGAGCGCCCTGGATCACTATGAAGTCCCCGGGCCGGTGAACCTGAACCGCCTGTCGGCCCTGTATGACCTGGCACCGCGTGCGGACCTGAAGTTCCCGCCGTCCATGCCCCAGGCACACCCCCGCCTCACTGGATCGCCGCCGCTGTTCGCCACGATCCGCGAGCAGGACGTGTTGCTGCACCACCCCTTCCAGAGTTTTGCGCCGGTGCTGGATTTCCTGCGGCAGGCGGCCACCGACCCGAAGGTGCTGGCGATCAAGCAGACGCTGTATCGCACGGGTGTGGACTCACCGATCGTCGATGCGCTGGTGGCCGCGGCCCACGCGGGTAAGGACGTGACGGTGATTGTCGAACTGCGCGCGCGGTTTGATGAAGAAGCGAACATCGAGCTGTCGAATCGCCTGCAGGAAGCCGGCGCGCACGTGATGTATGGCGTGGTGGGCTACAAGACGCACGCCAAGCTCATTCTGATCGTACGGCGGGAAGCCACTGGCATACGCCGGTACTGCCACCTGGGCACCGGCAATTACCACCCGGGAACAGCGCGCGCGTACACCGACTACGGGCTGTTGACCTGCCAGCCGGAAATCGGCGCGGATGTGCATGAGATCTTCCTGCAGCTGACCAGCCTGACGCGCACGCCGCAGCTGCGCCGTCTGCTGCAGGCGCCGTTCACGCTGCATGACGGTCTGCTGGCCCGCATCGAGCGGGAGGCGCAACTGGCACGCAGCGGTCGACAGGGGCGGCTGATTGCGCGAATGAACGCGCTCGTGGACCCACAGATCATCGAAGCGCTCTACGCCGCGTCGGGTGCCGGCGTACAGATCGACCTGGTCGTGCGCGGCATCTGCTGCCTGCGGCCGGGCATTGCGGGCGTGTCGGAGAACATCAGGGTGCGTTCGATCGTGGGTCGCTTCCTGGAGCACGCGCGCGTGTTCTGTTTCGGCAACGACGGCGAGCCCGAAGTGTTCTGCTCGAGTGCCGACTGGATGGAGCGCAATTTCTTCCGTCGCGTGGAAGTGGCCTTTCCGATCCTCGATCCCGCGCTGCGCGCGAGCCTCATCGAGGATCTGCAGCTCTACCTGGAGGATGACCGGCAGGCCTGGCA
>CANGFJ010000158.1 GCA_947453065.1 Pseudomonadota bacterium
CAGTGGCAGGCATGGGCATCGCCAGTGCAGCACCGCCGGCACCAAAAGGGCACATGGTGCCGACAGCACCCGGCCAGAACAAACTGCTGTGTTTCGACGGCACGTCGGATGGCGGCTATGGCGGCAGCTGCGTGCCCAACTCTCAGGGTGCAAAGGGGTCGGTCACACTGACGACGGTGACACCTGGTTTTGATTACGCAGGCGTCTATACGAACGACAGCACGATGTACGGGCAGAAGCTGGGTGAGGTAAAGACCTTGTCGTTCACCTATGCAGGGACTGATCCCGGCGCAGGTGCGCCGCGGTTCAGCGTGCCGATCGACACGGACGGCAATGGCAGCAAGGACCAGTGGGCGTTTATTTCGGCGCTCTATTGCAACAACGGCGCAGGCCTGGTCGATGCGATCAATGACCCGACCTGTACGGTGTGGCTGGACGATGGCGTGACGTTCTACGAAAACTGGGCTGCCCTGGTTGCTGCCTTTCCGTCGGGTCGCATCGCGACGAATGCGTATGTGTTTGTCGTCGCCGATGAACCCGGAACCTGGACAATTAACCAAGTGCAATTCGGCAAGACCGGCAGGTAGGGCGCCCGTCAGGAATCCCGGCGCATCGCCGGGGTTTCTCCGGGGTTGGCAGGGACGGTTCGGCACCCCTCAACCCTTGCGGTGAGGCTGCCAGCCCTGCAGTGGTAGAATCGCCGCCATGAACGCAGGCCACCCCCCAGCAGAATCCGCCAGCGGTTTCGACCGCATCGAAGACATCCTTGCCGACCTTGCCGCGGGCAAGATGGTGGTCATCGTCGATGACGAGGACCGCGAGAACGAGGGCGACCTGCTCATGGCGGCGGCGAAGGCCCGCCCCGAAGACATCAATTTCATGGCCCGTTTTGGCCGCGGCCTGATCTGCCTCACGCTGACGCGCGAGCGCTGCGCGCAGCTGCGTCTGCCTCTGATGGTCAGCGAGACCGACCTTGAACGGCGCACCAACTTCACGCTGTCCATCGAGGCCGCAGAAGGCATTACCACCGGCATTTCGGCCTATGACCGGGCCAAGACCGTGCAGGCCGCCGTGGCGCCGGATGCGCGTCCGGAGCACCTGCGCCAGCCGGGGCATGTCTTCCCGCTCATGGCCCAGCCCGGCGGCGTGCTGACGCGGGCCGGCCACACCGAGGCGGGTTGCGATCTGGCGCGCCTGGCGGGGCTGGAGCCCTCGGCGGTCATCGTCGAGATCATGAACGACGACGGCACCATGGCCCGGCGTCCCGAACTGGAAGTGTTCGCCAAGCACCATGGCCTGCGCATGGGCACCATCCGCGACCTCATCCGCTACCGCCTGCGTAACGAGCGCACGGTGGAGCGCCTGGCCGAGCGCACGGTGCAGACCGAATTCGGCGCGTTCCGGCTGTATTGCTACGAAGACCACGTGCACCGCGACCTGCACCTGGTGCTGGCCAAGGGCACGCTGGATGGCGATGCGCTGCCGCTGGTGCGCGTGCACCTGGCCGATACGCTGCGCGACCTGGTCGGTGTCCGCGGGGAGGGCCGCAGCTGGACCTTGCGCGAGGCGCTCGAGCGCATCTCGCAGGAGGACAGCGGCGTGGTCATCATCCTGCGTGATCCGGAAACCCCGCGCGAACTGGCCGATGCCGTGCAGGGCCTTCTGCGTCATGAACCGGCGCCGCAACAGGCGGGCGATGCGGTGCTGCGCACCTACGGCATTGGCGCGCAGATCCTCAAGGATCTCGGCGTCAAACGCATGCGGGTGCTGTCGGCACCCAAGCAGATGCACGGCATTTCAGCCTTCGACCTGGAGATCGCCGAATACGTTTCCAAGGAAAGCGTCTAGGGCCGCCCGGCCCTTTCGCTATACTCCGCCGCCTCATGTCCAAATACCGCCTCGTCGAGGGCGCACCGCAGTTGGCGGCAGCGTCCGAGCGCAAGACCAGCACGGTCGCGCGCGAACTCTCGGTTGCCATTCTGGCCGCCCGTTTCAATGATTTCATCGTCGAACCGATGCTGGCCGGCGCACTGGAAGCCTGGGAGCGCCATGGCGGCGACCCGGAATGCGTGACGCTGGTCCGCGTGCCCGGTGCGTTTGAGCTGCCTCTGGCGGCCAAGCGCTTCGCAGGCAGCAAGCGCTTTGACTGCGTGGTCGCGCTGGGCTGCGTCATCCGCGGCGATACGCCGCACTTTGAGTTTGTGGCGGGCGAGGCCGCGCGGGGCATCGCCCAGGCGGCTTTCGAAACGGGTGTGCCGGTGGCCTTTGGCGTGCTGACGGTCGAGAACGTCGAGCAGGCGGTCGAACGCGCCGAGCCCGATCGCATGAACAAGGGTGGTGAGGCCATGGAAACCGCCATCGAAATGGCTCTTTTGCTGAGGCAGGCTTGAACACAATGTCTACGCCGCCCACCAAGGCCCGCATGAACCGTGGCTCGGCGATGCGCGCCGTGGCCCGCAAGCTGGCGCTGCAGGCGCTCTATAGCTGGCAGCTCAATCCGCGGGGCTGGCCGGAGCTGATGCAGGAGTTCCTGGAAACCGAGGACGGCCCGCGTGCGGACCGCGAGTACCTGCAGTTGCTGCTCGAGAGCATCTGCACGGACATCGTGCAACTCGATGAGGCCATTGGCGGCTGGGCTGATCGGCCCAGCGCGGAGCTCGATCCGATCGAGCGGGCCGCTCTGCTGATCGGCGTGCTGGAGCTGCGCAGCCAGCTGGAAGTGCCGTATCGCGTGGCGATCAGCGAAGCGGTGAGCCTGGCGCGGCGTTTCGGCGCCACGGATGGACACAAATTCGTCAACGCCGTGCTCGACCGCGCGGCCCGGACGCTGCGGCCTCACGAAACCTGAGGCATCCTGCCGTGCCGCCAGGCGAATTCGAGCTCATCGATCGCTATTTCCGGCCGCTGGACCGGCCGGGCGGCCGCCGCCGGACTGACGTGCTGCTGGGCATTGGCGATGACGCCGCCGTGCTGCGCGTGCCGCCAGGCCAGGACCTGGTGGCCGCCATCGACACCCTGGTGTCTGGCCGCCACTTCCTGCCCGACACCGACCCTCGCTCCATCGGCCATCGCGCGCTCGCCGTGAACCTCAGCGACCTCGCCGCCATGGGCGCAACGCCCGCCTGGGGCCTGCTTGCGCTGACCTTGCCTGCCGTCGACGAGGCCTTCCTGCGGGAGTTCGCGGCAGGCTTCGCACAGCTTGCGGCCTGCCACCAGTTCGCGCTGGTGGGGGGTGACACGACCGCCGGGCCGCTGACGGTCTCGGTGCAGGTGCTGGGCTTCGTGCCCCAGGGGCAGGCGCTACGGCGGGACGGCGGCTCACCCGGGGACCTCGTGTTTGTCAGCGGGACACCCGGTGACGCGGCCGCAGGGCTCCTGCTGGAGCGCGGTGCCGAAGGCGGGGTGGTGGCACCGCCCGAGCAGGCCGCCGCTGCGCAGACACTGCGCCAGCGCTTTCTGTTCCCGACGCCGCGCGTCGCCCTGGGCGAGGCCTTGCGGGACCTGGCCTCCGCCTGCATCGACGTCTCGGACGGCCTGGCCGGGGATGCGGGCAAGCTGGCGGCGATGAGTGGCTGCGGACTGCGTCTGGAGGCCGACTCGCTGCCCCTGTCTGCGGAATTGCTGCAGGTCTTTGGCCGCGAGCGTGCGGTGCAGCTGGCGTTGACCGGCGGCGATGATTACGAGCTGTGTTTCAGCCTGCCGGCCGCGCGTCTGGCGGAGTTGTCGGGTGCCGCGGCCAGCGGCGACTGTGCTGTTCGATGCATCGGCGTACTCGAGGCTGAGCCGGGCACGCGCCTCGTGCAGGCCGGTCAGCCCCTGTCACTGGAGACCGCGGGCTACGACCACTTCTCTCCCCGGGGGTGATCCGCGAGGCACGTCACAGTCCCACCGGGCAGTGGGTCTTATCCTGCAGGCGTCTTCTAAAGGCCCTGCCATGTTACAAAAGCTCTCCAGTCTCTCTCCTGCCGCCAACGCCGTGCCCGACCGCATCGGCAAGTACGACATCATCAACGAGGTGGGGCGGGGCAGCACGGGCGTGGTCTATCTGTCGCACGACTCGTATTACGGTCGTGACGTAGCGATCAAGGTCTACAACAGTTTCGTCGGCATGGAGCCGGAAAAGGCGCGCATCGCGCGCAAGATGTTCCTCTCCGAAGCCCACATGGTGGGCATGCTGCAGCACCCGAACATCCTGCCCATCTTTGATGCGGGCGAAGAAAACGAGCGCTGCTACATCGTCACCGAGCATGTGCATGGGGCGCGGACGCTGGCTGCGTTTTGCCGTAGCGATGCGCTGCTGCGCATCGATGCCGTGGTGGAGATCATCTTCAAGTGCGCCAAGGCGCTGAACTACGCGCATTCGCGTGGCGTGATCCATCGGGACATCAAGCCCTCGAACATCATGCTTACGCAGGATGGCGATATTCGCATCATCGACTTCGGCATTGCGCTGGTGGCCGATTCGGACATCTCGCGCATCGACGGGATCGCCGGCAGTCCCAGCTACATGTCGCCCGAACAGGTGCAGGGCATGGAGCTGACCCATCGCTCTGACCTGTATTCGCTGGGGGCGGTGATGTACGAGTTGTTGACCGGGACGCGTCCGTTCCGCGCCAACAGCCTGGCCAAGCTCATGCACCAGGTCGTCTATGCGACGCCGGCACCCATCCACACACTACGCCCCGACGTGCCCGAAGAACTCGAGACGGTCGTGGCGATGGCGCTGCAGAAAGAGCCTGAAAAGCGCTACCGCAGCGGCGTGGACCTGGCCGCGGCGCTGACGCGTGTGCACCAGAAGCTGCGTATCAAGACCGGCCACATGGAGCAGGGCGAGCAGTTCGGGCTGCTGCGACGGCTGAAGTTCTTCCACGACTTCTCGCAGGCGGAGATCTGGGAGGTGCTGCGTGCCAGCACCTGGCAGGACTACGCGCCGGGCGAGGAAATCGTCAAGGAAGGCGAGATGGATGATCGCTTCTTTATCGTGGTGTCTGGCACCTGTAACGTCGAACGCAACAGCGGCACGCTGGGCAGTCTCGGTGCGGGCACTTGTTTTGGCGAGACCAGCTATGTGCCGGGCGCCAAACGCAACGCGACGGTGCGGGCTGCCGGGGCAGTCACGGCGCTGCGGGTCAGTTCCACGCTGCTGGAGCAGGTGTCGGCCTCGTGCCAGCTGCGCTTCAACCGCGTGTTCCTGCGGTCACTGATCGAGCGCCTGCAGGGCGTCGAAAACACGAACCCGAATTGACCCCTTCGTAGCCGCTCCTGTACCGTCCCGGCCAGGTGTGAAGTTCCCGCAAGGGATTTAAGGGAACGCGGTTCAAGACCGCGGCTGCTCCCGCAACTGTAACCGGCGAGTGATCCTCCACGATGCCACTGGGCCCTGGCCTGGGAAGGCGGAGGATCGCGATTCAACCGGAAGCCAGGAAACCTGCTTCACGCCGTCGTCCTGCTTGCGGTCGGGGTGTACCGGAGGCTGCGGATTTCCGTGGTGGCGACAGGGGGAGTTGCGCCTGCGGAATGCTCCGCAACGCGATTCCTGGCTTGTGGCTGACCAGGAATATTCCATGCTAACCGCATCCGTGCGTTCGTTCGTTCGTCTGTCTGTCTGTCTTTCCCTCTCCGTTGGTACTGGCGTGGCGGTGGCCGCCGACGAGTCGCTGTCCGTTGATCCACTGGACCAGCTTGTTGTCAGCGCGACGCGGGCGCCCGGTGGTGTTGCGCGCGAGCTGCTCGGTGCGTCGGTGACCACGCTGGAGCCGGAAGACCTGCGCGACCGGCAGGTGCGCTCCCTGGCCGATGTCCTGCGTGATGTGCCGGGCATTGCGGTCAGCCGCGCCGGCCCGCCGGGTTCCGTGACGCAGCTGCGCCTGCGGGGCACCGAGGCCAATCACGCGCTGGTCCTCATCGATGGCATGCAGGCCACCGATCCGTTCTTCGGCGAGTTTGATTTCGCCGGCCTGATGGCCGACATGGTCGCGCGCGTGGAAGTGCTGCGCGGCCAGCAAAGTGCGCTGTATGGGTCGGACGCCATCGGCGGCGTGATCCAGTACCTGACGCTGGGCGGACGCGAGGCGCCCGGGTTCAGCGCGCGGGCCGAGGGTGGGTCCTTCGGGACTTACGATACGGCCGCGCGGCTGGCGGGTGTCTCTGGGCCAGTTGACTACGCCGTGAGTGGCGGGGTGATGCATAGCGATGGCAGCCCGAGTGCGCGCTTGGGCGTGCGCGACATCGGTGCCGACAACCAGGTCGTCTCAGGGCGTCTGCGCTGGGATTTCAGCGACACGCTGCGACTGCGTGCCGTGGCGCGTTACACGCGGGCCAGGGCCGACTTCAACCAGCAGGACTTCGATTACACCAGCCCGACCTATGGCTTTGTCATCGACAGCACCGACC
>CANGFJ010000159.1 GCA_947453065.1 Pseudomonadota bacterium
CCCGACCATCGGCGTGCACGCCCCGCTGACCTTCGACCTGGTCGACACCTGGATGCAGCGTTCGCTGGGGGGCTGCAAGTACCACGTGACTCATCCGGGTGGCCGCAATTACGATACGTTTCCTGTGAACGCCTTCGAGGCCGAGAGCCGCCGTCTGGCACGGTTCTTCCGGCTCGGGCATACGCAGGGAAAGGTTGCGACGCCGTCCGCGGGTGTCAACGTCGACTTCCCGTTCACCCTGGACCTGAGGCGCGCAGACTGACGTGGCGAGCCGATCCGAACTGCCCCTGAACCGGAAGCGACTCGGCACCTATGCGGTCGAGCCGGGCCGCTATGACGAGCTGCTGGATGCCGAGGGCAAGCCGCGCGAACACTGGGATCCGCTGATCACGCGCCTGCTGGCCGAGGGCAGCGATGTCACCCGTCGTGGCGTCGAGCTCGCGCGCCGGCTGGTCGTCGAGAACGGCGTCACCTACAACGTCTATGCCGATCCGCAGGGACGTGATCGACCTTGGGTGCTCGATCCGCTGCCGTTCCTGATTTCAGGCTCGGAGTGGCGGCAGATCGAGGCCGGTGTGCTGCAGCGGGCCGACCTGCTCAATGCCCTGCTGGCTGATCTCTACGGCCCCCAAGAGTTGATTGCTGACGGCAGCATTCCGCCGGAGCTGGTCTTCGGCCACCCCAACTACCTCTGGCCCTGTCGCGGTACGCGACCACCGAATGGCACCTGGCTGCACCTCTATGCCGTGGACCTGGCGCGGGCGCCGGACGGCCGATGGTGGGTGCTGGGCGACCGCACGCAGTCGCCTTCCGGCCCGGGCTACGCGCTGGAAAACCGCCAGATCATTTCCCGCGTGTACCCCGAGGTGGGCAAAGAGCTGGGCGTACGACCGGTAGGCGGGTTTTTCGCCGGCCTGCGGGCGAGCCTGCTGGGTGCGGCAGAAGGGTCTGATTCGCCCATGGCCGTGGTGCTGACGCCAGGCCCGTTCAACGAGACCTACTTCGAGCACGCCTACTTGGCGCGCCACCTGGGCCTGCCGCTGGTCGAGGGCAACGACCTGACGGTGCGCGGCGATACCGTTTACCTGAAGACGCTGTCGGGCCTGCGACGTGTGCACGCGATCCTGCGTCGACTCGACGATGACTATTGCGATCCGGTCGAGCTGCGTGCCGACTCGGCGCTGGGCGTGCCGGGCCTGCTGGGTGCGGTGCGGGCAGGGCGTGTCGTCATGGCCAACGCCCTGGGTTCCGGCGTCATCGAATCCGCCGCGTTGCTGGGCTTCCTGCCCGGTGTCGCCGAGCGGATGCTGGGCGAGTCCCTCAAGCTGCCGTCGGTGGCGACGTGGTGGTGCGGCGAGGAGCCGGCCGTCGAGTACGTCATCGAACACCTGGATGAGCTCGTCGTGAAGGGTGCGTTCCCTAACCAGAATTTCGAGCCGGTGTTCGGCCGTGACCTGGGCAAGGCCGAGCGCGTGGCGCTGGAAAAGCGCCTGCGCTCGCGTCCCTATGCCTATGTGGCGCAGGAGCGCGTGCATTTCTCCCAGGCCCCGTCCTGGCGCGGCGTGGCGCCGGCGCTGGGCGCCCGGTCGGTGGGCATCCGTGTGTACGCCATTGCCACCGAGCAGGGCTACAAGGTCATGCCCGGCGGCATGGCGCGCATTGCCTCCGACGAGGCCATCGACATCGTCTCCACCCAGCGTGGTGGCGGCAGTAAAGACATCTGGGTGCTGTCGCGCGGCGCTGGCCGGGGCGAAGAAGACCGCGACGAGGAACAGCTGGCGCGCCTGCCCGTGCGCCGCGACGAGCTGCCGTCCAGCCTGGTCGAGAACCTGTTCTGGCTGGGCCGGTATGCCGAGCGCTGCGAAGACAAGACCCGCCTGCTGCGCGCCACCTTTGCCGTGCGTCCGGATCCGCAAATCTGGAAGCCGGCGCTGGCCAGTTGCCGCAGCTTTGGCTTGCTCGACGAGAAGAGCGAGCCGGCCGAGAGCCTGTTCGATGCCGAAGAGCCGCTGGGTCTGGCCGCGGACCTGGGCCGCCTGGCCTGGGCGGCCACGCGCTCACGCAGCCGGCTGTCCGCCGAGCACTGGCGTTCACTCAACGTCCTGCAGCGGCAGTTCCACGAGGCCGATGCCGCGCGCACTGATCCGCGCGAGACGCTGGATCGCCTGTTGCTCGGGTTGGCCGCGTTTGCCGGCTTCACCCTGGATGACATGACCCAGGATGACGGCTGGCGCATGTTGATGCTGGGTCGGCAGATCGAGCGCCTGCAGTTCCTGAGCTCGTTGCTGGCCGATCGCATCGCCGAGGGCAGGCGCCTGGTGCGCGGCGAACTCGACTGGTTGCTGGATGTCGGTGGCAGCACGATCACCTACCGCACGCGGTACCTTGCCTCTCCGCGCCTGATGTCCACGATCCAGTTGCTGGTGCTCGATGACAGCAACCCGCGCGCGCTGGCGTTCCATTGGCGCGGTGTCCGCCGCACCCTGGCGCAACTGGCTGCGTCGCTGGGCGGCGCAGTGGAAGAGGTCATGGATGAAGCCATCCGCGGCCTGATGTCGCTGGACCTGGTGCCGCTGGATGCCACAGACGAAACCGGCGTTGAAGCCCGGCGTCAGCTGGCAGCCGCCTTGCTGGAGCTCAATGCCGCCGCAGGGCGCCTGTGCGATCGCCTGGGCATGCGGCACTTTTCCCACACGGGCCTGGACGTGCAGACGGTGGCCGCATGAGTGCCGACGACGAAGTCCCTTATCGCTATCGCGTGCGTCACCTCACGCGCTATGCCTATGGCGGCGAGGTGGTGCATTCGCACCAGCTGCTGCGGCTGCTGCCGCGGCCGATGCCGTTCCAGTCGACCCTGCAGCATCAGGTCATCGTCACGCCCTTGCCTGCGTTTCGCGTCGATGGCTTCGATGCCTTTGGCAATCCGGTCTCGCGCCTGCAGATCGACCGCCCGCACGACAGCCTCTGCGTCGATGCGCAGATGGAAGTGGAAGTGCGTGCGCGTCCGGCGCGGCCTGCTGCCGAGAGCCAGCCCTGGGACGCGGTGGTGCAGTCCCTGCATTACACGGCGTGTCCGCTGGGTGTCGATGACCTGGAGGTGCGGCGCTACCGGTCCGAGTCGCCGTATGTGCGCATCAAGCGGGACTTCAGCGACTGGTCTGCCGCCTGCTTCGCGCCGGATCGCCCGGTGCTCGAATGTGCCGAAGCCTTGATGCACAAGATCTATGCCGAGTTCACCTATGCGCCGGGCGAGACGCTGATTGCCACGCCGCTGATGGACGTGCTGCGCGACCAGCGCGGCGTGTGCCAGGACTATGCGCACGTCATGATCGCCTGCCTGCGCTCGCAGGGGCTGTCTGCCCGCTATGTCAGTGGCTACCTGCGCACGCTGCCGCGTGATGGCGAACCCAGCGAAGAGCTCATCGGTGCCGATGCCTCCCATGCGTGGGTGGCGGTGTATGCGCCGCCCTTCGGCTGGGTCGCGCTGGACCCCACCAACAACCTGCGGGTTGGCCGCGACCATGTCACCTTGGCCTGGGGCCGCGATTTTGGTGATGTCTCACCGCTGCGCGGTGTGATCCTGGGTGGCGGCGAGCACGAACTCACCGTCAACGTCTCCGTCCAGCCCTTGCCGCTCGCATCGTGAGCCCCGAGCTGGCTGCCCTGCTCGAGCGGCAGGCGGCCACGCTCGGTGAGCGCGCGCCGGCGGCACAGGCTGCGCTGGCGGCAGCAGGCCCGCAGCGCCAGGCGGCTGCCCGGCGCGTGCTCGCCTGCAGCGATTTCGTGGCCCGCGCGATCACGGTGCGCGAGGACTTGCTGCCGGGCCTACTGGCCGACGGCTCGCTGGACCAGCCGCGCAGCCTGCAGACTTATCACGCGCTGGTCGCCGCTGTAGCCGCCACCGCGGCCGGTGACGAATCCACCTACGGCAGCGCCCTGCGTCGCCTGCGCCAGCGTGAACTGGTGCGCATCGCCTGGCGCGACCTGGCGGGCGATGCCGACGTCGAGCAGACGCTGCTCGAGGCGTCGTGGTTCGCCGAAGCCGTCATTGCCGGGGCGACCACGTTCGCGGGTGACTTGCTGGCGCTGCGCCATGGCGCGCCCGAGGGTCCTGACGCAGGCCTGGTCGTGCTGGGCATGGGCAAGCTCGGTGGCGGCGAGCTCAATTTTTCCTCTGACATCGACCTGATCTTCCTCTATGCGGAAGGCGGCGAGACCACCGGCGCCTCACCGCTGGCCTATGAGGAGTTCTATGCCCGCCAGGGCCGCGTGCTCATCCGCCTGCTCGATGCACACACGGCCGACGGCTTTGTGTTCCGCGTCGACATGCGCCTGCGTCCCTTTGGCGACAGCGGGCCGCTGGTGGCGAGCTTTGCTTCGCTCGAGGATTATCTGCAGGTGCATGGCCGCGACTGGGAGCGCTATGCCTACGTGAAGGCGCGCGCGCTTACCGGGCAGCAGGCCTTCGAGCCGCTGCGCGAATCGGTGATGCGTCCGTTCGTCTATCGCCGCTACCTGGACTTCGGCGTGTTCGATTCGCTGCGCGAGATGAAGGGCCTGATTTCGCGCGAAGTGAACCGGCGCGAGATGGCCAACCACGTGAAGCTCGGCCCCGGCGGCATCCGCGAGATCGAGTTCATCGCGCAGGCCTTCCAGCTGATCCGCGGCGGGCAGGACCGCAGCCTACGCACGACCTCGCTGCTGACCGTGCTGCCGAGATTGCGGGGGGCGAAGCTGCTGCCCGCGCAGGCCGTCGATGAACTCACCTGCGCCTACCTGTTCCTGCGCCGTCTCGAAAATCGACTGCAGATGCTCGATGACCGCCAGACCCACAGCATGCCCGTGGATCCGCTGGAGTCCGAGCGCATTGCCCTGGCCATGGACCAGCCCGATGCCGCTGCCCTGCAGGTGGCGCTCGATGCGCACCGCGCGCGGGTCATGGCCCATTTCGATGCGGTGGTCGTGGCGCCCGCAGGGTCGCAGGCGGCCGTGACGCTGGACCTTGCACCCCTGTGGGAAGCGGGTCTGGACCGCGAGCCACTGCGCGAGCGACTGGCAGCCATCGGCCTGGCCGAGCCGGCTGAAGTACTGCGCCTGCTCGAAGACCTGCGCGACAGCGCCCGCATGCGTCGTCTCGACGAGATCAGTCGCCGTCGCCTGGAGTTGCTGCTCAAGTGCCTGCTGTGCGAGCTGCCGGCTGACGATGCGCTGCCGGTGCTGCGGCGCCTGTTGTCGATCATCGAGGCCATCGGCCAGCGTTCGGCGTATTTCGCCCTGCTGCTGGAGAACGTGCCCGCCCGCAGGCGTCTGATCCAGGTCTGCGCGCATGGCCCGTTCCTGGCTTCGCGCATCGCCTCGCATCCGCTGCTGCTGGACGAGCTCATCGACGATCGCGTGCTGGATGAACTGCCCGATCGTGCCGATCTGGTGTCGGACCTGGCGCTGCGCACGGCCGAAGTCGCCGATGAGGATCCCGATCGTCAGGTCGAGGCGCTGTGCCGCTTCCAGCGTGCGGCGATCTTCCGCGTGGCGCTGGCCGACCTCAGTGGTCGCCTGCCGCTGATGCAGGTCAGCGACCGGCTCACGGAGATTGCCGAGCTGATCGTCGAGGAAGCCATGCGCATGGCCTGGCAGCAGATCACGCCGCAACTGGGCAAGCCCCAATGCAGCGACGGGCCCGATGCGTCGCGCCGCGAGGTGCGCGTGGCCGCCTTCGGCTACGGCAAGCTGGGTGGCCGCGAGCTGGGCTATTCCTCGGACCTCGACCTGGTGTTCGTGCATGACTCCGTCGGCGACACGCAGGAAACCGACCGCGCCAGCCCCGTCGACAACCAGGTGTTCTTTCTGCGCTATGCACAGCGCCTGATGCACATCCTCACGGTGCATTCAGCTGCCGGCCGGCTCTATGAAGTCGATGTGCGGCTGCGGCCCAGCGGCAAGGGCGGCATGTTGGTCACCAGCATCGATGCGTTCCGCGACTATCAGTTCACCGAGGCCTGGACCTGGGAACACCAGGCCTTGCTGCACGCCCGCGCGGTGGCGGGCGATCCGGCACTGCGCGCGCGCGCCGAGGCGCTGCGACTGGACGTGCTGCAGAACGCGGTGCGGCGCGACGACCTCAAGACCCAGGTCCGCGATATGCGCGAGCGCATGCGACGCGAACTCTCGGGGGCAGGCCCGGGTCGGTTTGACCTGAAGCA
>CANGFJ010000160.1 GCA_947453065.1 Pseudomonadota bacterium
CGGGACATGAGCTATGCCACCAGCTTTGCGGGCACCGCCCAGCAACTGGCCATGACCCTGGGCGTGGCGGTGGCGGCGCAGGTGCTGCACCTGGCCGCGTTGACCCATGGCAGCGAACTGCCTGGGGCTGGCGATTTTCGGATCGCCTTCTTCGTCATCGCCGGCATTTCGATGACGTCGCTGTTTGTGTACTGGCGACTGCCGCCCGATGCGGGCAGCAGCGTCAGCGGTTACACCAGCCGGACAGCCGGTCCTTAGGACTCGGTGATGAACTTGGTGACCAGGCAGGCGTCGAGTCCTTCGATGCCTTCCTCGGACCCATGGCCGCTTTCCTTCACGCCACCGAACGGCGACTCTGGCACCGCAATCGTGAAGCTGTTGATGCCAATCATGCCGGCCTCGATCTGCTCGCCCAGCAGGTTGACCCGCTTGGCCGACTGCGTGAACGCATAGGCCGCCAGGCCATACGGCAGGCGGTTGGCCTGCACGATCACTTCGTCAAAATCCGTGAACGAATTGATGACGGCGATCGGGCCAAAGGGCTCGTCGTTCATCACCCGTGCGGTGTTGGGCACCTTGCTCAGCACCGTGGGCGCGAAGAAGTAGCCCTTGCCCGGCAGCCGATGGCCACCCGTGTGCAGCGTGGCGCCATGCGCCACGGCGTCCTGGATGATGTTCAGGACGGCAGGCAGGCGCCGGTCGTGCGCGAGCGGGCCCATGCGGTTTTTTTCGTCCAGGCCGTTGCCCACCGTCAGCGCCTTGGCCCGCGCCGTGAACCCTTCGACGAAGCGCTCGTAGATCGACTCGTGCACATAAAAGCGCGTGGGCGACACGCACACCTGGCCCGCATTGCGGAATTTGGCGGCAACCGCCATGTCCAGCACCGCCTCGACGTCCACGTCATCAAACACCAGCACCGGGGCATGGCCGCCCAGTTCCATTGTCGTGCGCTTCATGCCCTCGGCCGACAACTTCGCCAGCTGCTTGCCCACAACCGTGGAACCGGTAAAGGACATGCCGCGGATGATGGGCGAGCGCAGCAGGTGCTCCGACACTTCGGCAGGCACGCCGAACACCATGTTGAGGATGCCGGCCGGCACGCCCGCATCGACCAGCGCGCGGGCAATGGCCAGCGCCGAGGCCGGCGTCTCTTCGGCCGGCTTGACGATGACCGGGCAGCCTGCGCCCAGCGCCGAACCGATCTTGCGGGACGGATTACCCAGCGGGAAATTCCACGGCGCAAAGCCCGCCATCGGGCCCACGGGCTCTTTGACGACCGTCATGCGCACGCCGGGCTGGCGCTGCGGCAGCACGCGGCCATAGGCGCGGCGGCCTTCCTCGGCGTACCAGGTGAAGATCTCGGCGGCCATGCCCAGTTCCATGCGGGCCTCGGGCAGGGTCTTGCCCTCTTCCACGGTGGCCAACCAGGCGATTTCCTCGCGACGCTCGTAAATGAGCTCGGCGGCCTTGTGCAGGATGCGGCCGCGCAGGTGCGGCGCCATCGCGCGCCAGGCCGGATAGGCCCGCTGCGAGGCCGCCAAGGCACGGTCCAGGTCGGCCTTGGTGGCCAGCGGCAGGTGCCCCAGCACCTCTTCGGTCGCGGGGTTAATGACCGGCACGGTGGCGCGACCGCCGCCCGAAACCCATTCGCCATCGATGAGCAGGGAAAGTTCTGGGTAGATCATGGGGTTTTCGCTTGGATTTCGGGCCCAAGGCGTGTGAAATACCGCGCCTCGCAGCACTGATCAAATGGGGTGGATGAGCATGGTAAACAAAGAAGCCGCCGACCGCACGAACGGGCGTGGCTACCTGCGCATTGCCACCGAAGAGGCCTTTGCCCCGGCCAGCCTGCTGCAGACCTACCTGAAGCTCGCGAACGAGCCGGGCTGCGACGATCCGGGCTTCAAGAGCCTGTGGGGCTTCTACGCGGCCAGCCCCAGCGCCCGCGCCCAGTTCATCATGAATGGCCTGGCCGACCTGGGTGCCCAGCGCCTGGCCCACATGGATGCCGCCGGCATCGACCACCAGATCATTGCCCTGACCTCCCCGGGCGTGCAGGTCTTCGATGCACCCACCGGCACCAGCCTGGCCATCGAGGCCAACGACATCCTCGCCGATGCCGTGCGCGCCCACCCCGACCGCTACACCGGCATGGTGGCCGTGGCCCCGCAGGACCCGGCCAGCGCCGTGAAGGAAATGGAGCGCGGCGTTCGCAAGCTGGGCTTCAAGGCCGTCATCCTCAACGGCCATACGCGCGGCGAGTACCACGATGACCCGAAGTTCTGGCCGCTGTTCGAGGCCGCCGAGGCGCTCGACACGCCCATCTACCTGCACCCGAACGCACCGCCGAAGCAGATGATCGAGCCCTTCCTGGAAGCTGGCCTGGACGGCGCCGTCTATGGCTTTGGCGTGGACACCGGCCTGCACATGCTGCGCATCATCTGCGCCGGCGTGTTCGATCGTTTTCCGAAGCTGCAGTTCATCATCGGCCATGCCGGCGAAGCGTTGCCGTTCTGGCTCTATCGCCTGGACTACATGCACGCGGCCACGCTGAAGTCCAACCGCTACCCGTTCATGAAGCAGCTGGCGCATCCGATCAGCCATTACCTGCGCAACAACATCTACATCACCAACAGCGGCGTGGCCTGGCAGCCGGCCATCGAGTTCTGCCAGAAGATCATCGGCCCCGAGCGCGTGATGTACGCCATGGACTACCCCTACCAGTACGTGCTGGACGAAGTGCGCCTCTGCGACGAGATGACCATCCCGTCCGAACACAAGAAGCAGTTCTTCCAGACCAACGCCGAGCGCGTTTTCAAGTTGGCCCTCTGAACCGCCCTATAATCCAGCCTTTCCACCTACACCAAGAACATCGGGAAACACCATGAGCAAGCATGTCTGCGTGCGCGAGATTCCGCGGCCGGATGCCGCCGTGTCCAAGGCACTGGCCACCTACGGTGTCGCCACCGTCCATGAAGCCCAGGGTCGCATCGGCCTGCTGGCGCCCTACATGCGCCCGATCTTCGCGGGCAAGTCCATTGCCGGCCCTGCGGTCACCGTCTCTGCGCCCCCGGGCGACAACTGGATGATCCATGTCGCCGTCGAAGTCTGTCAGCCCGGCGACATCCTGGTGGTGGCCCCCACTTCGCCCTGCGTCGACGGCTATTTCGGTGACCTGCTGGCCACCTCGCTGCAGGCCCGCGGCGTGCAGGCGCTGATCATCGACGCCGGTGTGCGCGACGTCGCCACGCTCAAGGACATGGACTTCCCCGTGTGGAGCAAGGCGATCTACGCACAGGGCACCATCAAGGCCAGCCTGGGCTCGGTGAACATCCCCGTCATCTGCGCCGCGCAGGCCATCAACCCGGGTGATGTGATCGTGGCCGACGATGACGGTGTGTGCGTCGTGCGCAGCAGCGATGCGGCACAGGTGGCTGAAGTGGCCGCCAAGCGCGCCGCCATGGAAGAAGACAAGCGCAAGCGCCTGGCCAGCGGCGAACTGGGCATGGACATCTACAAGTTCCGCGAGACGCTGGCGGCCATGGGCCTGAAGTACATTTGAACGCACCGGGGTCCGGCAAGGGCAGGATCGGCGTTGGCATCGACTTCGGCACGTCGAATTCGACGGCCGCCTGGTACGACGGCACCCAGTTGCACTATGTGCAGCTGGAGGCCAACGGACCGGTGCTGCCGACGGCCATCCACCTCGACCGCGACTTCGTGTCCCTGACCGGCCAGGCGGCGATCGAACGCTACGTCGAGGAGAACCGCGGCCGGCGCGTCGAGATGGTGGCCGAAGTCATTGGCCAGGCCGCCTCTTCCATCGGCGGCGCGGAAACCGGCGATGACATCAACGATTCACTCCAGACCCAGCGCAACGTGCTCTATGGCCCCCTGGTGGATCGTGGCCTGCCGGGGCGCTTGTTCCATGGTCTCAAGCGCCTGCTGGGTGATCCGAACGTCGAGCGACTCTCGGTGTTCGAACGGCAGTTCCGCCTCGTCGCGCTGCTGACGCCCATCCTGCAGCGGCTGCGTACCGGCATTCAGGGCGACACCCACAGCTTGGTCCCGCGCGTAGACGTGGGTCGCCCCGTGAATTTCGAGGGCCGCGACGCCCGCAGCAACGAGGTGGCCGTTGCCAGACTGGACGAGGCCTGTCGCCATGCCGGCCTGCGCAACGTGCAGTTCTACCCCGAGCCCGTCGCTGCCACCCTGAGCTACCTGTGGCGCGAGCGGCCTGCCGAACAGGGCATTGCCCTGACTGTCGACTTCGGCGGCGGCACGCTGGACCTGGCGGTGTTGCGCTATGCCGATGCCAAGTTCGACGTGCTGGGCACGGCCGGCATCGCACTGGGCGGCGACAAGATCGACCAACTGATCTACCAGACGCTGCTGTTCCCGCTGCTGGGCAAGGGCGAGGCGTGGCGCCGCGAGATTGAAGGCCAGTGGATCGAAACCCTGTTTCCGTTCGAGGAATACGAGGCGGCACTGCTGAACTGGCCGATCACCCACACCCTGAACCAGAACCGCACCAAGTCGATGGTGGTCGACCGCATCGCCCGCGGTGGCCCTGCGGCGGTGAAATTCGAGCGCCTGCATGACCTGGTCCGCTTCAACTACAGCTACAACTGCTTCCAGGCCATTCGCAAGGCCAAGGCCGCCCTGTCAGAACAGGAGCAGACGGTGATCGACATTCCCGAGCTGAACCTGCAGATCCCCTTCAGCCGCGCAGCCTTCGACGCGCTGTTGGCCGGTGCGCTGACATCCACGCGGGAGTTGGTCGAAGGCCTGCTGCACGACACGGGCCTGGCGGCAGACCAGATTGACGTGGTGATCCGCACGGGCGGCACCTCGCAGATTGTTGCCGTCCGCACGCTGCTTGAAGGACTGTTCCCCGGACGGGTCGTGGCGCACGACCCCTTCACCAGCGTGGCCGGTGGCCTCGCCATCGCCAATTACCTGCGCGGCGAGGCCTGAGCCGGGTAGCGCGTCAGCCGACTGCGCGAACCACCATGTTGGCCACAACCGGCCGGATGTTGGTGGACTTGGCCAACTCGGGCATCAACTTCATGCCGGCCGACCTCCCCGCAATCTGGAACGCGGGCATGTAACGCACATACAGCGTTGCTGCGCTGGCAAACCGGGGCGCATCGCCGGCCTGGCCCGCCGCACCGCGACAGACCTCGATCCGCTTGAGCGCCTCCTTGCCATAGGCATCGACCAGTGCCGGCACATAGCCTTCGACGTACTGCTTCGCATCCCAGTGGGTGTTGGCGCCATTGGGGTAATAGAAGGTCGTGCAGTCGGTGCCGATCTGGATCTCGTCCCGGGCATCGCCCAGGACCGACACCGCCTGGTCGTACTGCACCCAGGGATGGTCCGTGGTGACCTTGGCCAGATCCGCCACAATCTGCGGGCCGGACTTTTCCGTGATCGTGCCAAACGCCTTCAGGTCGCGGATCCACAGGTGGACGGACGCCACGATTGAAATCGGTGGCTGCTCTTTGGAAGGACGTGGTGCATGGCGCATTTCGATGCGCTCGAGGCTATCGCCATATAACTGCCTCAACAAAGGCAGGTGACTGTCGCGGAAGCGGTCGCTCTCAAAGCGGGCCTTGCTGCCATAAACCATCGAGAGACAGAAACTGCTCTCGACTGCCGAATCTGCAGCGGCCCGGGCAACACCCGGACCGAAAGCCGCCAGAACCCCCATGCCGCCCAACTGACCCAGCGCCTGCCGTCGTGTGACGTGTCGTGCCATGGTTCCCCCAGTCGTTATTGTTATGGTCGGGATCGGGGCCACACTCGAAAAAAACGCACAGTGCCGCGCCCCAGCGGCACTGTGCGGCGACCTGCCGCCTAGGCGGCCAGGCGCGCCTTCAGCCGAGGGTACACGCGGTAGGCATTGCCTTCGAAGATGCTGTGCTTGTCGGCATCCGACAGGCCTGAGTTATCGATGTACCGCTTGGTGTCGTCATAGAACTGGCCGGTGGTCGGGTCGATGCCGCGCACTGCGCCCACCATCTCCGAACCGAACAGGATGTTCTTGACGTCGATGACCTTCAGCAGCAGGTCGATGCCGGGCTGGTGGTACACGCAGGTGTCGAAGAACACGTTCTTCA
>CANGFJ010000161.1 GCA_947453065.1 Pseudomonadota bacterium
ACTTCGCCAGCCTTGAGCAGCGTCAGCAAGGGCGCGTGGCGGGGCGCAATGCCCAGCTCGCCTTCCTTTGCCGGCACGAACACCATTTCGGCAGGGCCGGAGAAGATCTCTCCTTCGGCGCTGACGATGTCGACGTGGATGGTCTTGGCCATGGCCTCAGCTCAGTGTCTTGGCTTTTTCAACCGCTTCGTCGATGCCGCCGACCATGTAGAACGCCTGCTCGGGCAGGTGATCGTAGTCGCCGGCCAGGATGCCCTTGAAGCCGCGGATGGTGTCGGCGAGCGGGACGATCTTGCCGTCCTGGCCCGTGAACACCTTGGCGACGTTGAACGGCTGCGACAGGAAGCGCTGGATCTTGCGGGCGCGGAACACGGTCTGCTTGTCTTCCTGCGACAGCTCGTCCATGCCCAGGATCGCGATGATGTCCTGCAGCTCCTTGTAGCGCTGCAACACGGCCTGCACGGCACGGGCGGTGTTGTAGTGCTCTTCGCCGATGACCAGCGGATCGAGCTGGCGGCTGGTGGAGTCGAGCGGATCGACGGCCGGGTAGATACCCAGCGAGGCGATCTGGCGCGACAGCACGACCGTGGCGTCGAGGTGGGCGAAGGTCGTGGCAGGCGACGGATCGGTCAAGTCATCGGCCGGCACGTACACGGCCTGGATCGAGGTGATCGAACCGGTCTTGGTCGAGGTGATGCGCTCCTGCAGGACGCCCATTTCCTCGGCCAGCGTCGGCTGGTAACCCACGGCGGACGGCATGCGGCCGAGCAGCGCGGACACTTCGGTGCCGGCCAGCGTGTAGCGGTAGATGTTGTCGACGAAGAACAGCACGTCGCGGCCCTTGCCGCCGTCTTCGCGCACTTCGTCACGGAAGTATTCGGCCATCGTGAGGCCCGTGAGCGCAACGCGCAGGCGGTTGCCCGGCGGCTCGTTCATCTGGCCGTACACCATGGCGACCTTCGAGTTCTCGAGGTTCTCGAGGTCGATGACGCCCGACTCTGCCATCTCGTGGTAGAAGTCGTTGCCTTCGCGGGTCCGCTCGCCGACGCCGGCGAACACCGACAGGCCGCCGTGCTGCTTGGCGATGTTGTTGATCAGCTCGAGCATGTTGACGGTCTTGCCGACGCCGGCACCCCCGAACAGGCCGACCTTACCGCCCTTGGCGAAGGGCACCAGCAGATCGATGACCTTGATGCCGGTGACCAGCAGGTCCTGGCCGCCCGCCTGCTCGTCGAAAGCCGGCGCGGGGCGATGGATGGGCAGCGTGGACTCGGCAGCCACGGGGCCACGGTTGTCCTGCGGCGTGCCGAGCACGTCCATGATGCGACCCAGCGTGGCCTTGCCGACGGGCACATTGATGGCCTTGCCGGTGGCCGTGACAGCCAGCCCGCGCTTGAGGCCTTCGGAGGCGCCCATGGCGATGGTGCGCACGACGCCGTCGCCCAGCTGCTGCTGCACTTCGAGGGTGAGGTCGACATCGACCAGCTTCAGCGCCTCGTACACGGCGGGAATGGCCTCGCGCGGGAACTCGACGTCGATGACGGGACCGATGATCTGGATGATCTTGCCAGTAGCCATGATGATGTTTCCTTCAGAATTCTTGGCGGATTAAACCGCTGCCGCGCCGCCCACGATTTCCGCGAGCTCTTT
Source organism: Pseudomonadota bacterium (assembly GCA_947453065.1). Lineage (GTDB taxonomy): Bacteria > Pseudomonadota > Gammaproteobacteria > Steroidobacterales > Steroidobacteraceae > ZC4RG30. Next base: position 1,651 of record CANGFJ010000161.1, read on the forward strand.
GGTGATTGCCGCCTGGCGGGCCTTGTTGTAGACGAGCTGCAGGTCGCCGATGAGCTTGCCGGCATTGTCGGTGGCCGCCTTCATGGCCACCATGCGGGCTGCCATTTCGGAGGCGACGTTTTCGACGGCACCGCGGTAGACCTGTGACTCGACGTAGCGCATGAGCAGCCCGTCGAGGATGTCGGCGGCTGACGGCTCGTAGATGTAGTCCCAGTGTTCCTGCAGCTGTGACGACGGCGAGGCCTCGACCGGCAGCAACTGCTGGACGTTGGGCCTCTGCGTCATGGTGTTCACGAACTGCGCGTGTACCAGGTACAGGCGATCGATCTTGCCTTCGCGGTACGCATCGAGCATGACCTTGACCGTGCCGATGAGGTCGGCAATGTGCGGCTTGTCGCCCATGCCGGAGACACTGGCCAGGATCGGCATACCCAGGCGACGGAAAAACGCCGTGCCCTTGCTGCCGATGAGGCTGAGGCTGACGGGGACGTCCTTGGCCTGCCATTCCTTGAACAGCAGCAGGGCCTGCTTGAACAGATTGGCATTGAGGCCACCGGCCAGGCCGCGGTCCGTCGAGATGATGATGACGCCGACATTCTTCACGTCGCGCGTCTGCAGGAACGGATGCCGGTAGTCCGGGTTCGCCTCGCTCAGGTTGCCGATGACGGTGCGGATCTTGTCGGCATACGGACGGGCCAGGCGCATGCGCTCCTGGGCGCGACGCATCTTGCTCGTCGCGACCATCTGCATCGCCTTGGTGATCTTCTGAGTGCTTTTGACACTCGCGATCTTCGAGCGGATTTCCTTTGTGCCAGCCATGTGCTGCTTTCCAGGTTCCTTAGTAGGAGCCGGTCGCGATGAAGTCCTCGATTACCTTCTTCAGCGCGGCCTCGTTCTCCTTGGAGAACTTCGGGTTCGCGTTGACGGAATCGAGCACTGCCTGGTGGGCGCTGTGCGCAAAGCCCTGCAGGGCGGCTTCGAAGTCGACGACCTTGTTGAGCTCGACCTTGTCGAGGAAGCCGTTGTTCACGGCGTAGATCGACAGGGCCATCTCGGCCACCGACATCGGCGCGTACTGCTTCTGCTTCATCAGCTCGGTGGTGCGCTGGCCGCGCTCCAGCTGCTTGCGGGTCGCTTCGTCGAGGTCGGAGGCGAACTGCGAGAAGGCCGCGAGTTCGCGGTACTGGGCCAGGGCGAGGCGGATGCCGCCGCCGAGCTTCTTGATGATGTCGGTCTGGGCGGCGCCACCGACGCGTGACACCGAGATGCCGGCGTTCATGGCCGGGCGGATGCCGGCATTGAACAGGTCGGACTCGACGAAGATCTGGCCGTCGGTGATGGAGATGACGTTCGTCGGCACGAAGGCCGTCACGTCACCGGCCTGGGTCTCGATGATCGGCAGGCCGGTCAGCGAACCGGTCTTGCCCTTCACGCGGCCGTTGGTGACCATCTCGACGTACTGCTCGTTGACGCGAGCACTGCGCTCCAGCAGGCGGCTGTGGAGATAGAACACGTCGCCGGGGTACGCCTCGCGGCCCGGAGGGCGCTTGAGGAGCAACGAAATCTGGCGGTAGGCCACGGCCTGCTTGGACAGGTCGTCATAGACGATCAGGGCGTCTTCGCCGTTGTCCATGAAGTACTCGCCCATCGTCACGCCCGAGTAGGCGGAGATGTACTGCAGCGCGGCCGTCGTCGAGGCCGAGGCCGCCACGACGATGGTGTGGGCCATGGCGCCATGCTCTTCGAGCTTGCGCACGACGTTGGCGATGGTCGACTGCTTCTGGCCGATGGCGACGTACACGCACTTAATGCCAGAGGACTTCTGGTTGATGATCGTGTCGATGGCCATCGCGGTCTTGCCGGTCTGGCGGTCGCCGATGATCAGCTCGCGCTGGCCACGGCCGATCGGCACCATCGAGTCGACGGCCTTGTAGCCGGTCTGCACGGGCTGCGACACCGACTTGCGGTAGATGACGCCCGGCGCGACGCGCTCGATCGGCGCAGTGGCCTTGGCGTTGATCGGGCCCTTGCCGTCGATCGGGTTGCCCAGCGCGTCGACGACGCGGCCCAGCAGCTCCGGACCCACAGGCACTTCGAGGATGCGACCGGTGGTCTTGACCACGTCGCCTTCGCGGATGCCCTTGTACTCACCCAGCACCACGGAGCCGACCGAGTCCTGCTCCAGGTTCAGCGCGAGGCCGAACACGTTGCCGGGGAACTCGAGCATTTCGCCGTAGCGCGCATCGGCCAGGCCGTGGATGCGCACGATGCCGTCGGTGACGGACATGACGGTGCCCACGTTGCGGGCTTCCGTGGCTCCCGCGAAATTCTGGATCCGCTGACCGATGAGGTCGCTGATTTCCGATGCCTTGATAGACATGTCTTAAAGTCCTCTTGAATTCTTCAGGCGGTCAGCTCGACGCCCAGGCGTTCGAGTCGCGATTTGAAGGAACCGTCGATCACCAGATCGCCGGCCTGCACGAGTGCGCCGCCGATCAGGGAAGGATCGACCTTGGCATGTACCCGCACCTTGCGGCCGAAACGCTTTTCCAGCGCTGCCTGCAGCGTGGCCTGCTCCGGCGCCGCCATGACGGCAGCGGAGGTGATCAGGACATCCACGACGCCTTCGGCCTCGTCCTTGAGCGTGTTGAACACGCGCGAGATCTCGGGCAGGAAGCCCAGGCGCTTGTTCTCGGCCAGCAGGCCGAAGAAACGGCGCCCGTTGTCGCTGAGGTCGGGGCCGGCCAGCTCGCAGAACAACTGCGCCAGCTGTTCGGCGGTGACCTTCGGGCTGCCCAGCAGGTTCTTCACGCGCTCGTCGGCAACGGCCAGGGCACCCGCAGCAATGGCCTGCGAGGCCGGACCGAGGCGCGACGAGGCCACGGCCGTCCGGAAGGCGGCCTTGGCGTAGGGTCGGGCGATGGTGAGTCTGTCAGCCATGGTGGGTGCTTCAGATCTCGGTGGCGAGCTTGTTCAGGATGTCGGCGTGCTTGCTGGCGTCGATTTCGCGACCCAGCAACTGGGAGGCAGCGCCCACCGTCAGCCGGGCCACGTCACGACGCAGCGTTTCGCGCGCGCGGGTGGTTTCCAGCTCGATCTGCTGCTTGGCCACGGCCACCAGTCGCTCGCCTTCCAGCGACGCAACCGACTTGGCGGACTCGACCATTTCACCGGACCGGCGGGAAGCCTGGTCGATGATCTGGTTCGCACGCTCGCGGGCCTCGCGAACGACGTCGTTCGCGCGTGCCTGCGCCTCGTCGAGGTCCTTCTGGCCGCGATCAGCGGCAGCAAGCCCTTCGGCGATCTTCTTCTGGCGCGCAGCATTGGCCTCAGCCAGCGGCGGCACCACGAATTTCGTGAAGAACCAGAGCAGGATCAGGAAAACAATGATCTGCCCGATGAATGTCGCATTGATCGACATCGCAGTCTCCGGCCGGTGTTACGCGGTGTTACTTCAGGCTTGCCAGCAGCGGGTTCGCGAAGGCGAACAGCATGGCCAGGCCGACGCCGATCAGGAAGGCCGCGTCGATGAGGCCGGCGAGCAGGAACATACGACCCTGCAGCATCGGGGTCAGCTCAGGCTGGCGGGCGGCGGACTCGAGGAACTTGGAGCCCATGATGCCGATGCCGATGCAGGCACCGATGGCGCCCAGGCCGATGATGATGCCGATGCCGAGAGCGGTGTAGCCCTGAACGATTGCGATCGCTTCCATTACGTATCTCCTGGTCGAAAAAGGTCAGTCGAAGAAAAAAACAGTGTCGGTCAGTGGTGCTCTTCGGCCATCGAGATGTACACGATGGGAAGGACCATGAAAATGTAGGCCTGCAGCACGACGATGAGGATGTGGAAGATCGCCCAGATGGCGCCCATCAACACCTGCCCCACGACGAAGGGAATGGCGCCCGCGGTGGTGGCCGCATTGGTGGCCGCCATGCCCAGCAGGGCGATCAGCATGAACAGCAGCTCGCCCGAGAACATGTTGCCGAACAGCCGCATGCCCAGCGAAACCGGCTTGGCCAGCAGCTCGACGGCGTTCAGCAGCAGGTTGGGGATCCACAGCAAGGGATGCGAACCGAAGGGCGCGGCGACCCACTCGTGCGCGTAGCCGGCCAGGCCCTTGGCACGGATGGCGGCGCCGACGACCAGCACCAGCACGACCAGCGCCATGGCGATGGTGCCGTTGAGGTCGGCGGTGGGCACGATGCGCCAGAAGGCGTGCTCGTGGCCGGCGGCCGCGGCGATCTTGCCAGGCAGGTCCAGCGGCAGCAGGTCCATCGTGTTCATCGCGATGATCCACGTGAACAGCGTGAGGGCCAGGCCCGTCAGGAAGCGGCGGTCGCCGTGGTAGATCTCACCGACCTGCGTGTCCACGAAGTCCAGGATCAGCTCAATGAAGCTGACGAACTTGCTCGGAACGCCGACG
>CANGFJ010000162.1 GCA_947453065.1 Pseudomonadota bacterium
CAGGCCCTGGGCCTGTCGCCCTATGACGCGCTCATCGACGAGTTCACCCCCGACCTGCGCGTCACCGAGATCGACGCGCTGTTCGCCGTGCTGTCGCGCCGCCTGCCGTCGCTGATCCGCGAGGCCATCGCGCGCCAGTCCAACGCGCTACCCCTGCCCATTGCCGGTCGTTTCCCCGGCCGCAAGCAGAAGGTCCTGTTCACCGAGGTCATGAAGGCGCTGGGGTTTGATTTCCAGCGCGGCCGGCTCGACGAGAGCGCGCACCCCTTCACGGAGGGCGTGAGCGGTGACCTGCGTGTGACCACGCGGCTGGATCGCGGCGATCCGTTTACCGGCCTGCTGGCCGTGCTGCATGAGACCGGCCATGCGCTCTATGACCTGGGCGTGCCGCGCGAATGGGCCACCCAGCCGGTGACGCGCGAGCGCGGCATGGCCATGGAAGAGAGCCAGGCGCTGCTGATGGAAATGACCATCGGCCGCAGCCGCGCCTTCGTCACCTGGCTGCGCCCGCTGCTGCAGAAGCATTTCGCAGTCAGCGGTCCGGAGTGGGAGGTCGAGAACCTCTACCGCCTGCTGACGCGCGTACAGCGCAGCGCCGTGCGCGTAGATGCCGATGAGCTCACCTATCCGCTGCACATCCTGCTGCGCTATGACCTGGAAAAGCAGCTGCTCGCTGGGCAACTGGCCGTGCGCGACCTGCCCGAGGCCTGGAACGCCGGCATGGAGGCGCGCCTCGAGCTGCGACCCGCCACCGATGCCGAGGGCTGCCTGCAGGACATCCACTGGGCGCACGGGTTCTTCGGCTACTTTCCGTCCTACTGCGTCGGGGCTGCCATTGCCGCGCAGCTGGCCGAAGGCCTGCGCGCCGAGGTGCCCGATCTGAACGAACAGATCGCACACGGCGACTTCAGCGGCTTGTCCGGCTGGCTGCGCGAACGCGTGCAGGGCCATGGCGCCCGGCTGCCCTTGCCGGCGCTGATCAAACAGGCCACCGGCAAACCACTGGCCGCAGCCCCGTTGCTGCGCTACCTCGAATCCCGTTACCTGGAGGGCGCACGATGACCGCCACGCCGGCTGTCGACACCCCCCGCCCGCCGCAGGGCCTCTCCACCACGCAGCACAAGCTGGGCGCGCACCTGCGCGGCCTGGTGGGCAAGGCCATCGCCGACTACCAGATGATCCGCGACGGCGACCGGGTCATGGTCTGTCTGTCCGGCGGCAAGGACTCCTACACCCTGCTGGACCTGCTCATGTCCCTGCAGCGCAGTGCGCCGGTCAAGTTCTCGCTCATTGCGGTGAACCTCGACCAGAAGCAGCCCGACTTCCCGGCGCACGTGCTGCCCGATTACCTGCGCTCGCTCGGCGTGGATTTCCACATCATCGAGCAGGACACCTACAGCGTCGTGAAGCGGCTGATCCCGGAAGGGCGCACGATGTGCAGCCTGTGCTCGCGCATGCGGCGCGGCGCGCTCTACCGCTACGCGGCCGAGAACGGCATCACGCGCATCGCGCTGGGCCACCACCGCGATGACATCGTCGAGACGCTGTTCCTGAACCTGTTCTTCGGCGGCAAGCTCAAGGCCATGGCGCCCAAGCTGCAGTCCGACAACGGCGGCCACGTGGTCATCCGTCCGCTGGCCTATGTGCCGGAGCGCGAGATCGAGCGCTATGCGAACGCGCGCGGCTTCCCGATCATTCCCTGCAACCTCTGCGGCTCGCAGGAGAACCTGCAGCGCGCCAACATCAAGAAGATGCTGGCCGACTGGGAGCGCGATTATCCCGGCCGCACCGAGGCGATCTTCACCTCGCTGCGCAACGTCGAGCCCGCGCACCTGGCCGACACCCGGCTGTTCGACTTTGCGGGGCTGTGCGGCACGGAATGAAGCCGCCGCTGCCCCACAGCTACTGGGTGGATGCCGGTCGCTTCCTGGCGGGCGAACACCCCTCGGGTGATTCCGACGACCAGACACGCAAGCGTCTCGATACGCTGCTGGGCGCCGGCATCACCTGCTTCATCGACCTGACCCAGCCCGACGAGTGCGCGCCCTACCAGGGGTTGCTTCCCGCGCAGGTGCGCTATCACAGCCATCCGCTCGTCGACCATGGCGTGCCGGCCGAGCCTGCCCCCATGCGCGCCATTCAGGCGACGCTGATCCACGCGCTGCGCCAGGGGCAGGGGGTGTACCTGCATTGCCGCGCTGGCATTGGCCGCACGGGCATCACCGTGGGCTGTCACCTCGTCGAGCAGGGCGAGCGCGGCGACGCGGCCCTGGAAACGCTCAATCACCTTTGGCAGCAGAACGCGCGTGCGCGGCGCTGGCCCCGCATCCCCGAGACCCCCGAGCAGGAAGACTTCATCCTGCACTGGGGCGTGCCCGCCCGACCGGCGCGCGCGATCGGCGCCCGCGCACGCGGTGCGCTGCTGGGGCTGGCCGTGGGCGATGCGCTCAGCGCGCCTGCCCAGGGTCGCAAGCCAGCGGAGTTCCCGCAGGTGTTCGGCATGGTGGGGGGCGGTGTCCTGCAGTTGCCGCCCGGCGCATGGTCCGACGACACGGCCATGGCGCTGTGCGCGGCCGAGAGCCTGATCCAGTCGCAGGGTTTCGACGGCCGCGACCAGATGGCGCGCTATCGTCACTGGCAGCAGGCAGGGCATCTTTCTGCCACCGGCGTTGCGGTGGGCCTGCGTCCGGCCGTGCGCAAGGCAGTCGCCCTGGCCGGCTGGCGACGCACCACCATGGCCGGGTCCCACGACCCCAGCCAGCTCGATCCCGAAGCACTGGTGCGCTGCGTGTCGCCAGCGATCTATTTTCATCGCGATGCGGCTGCTGCCGTGGCCGCCGGCGCCGACACGGCCCGTGTCACGCACCAAGCTCCAGTGCTCGTGGATGCCTGCCGCCTGTTCACCGCGCTGGTGCACGCGGCCCTGAATGGCCAGGACAAGGCGCAGATCCTGGGCCTTGCCGCGCACTGGCAGGGGCTGCCGCTCAAGGAAGAGGTGCGCGAGATGGCGCGCCGCTGGACGCAGCCCGGCAACCGACGGCAGCCCGCCTCCGGCACCATCCTGTCCGCGCTCGATGCCGCCGTGCGCGCCTTTGCCGGCAGCGAGGACTTTGGCAGCGGTGTGCTCACACTGGTGAACCGGGGCGGTGATTGCGACGTTACCGCAGCAGCCTACGGCCAGCTGATGGGCGCCTACCTCGGCGAAGAGGCCATCCCGCAGGCCTGGCGGGCGGCACTGTCAGACGCCGCGCTGTTGAACCGTTACGCCGACGCGCTCCTCAAGGGCCCATGAAAGCGCGCAAAGTCCTCGTCATCCTGCACCCCAGCCTGATGCCGCCCGCGTCGCTGGAGGGCCATGACGCCAAACAGATCAACGAATGGCGCGCCGAGTACGACGTCATCACCACGCTGCGTGCCGCGGGCCATGACGTGCGCGCGCTGGGCGTGCTGGACAGCCTGGTCGAACTGCGCGAGCTCATTGCGGAATGGGAGCCCGACATTGTCTTTAACCTGCTGGAAGAGTTCGATGGCATCGTCTCCTACGACCAGCACGTCATCGCCTTTCTCGAGCTGCTTCGCCAGCCCTATACCGGCTGCAACCCGCGCGGCCTGCTGATCTCGCGCGACAAAGTGCTGTGCAAGCAGGTCTTTGCCTTCCATCGCATCCCCACGCCGCAGTTCCAGGTGTTTCGCCGCGGCGAGCGGCTGCGCATTCCCAAGCGCCTGCGCTATCCGCTGTTTGTGAAGTCCTCCACCGACGATGCGTCCCTGGGCATCGCGCAGGCCTCCATCGTGGAGGATGCCGCGCGCCTCAAGGAGCGCATTGAGTTCGTGCTCGAGCAGAACAAGTCCGACGTGCTGGTCGAGGAATACATCGAAGGCCGCGAGCTCTACGCCGGCGTGCTGGGCAACGAACGCCTGACGCGCCTGCCCGTGTGGGAGCTGGATTTCGGCACGATGCCCTCGCACCAGGCCAGCATCGCCACGCGCAAGGTGAAGTGGGACCTCGACTACCGCCGCCGCTATGGCATCGGCAGTCGCCAGGCCAGCGACCTGCCGCCCGGCGTCGAGGCACAGCTGGACCGGCTCTCGCGCCGCATCTATCGCGCCCTCGGGCTGTCGGGTTTCGCGCGCATGGATTTCCGCGTGCGGGCCGATGGCAGCGTCTTCGTGCTCGAGGCCAATGCCAACCCGCACCTGGCCGCGCACGAGGACTTCGCGCGTTCCGCCCTCGCGCAGGGCAGTGGCTACACCGCGCTGCTCGAGCGCATCCTGTCACTGGGCCTGGCTTACCGTTCGGAGTGGCGCATCCTCTATGGCTGATCGAAATCCCCTCACCCTCCGCCTTGCCGGCACCTTGCTGGCAGCTGCGGGACTGCTGTCGATGGTCGGCTGTGCCGACCAGGCGGCCCGTCGCGACGGCGAGCTGCAGGAGCTGCTGGCGCTGCTGCCCGGCCATTACGACAACATTGCCCAGGTGCGCGCCGAGGCCGCACAGGGCCTGCCGCAACGCGAAGCCCTGCTGCTGGCCATCGTGCCGGTGTATGCGCCGCTGATCGGCGACCACGTGTTCTACCTGCAAGAGGCCGTGGCCAGCGATGCGCGCCGCGTCACGGCGCAGCAGCTGTTCACGCTGCAGGTGGCCAACGGCGATCCGCTGCTCATCGAGACGCAGATGGCCCTGGCCGAGCCCAACCGCTGGCGTGACGGCGACCGCAATCCCGACCTGTTCAAGAGCCTGCTGCCGACCGACGTGCGCACGCTGGGCGGCTGCGAGCTCACCTGGTCCAAGCTGCCTGGCGGCTTCGACGCCGCCAGCGATCCGGCGCGCTGTCGTGCCAGCTCCCGCGTCACCGGCGAGGCCCTGCGCGTGGCGCTGACCCTGCAGCTGCGGGCCGATTCGCTGCAGATCGCCGAGCGACGCACCGATGCCGCGGGTGTTGTGGTGCAAGGTGGGGCTGATGATCCGGGCTATCGCTTCCAGCGGCGGGCCGATTGAGCGCGCGCTTCGGCGGCATCCTGTTCCGCCACATCCTGCGCGAGATCGCGCTCGCTTGTCTGGCGGTGGCGATGGTGCTGATGGTCCTGCTGGTGACCAATCAGCTGGCCTTCGTGCTGGGCCGCGTCGCCGAAGGGCAGGTGGCTGGCGCGCTCGTGCTCGAGCTACTGCGGCTGTCGGTCACCGAGAACTCCAGCGTGATCCTGCCGATCTCGCTGCTGCTGGGCATCACCATCGCGCTGGGGCGGCTGTACCACGACAGTGAGATGGCCGCGGCCCAGGCCTGCGGCATGCCGCCCGCCACGGTGTACGCCGCAGCGGGCCTCCTGACGGTGGTCACCGCTGCCGTGGGTGCGTGGATCGCCTTCAGTGCCGGCCCCGACGGCGCACGGCGCCAGTTCCAGATCCGCAGCGAGGGCCTGCGTACCGCGGTCGTCCGGGGCTTGGCGCCCGGCCAGTTCCGCACGCTGGGCGGAGGCGCCGTGCTGTATTTCCGCGAGCAGGCCGCCGACGGCAGCCTGCGCAACGTGTTTTTCGAGCGGCGTCTGCCGCAGATCGCCGAGGGCGAGAGCGGCCGGGTCGAAATCGTGCTGGCCGACAGTGCCCGCTACACGCTGGCGGCCGATGGCAGCCTCGCTGCAGTGGTCCTGCAGCAGGGCCAGCGCTATGAAGGCGTGCCGGGGCAGGGCGCCTGGCGCACGATCCGCTTTCGGGAGCAGACCGTGCCCATTCACCTGGCCCAGGCCGCCACGTTGCGGCCACGGCCCGACATGCAGTCCACGCAGGCGCTGCGCCAGTCCGATGACCCGCGCTACCAGGCCGAATACCACTGGCGCATTGCCACCGTCCTGATCACCCTGGTGCTGGGCATGCTGGCCGTGCCGATCGCGCGTCTGCGACCGCGGCAAGGGCGTTACGCCCGCGTCATCTGGGGCGTGCTGCTCTATGCGGTGTACGCGAACCTGCTCATCTCCGGCCGCACGCTGCTCGAGAAGGGCACGCTGCCCGCCAGTCTGGGCCTGTGGTGGGTGCATGCGCTGGTGGCGCTGCTGGG
>CANGFJ010000163.1 GCA_947453065.1 Pseudomonadota bacterium
AGAACGAAGAACTAAGAACTAAGAACTAAGAACTAAGAACTAAAAACTGAGAAATCGGGATCGGGCTGGAGTATCTGGAGGGGTGGGTGTTGAGGGCTGCGTCGTGAACGCCTGTCGGGCGCTTCGCCCGACTTGAAGTGAACGGCGCAGCCCTCAACGCCCGCCCCGCCGCGCAACCCATCGCGACCCCGCTCCGACTCCGTGCCAACTCAGTGCGGAACGATCTGCTCGACGGCGTAGATCACCAGTACGCCCGCGCTCATCAGCACCACTTGCCAGAAGCTGGCGCGGGGGTCGACGCGACGGTGCAGGCCGGGGATGAGGTCGGCCACGGCCACATAGAGCAGGCTGGCGGCCGAGACGGCCAGGGCATAGGGCAGTGCCTGCAGTGCGTGGGACAGCGCGAAGTAGCCGACGAGGCCGCCCAATATCGAGGTGAGGCTGGTGGCCAGGTTGTAGGCCAGCGCCCTCGCCCGGCTCATGCCGCCGTGGAGCAGCACGGCGAAGTTGCCCACTTCGCTCGGGATTTCGTGGGTCATCACGGCAATGCCGGCCATGATTCCGACGTTGGTGTCGGTCATGAACGCTGCGGCGATCAGCACGCCATCGAGCGCGTTGTGCACGCCGTCGCCCACCAGCAGCAACGCCGAGGAGGCGCGGTCGCGATGCGCGGTGCTGGGCACATGGGTTTCGCAGTGGTCTTCATGGCAATGACGCCAGAGCACCAGTTTCTCGAGGATAAAAAACAGTGCGATGCCACCCAGCAGCGAGACGCCGACGGTCTGGACATGATGTCCCTGTGACTGCTCGATGGCCTCGGGCAGCAGGCCCAGCAGGGCCGCGCCCAGCAGCGCTCCGGTGGCAAAGGCCACCAGATAGGGCAAGGCGCGCGCGCGGGCACGCTCCTGCAGCAGCAGGAAGCTGCCGGCAACGAGCGCGCTTAAAACCCCACCCAGAAAGGTGAAGAGGACGATCCAGCTGAGTGTGTTCAAGGGAGAGAGTGTATCAGGCAGCCGGATCGATCCAGATCAGGCTGGCCATGCGGCCCGTCTGGCCATCGCGGCGATAGGAGTAGAAACGCTGGGTCTCGGCGTAGGTGCAGTGTTCCCCGCCATAGAGGTCTTCGATGCCCACGCGGGCCAGCGCGCGGCGCGCAAGCGTGTAGAGGTCGCACTGCCAGCGTCCGCGCGCGTTCTCGATGAAGGCGATCTCGGCATCCGGGTCCGGCCCCACGAAGGCCTCGCGCACCTCGTGCCCAACCTCAAAATGTGCCGGGCTGATGGCAGGACCCAGCCAGGCCAGGAATTCGGTGCCGGGCGCGCTGGCCTGCGTCAGGGCTGCCAGCGTGGCCTCCAGCACACCGGCGGCCAGGCCGCGCCAGCCGGCATGGGCCGCACCCACGGCACTGCCGTCGCGGGCGGCAAACAGTACCGGCAGACAGTCAGCCGTCTGGATGGCGCAGACCCGGCCCGCCGTACGCGTGTAGGCCGCATCGGCCTCGCGCGGACCGGGGAGGTCCAGATCGACCACGGACTGCCCATGCACCTGCTGGAGCCACTCGGGCGCAGACGGCAGTCCTGTCACGCCCTGCACGCGCCGCAGGTTTTCGGCCAGGGCCGCGGGATCATCGCCCACGCGCTGCCCCAGGTTCAGTGACTTGTAGGGCGACAGGCTGACGCCGCCACGGCGCACGGTACACAGGGCCCGCACCCCTGCGGGCGCCGGCCAGTCAGGCGTCAGGAAACGCATTGCCTCGCCCGACATCAGTCCGTCTCGGCCGCCGAACGCAGGACAGCCAGCAGCGCGAGCATGTCGTCGGGCGCGGGCGCTTCGACATCGATCGCCTCGCCGGTGATCGGATGTTCGAACGCCAGTCGCGTGGCGTGCAGGGCCTGGCGCTTGAACGCCAGCAGCGCAGTCCGCACCGCCGGGTCTTCGCCGGCCGTGAGCTGGCGACGTCCGCCATAGGTCGGGTCACCGACCAGTGGGTGGCCCACGAAGGCCATGTGCACGCGGATCTGGTGCGTGCGGCCCGTTTCCAGACTGATGCGCAGCAGCGTGTGATTGTGGAAGCGCTCGGCCAGGCGGTAATGCGTGACGGCAGCGCGGCCGTCGGGCCTGACGGCCATTTTCAGCCGATCGGTGCGGTGGCGGCCGATGGCCTTGTCGATGGTGTTGCCGCCCGTGACATGGCCAACGACCAGCGCCAGGTAGTCGCGGTTGACCTCGTGCTCGTGCAGCATGTCGACCAGCGCCGCATGCGCTTCGATGGTGCGCGCCACCACCAGCAGGCCGCTGGTGTCCTTGTCGATGCGGTGCACGATGCCGGCGCGCGGCACGACGGCCAGCCGGCTGTCGAAGGCCAGCAGGGCGTTCTGCATGGTGTTCTTGGGATTGCCGGCACCCGGATGCACGACCAGGCCGACCGGCTTGTTGATCACCAGCAGGTGCTCGTCCTCATAGAGGATGTCCAGCGGGATGGACTGCGGCAGGACGGTCTCGTTGGGGGGCAGTTCGGCGTAGAGGCCGACCTGCTCCCCGCCGTAGACGAGTAGCCTGCTGCGCGGCACGACGCCGTTGACGGTGACCTTGCCATCCTTGATCCAGCTGGCGATGCGCGAGCGGGAGTACTGGGGCAGGACCTGCGCCAGGACGACGTCCAGACGGGCGCCGGCCGGGGAGGCGGGCAATTCGAGGTGGTGTTCGCGGAACTCAGGGGTCATCAGGGTGTCGCAGTGCGTGGCGGCCAATTCGCTATACTCTCACGTCCTGCCAGCCTGGATTCCAACACGATGACCCTGTTTGCGACGACCGACGCGCGTGAGTCTTCCTGGCGGAAGTGGGGCCTGGCCCTGGCCGCGATTGCCCTGATGGGCCTTGCAGGCTGCGGCAGCAAGGACCGGCTGACCCGGCTGGCCCCCGATTCGCTGTATGAACGCGCCAGCAAGTCCCTGCGCAGCAGCGACTATCAGGATGCGATCCGCACCTACGAAGCGCTGACCGCCCGCTACCCGTTCACTGAACAGGCGCGCCAGGCGCGCCTCGACATCATCTACGCGTACTACAAGAACAAGGAAAAGGAATCGGCCACCGACGCCGCCGAAACCTTCATCCGTGAGAACCCGGCGCACCCGCGCATCGACTACGCCTGGTACCTCAAGGGCCTGGTGGAGTTTGAGCGCACGCCCTATAAGATCGAGAACTGGCTGGGCGTCGACCTGACCCAGCGGCCGCCTACCACGGCCAAGAAGTCGTTCCAGGCCTTCAAGGTGGTGGTCGACCAGCACCCCAAGAGCGCCTACGCCGCAGACGCCCGCAAGCGGATGATCTACCTGCGCAACCGCCTGGCCGACTACGAGATCCAGGTCGCCCGCTACTACCTGGCGCGTGGCGCCTGGGTGGCTGCCGCGCAGCGCTCCGAGCAGACCATCGAGCAGTACGATGGTGCGCCGGCCGTACGTGAGGCCCTGCAGATCATGATCAAGAGCTACCAGGCGCTCGGCTACGCCGAACTGGCGGCCAACACCGAGAAGGTCTACGCAGAGAACTACCCCGAGAGCCAGGCGCAGGACACTGCGCCGAAGCCGTGGTGGAAAGACGTGGGGTCGCGGGCCAAGGCGGGCTGGTCGCGGGTGATGTGATCGCGTGGGCGGTGGGTGTCAGGCCCGCTGCTTCGCTTCAGGTCGGGCGAAGCGCCCGACAGGCGCTACGCAGCGGGCCTGACACCCACCTCGCGCGAGCGCCTGCAGAGCGAGCAGCACGCTGCCGCGAAAGAATAGAAATTGCACAGCACTTCTCGGCTCCGTCTCTCCTTTTCAGCTCGCTGATGCGTTTGAGGTCTGCGCTGGGGACTGCGAGAGGAGCGCCTGTCGGGCGCCTCGCCCGACTGAAGCGACGGCGCGCAGCCCCCAGCGCAGACGCGATCACGCGTCACCCGCAAGTGAGCCTTATCGCCGATACCCGTTCGTAATCGGATACCGCCAGTCCCGCCCGAACGCACGCCGGCTCACCCGAATGCCGGGCGGCGCCTGACGGCGCTTGTATTCGTTGCGCTTGACCATGTCGAGCACGCGACCCACCACGGCTCGATCAAAGCCGCGCTCCACGATGTCATCGACCGACAGGTCTTCCTCGATGAAGGCCTCGAGGATGGCATCGAGCACTTCGTAAGGCGGCAGCGAGTCGGTGTCTTTCTGGTCGGGACGCAACTCGGCGCTGGGCTCGCGCTCGATGACGCGCGCCGGAATGACCTCGGCGCCTGCGTAGTCCCCGCGGGAGAGGGCCAGCCGGTTGCGGTAGTGGCACAGGCGATAGACCAGCAGCTTGCTGCAGTCCTTGATGGGCGCGAAGCCACCATTCATGTCGCCATACAGCGTGGCGTAGCCCACTGCCATTTCGCTCTTGTTGCCCGTGGTCAGCAGCATGCGGCCGGTCTTGTTGGAGATGGCCATGAGCAGCACGCCACGGCAACGGGCCTGGATGTTCTCTTCTGTGGTGTCGGGCTTGAGGCCTGCGAACTGTTCGGACAGCGCAGCCAGGGTCGCGGCGAACAGGTCCTCGATGGAGATGACGCTGTAGGCCACGCCCAGCGTGCGCGCCTGGGCCTGGGCATCGTCGCGGCTCATCTGCGAGGTGTAACGCGACGGCATCATGACCACCTGCACGCGGTCGGCGCCCAGCGCATCGACGGCGATCGCCAGCGTCAGCGCCGAATCCACGCCCCCGGACAGTCCCATGACGACGCCCGGAAACTTGTGCTTGTTGACGTAGTCGCGAACGCCCAGCACGAGGGCGCGATAGACGCTTTCTTCTGGCTCTAGCGGCGGGGCGATGGGCGAGGGGCCCGGGGCCCGGGCATCGATCTGCCCCTGCGCCGTACGGAAAAACTCGATGTGGCAAAGCACCTCGTCGAATGCGCGGGCGCGCAGGATCAGCTCGCCGTGCCGGTCGAGTGCGACAGATCGCCCATCGAACACCAGTTCGTCCTGGCCACCCACGAGGTTGACGTAGGCCAGCGGCAGCTGGACCTCGAGCACCCGCTCACGCAACACGCGTTCGCGCTCGCGCTGCTTGCGCTGTTCATAGGGCGAGGCGTTGATGACGATGAGCAACTCGGCACCGGCGGCCTTGGCGGCGCGGGCCGGCTCGGCTTCCCAGATGTCCTCGCAGACGAGCAGGCCGACGCGGAAACCGCGCAGCTCAAAAACGGTGGCGGCGTTGCCTGCCGTGAAGTAGCGCTTCTCGTCGAAGACGCGGTAATTGGGCAGGCAGTTCTTGCGGTGGTTGGCGCGGGCGCCACCCCGCCGCAGCAGGATGGCGGAGTTGTAGAGCAGCGGCGCCTGCGCACTGCCTTCATATTCGGGGTAACCGACGATGACCGCCGGCAGGGCCGGCTCGGTCTCGACGCCGGAGTCGATGGCCTCGGCCAGTGCGGCCACTGCATCGTCAACCTGCGCACGCAGGCCGCGATGGAACAGCAGGTCTTCGGGGGGATACCCGGAGAGGGTGAGCTCCGGGAACACCACCAGATCGGCCCCCTGCCCGCCCGCCACGCGGCTCTCGGCGAGCACGCGGGCGAGGTTGCCCTGTACGTCGCCGACCAGCAGGTCCAGCTGCGCCAGGGCAACCTTGAGGACGTCGCTCACGATGGGCTGACGGTTACTTCTTGCGGGCAGGCTGGCGGGCGACTGACTTCTTCTTGGCCGGCACCTTGACGGCCTTTTTCGCGACCTTTTTCTTGGCTACAGGCTTTTTGGCGACGGGCTTCTTGGCCACCGGCTTGCGGGCAACGGCCTTCTTCTTGGCCGGCGCCTTCTTCGCTACAGGCTTCTTGGCTGCAGTCTTCTTGGCGGCCTTCTTCTTGGCGACCGGCTTGCGCGGGGCAATCTGCTCGACCTTGGCAGCCGCCGCCGCGGCCTTGCGCGCGCGGCGCTTGAGCAGGTCGGCCATCGCGCCACCGAGTTCGGCAGGCGACTGCACGGTACGCACGCCGGCGTCC
>CANGFJ010000164.1 GCA_947453065.1 Pseudomonadota bacterium
ACCGGCCCTTGGCAGGGCGCCGCGCGCGAGGCCCTGGTCGAGGCCAGCTGGCAGCTGCAGCGGCAGTTCACCGCGCAGGCCCTGCATGGCAGCGGCAGCGAGGCACAACGCATCGCACGGCTGCTGGCTGCACGGCCCGATGCCCTGCGCAACTGGCAGGTCCAGCTTGCCCAGCTGCGCGCCACACCGAATCTGGATTTCGCCGCCCTGTCCGTGGGCCTGGAGTCCGTGCGCCGGCTCGCCGGCCGCTAGCGCCGCCACTCACGAGACACGATGAACATCGAAGCCGAATTCGCCGCCCTGCGTGCGCACCTCGACACGCAGTCCACCCGCATCCAGCGCCTCGAACACGAGCTGGGCATCCTGCAGGACAAAGCCGACATCGAGCGCCTGCAATACGCCTACGGCTTCTTCATGGACAACCGCATGTTCCAGGAGATGGTCGACCTGTTCGCCGACCACGGCGCGTGGATGGAGATTGGCGGCCGTGGTCGCTACGAGGGCAAGGAACACATCCACGCCTTCCTGCTGCAGGTCCTGGGTGACGGTCGCTGGGGACTGCTGAAGGACGAGGTCATCAATCACGTGCAGCAGCAGTTGCTCATCACCGTGGATGACCAGCGCCAGCACGCCCGGGCCCGCTCACGCGCCCAGGTGCAGGGCAACTCCCCGCCGACCACGCCCACCTTCCTGCTGGCCGATGGCATCTACGAGAACGCCTACGTGCGCGAGAACGGCCGCTGGAAGATCCAGGGGCTTACCGTCACGATGACCTACTACGCGTCCCTGCAGCGCGAGCGCGTGACGTTCCCGACTGCGCCACCGAGCACCGCGCTGCCCCCCGACCGCCCCAGCCAGCCGGTCGTCGAGGCACTGGGCCGCCAGTTCAATCCCTGGCATTTCAATCACCCCCTGACCGGCAAACCCCTGCCCATCCCGGCCTCCAGCCTCAACCCGCATGCCGCCAAGCGGGACTCCGGGCGATAGTCGCGCCTGCTGCGGTAGAATCAGCCTGCATGTACGCACCCAGGAGCCCACCCCAGTGACCGGCAAACTCGTCCTCCTCCGCCATGGCCAGAGCACCTGGAACGTCGCCAACCTCTTCACCGGCTGGCATGACGTCGACCTCTCCGACCAGGGTCGCAGCGAAGCCCGCCAGGCGGGCATCGAGCTCAAGGCCACGGGCATCCGCTTCGACTACTGCTACACCTCGGTGCTCAAGCGCGCCATCCGCACGCTGTGGATCGCCCTCGACGAGATGGACCGCATGTGGCTGCCTGTCGAAAACGACTGGCGTCTGAACGAGCGCCACTACGGCGCGCTGCAGGGCCTGGACAAGGCGCAGACCGTCGAGAAACACGGCGCTGCGCAGGTCAAAGTCTGGCGCCGCAGCTACGACATCCCGCCGCCGGCGCTGGAAGTCAGCGACGAACGCCATCCCTCGCACGACCCGCGCTACGCGAACCTCGACCCGGCGCTGCTGCCGGCCACCGAGTCGCTCAAAGACACGCTGGCGCGCGTGCTGCCGCTTTGGAACGAGCGCATCGCGCCACGCCTGAAGGCGGGGCAGAACGTGCTGGTGGCGGCGCACGGCAACAGCCTGCGCGCGATGGTGAAGATGCTCGACAACGTCCCCGAGACCGAGATCACCGAGCTGAACATCCCGACCGGCGTGCCGCTGCTGTATGAGCTGGATGCCCAGCTCAAGCCGATCTCCAGCCGCTACCTGGGCGACCCGGAAGCGATCAAGGCCGCCGCCGAAGCCGTGCGCCGCCAGACCGAAAAGAAATAAGGGCTGCGGCCGCAGCCCTTCAGAACAGCCGCGTCAGCGCACGCTGCGCGGCTTGCCCGAACCCACGGCCCAGCCGTCGTACTTGCCGCCCTGCTCTTCGGCCAGCGCGCGAAAGCGCAGCGTCAGCGCCTTCATCTCATCGACGATCAGCCGCATGCTGAAGGTGGCATGCAGGCTATAGCGACCGGTGTCCGCCTCGGCCCGGCTGTCGACCACATACCCCTCCGGCTCCAGCACCGCCGCCACGTCTTGGCAGGCCTGTTCGGTCGGCAGGTCAAAAAAGAAATCCACCGGATGCGCCTCGAAGGGCGCAATGCCCGCCTTGCGCAGTTGGCTGATGAAGCGCGCATCCCAGTCGTCGTCCTTGGGACGGGCCACCTTGCGCCACTGCGTCACGATCCGGATCGCCGACATCACGGCAAGTCCCACCAGCACCAGCATTGTCCAGCTCATAGCGGCGTCCTCAGACTTCCAGCACAGTGCCCAGGTCGCCGGAGGTCTCGTTCACCGACACCACCGTGGCCTTGGGAAAGAAATTGAACTCCGAGGCATGCGCCCAGGTATAGGCACCCATCGCGCTGCCCACCAGCAAATCGCCTTCCTTGAGCTTGGGCAGGCGGATGTCCTCGGCGATCACGTCGATGCTGTCGCAGGTCGGGCCCGCCAGCACAGACGCATGCAGCGGTCCCTCGCGCAGCGCGCGGATCGGATAGTGCCCATGGTCGTACAGCTGGCCGCTGTACGAGCCATACACGCCATCGTCCAGGTAGTACCACCACGCGCCGCTGCGCTGCGCACGGCCCATGACGCTGGACACCGCGATGGCCGCTGGCCCTGCGATATAGCGACCCGGTTCGGCGATGACGCGCACGCGCTCGGGCAGCAGCTTCAGCGCCTTGCGGATCGGGGCGCAGAACTTGCCGATGTCGGCCACCTTCTCCAGGTAGTCGATCGGAAAGCCGCCACCGATGTCGAGCGTATCGAGCACGCCCAGCTTTTCGCGCTTCGCCTCGGCCAGCAGTCGCGCGCAGACCTCGATGGCCTCGACGTGCTTGCGCGCGTCCGGCGCCTGCGAGCCCACATGGAACGAAAAGCCGCGCAGCGTGATACCCAGCTTGGCCACCAACCGCGCCAGCTCCAGCGCGTTTTCCGGGTCACAGCCAAACTTGCGCGACAGGTCGCTGACCACGCCGGGGCTGCGGAACGACACGCGCAGCAGCAGCTCGGCCTCGCCGCGGTAGCGACGGAACTTGCGCACCTCGTCGGGGTTGTCGGCCACGAACACGCGCACGCCGGCGGCCAGCGCGTTGCGGATGTCCTTGTCGCGCTTGATCGGGTGCGTGTGGATGCAGCGCGCCGGGTCAGCGCCCAGGCGCTGCGCCAGCTGCACCTCGCCGGTGGTGGCCAGGTCCAGCCAGCCCTTGCAGTCGAGGATGCTGCGCACCACCGCCGGATGCGGCAGCGGCTTCAGGGCATAGTGGATGTCCACGCCCGGCAGCGCCTTGGCCAGCTTCTTGTACTGGGCGCGCACGCGCTCGCAGTCGACGATGATCAGCGGCGAGCCAAACTGCTCGACAAGGCGCTGGATGTGCGCGGGTTCAAACGGATCGATGTAAGACTTGGCCATGTCGTTGCTGTCGCAGCGCCCTCAGGGCAATTCGCCCACAGAGAAAGTAGGAAGAGTCCCGCCGTCGGTCGCCTCGCGGGCGGCAGCTCGGACAAGGCGGTCGCGCACGGCATCCCAGCGTTCATCGCCGGGCACCTCCTGCACGAGGATGACCGCGCAGCCCGCCTTGTCGAGCGTGCGCAGGGTGGCATACAGGTCGTGGGCATAGGCCTCGTGGCCCAGGCCCGCAGTCATCCAGATCACGTCCGGGCGCGCCAAGGGCGGCGCGCGCAGCGCCAGCACCGCCACACGCTGCCCGCCCGCGCACAGCGCAGCGACGCGCGCCGCCAGCTGCTCGCCCGGCACCCGCTGCATCGGCGTCTGCGGCGAGTAGTGCGCCAGCGTGCTGCCCGGCACGCGCGGCGAGCTCGCGTCGGCACCGACCTGCACGTCGCCCACCACCGCGCGCAACTGCCCCAGCGTGATCGAACCCGGGCGCAGCAGCCGCAGCCGGCCCGGCTCACAGGACACGATCGTCGACTCGAGCCCGACCGGGCATTCGCCGCCGTCGAGCACGACGTTCACCGCATCGCCAAATTCATCGCGCACATGCGCGGCCTGTGTCGCGCTCAGTCGGCCATAGCGGTTGGCCGAGGGCGCTGCGATGCCCCCGCCAAACGCCTGCAGCAACTGCAAGGCCATGGGGTGCGAGGGCACGCGCACCGCGACAGTCTCCTGCCCGCCCGTGACGACATCGTGTACGCCGGCGGCACGCGGCAGCACCAGCGTCAGCGGGCCAGGCCAGAAGGCCTCGGCCAGCTGCTGCGCCTCGGGCGTCACCGCGCGCACCCAGCGCGAGAGCTGGCCCGCATCGGCCACGTGCACGATGACCGGGTGCGTGGCCGGACGGCCCTTGAGCGCAAACACCTGGCGCACGGCGTCGGGGTTGGCGGCATCGGCGCCCAGGCCATAAACTGTTTCGGTCGGGAACGCGACGAGCTCGCCCGCGCTCAGCGCGGCGACCGCCGCGTCCAGTTCTGCCTGGGATGCCCGGATGACTCGTTCCATCCGGGAATTCTACCTGTTCAGTCGATGGCGTGACGTTCCCAGCCGGCCGCCGTCCGCCGCATTTCGTAGGTCGGCCAGTAATGCCGGTCGAGCTTCAGCGTGATGACCTCGGGCGCGTTGTTCCAGGTCAGCGTGCGCAGCCGCAGCGACGAGCGATCCGCGCGCCCGGTGACCACTTTCAGGAAGGCATCCAGGTCCGGCGTCGGTTGGCCGTCCACCTCGACAATGCGCCGGCCCGGCAGCAGCCGGTAGCGCGTGGCCGGCGAGCCATAGGCGAAATAGGCCACATACACGCCCTCCGGGCGGATGCCCCGCTGCGTGCTCATCGCGCGATGTGGCGCCTGCAGGCTGGCACCCGCCCAGTGCACCACGCGGTCCACGTCCGTGCCGGGCAGTGCCGAGGTCGGCACCTGCAGCGTCAGCTCCGACTCACCCCGCCACACCGTCACGGGCACCACGTCGAGCCTGCCGACCTGGCGCTCGACCTCGCGGAACCGCGTGACCGGGTGGCCACCCACCGCCAGCAGCAGGTCACCCTGCTGCAGCAGCTTGCTCGCCGCCGAGCCACCGGTCAGCCGCGTGATGCTCAGCACCTGGTGGCCCTCGGGGTTGGCCTTTTCCAGCCGCTGCACCCAGCCATCCGACAAGCCGAGCCGGCGCGCGTTGGCCAGAGGCTGCAGCGTCAGGTCCACATCCAGCGTGTGCAGCGGCTGGCCGCTGCGCACGGTCTCCAGCATTTCGGTGACCAGGTCGATGGGCACGCCGCGGCTGCCCTGCACTGTTTCACGGCCGCTCTCGAACGAGAAGCTCGACCACAGGCCCAGCACCTCGCCGCGGGCCGTGGCCAGCACGCCATCAAAATCCGTCGGCGGATTCAGCAGCTGGGCCACTTCCAGGTTGCCGTCGCGGAACTGCATCGTGCGCGACAGCGGCAGCTGCAGCGGATCGTTCGACGCCACCTGCGTACTGCGCGACTTGATGTCGCCATCGCCGTCCAGGCCCACCACGGTGACCGCGGTACCCGTCGCCAGGCCACGCGTATCGAGGCGTGCCGACTTCACCGGCGTCGTACCCAGCAGCGCCGGGTCATACGACACCACGGCCAGGTTGTGCAGCGGATGGATGTACTCCACCTTGCCCGCCACCTCCACCGCACCGGCAAAGGTCAGGCGCACGTCGCCGATCGACACCGGCACCGTGTTGCGATCGGTCACGACCAGTCCGCGCTCGGCATCCACGATCAGGCCGGTGCCGTGGTAGTTGCGCTCGGTGATGCCCGACACCGCATACGGCATGTCGAAGTTCAGGTGCACCAGTGACGGCGCGAGCTTCGCAATGACCGGATCCTTGTTGGACGCGAAGGCCGTAGAACGGGGCACGGCCGCCTTGGGCGCAGGGCCGGCCGGCAGGTCGGTGCAGGGCCACAGGCCCAGCGCATCGTCGCGGTGGCACTCCCGCGCCGGGAACCAGC
>CANGFJ010000165.1 GCA_947453065.1 Pseudomonadota bacterium
ACGCTTTCGCGCAGGCGCCAGAAGTCCGCGGCCTGCGCGCTGCTGCGCGCGATGGCGGCGTCCGTGGCCAGGCCGGTCTCGATGGCGCGGCCCAGTTCGCCCTCGAGGACGGCGTCGAGGTCCTCGTCGGCCGAGGAGGTGAGTTCCACCAGCAAGTACCAGGGCGCGCGGGCCGTGCCCGGGTCGCGGGCGGCATCGATGTGCCGCAGCACCAGCTGGAAAGCGACTTCCGGCACCAGTTCGAAGCTGCTGACCCGGTCGCCACTGCCTTCGCGCAGGCGGCCCAGCAGGGCGATGGCGGCGTCCGGGTCGGGGATGCTGACCCAGGCGGTGGCTGTGGCGCGCTGCGCCGGGAAGAGCTTCAGGCAGGCCGCCGTGATGACGCCCAGCGTGCCTTCGCTGCCGACGAACAGGCCCTTGAGGTCGTAGCCGGTGTTGTCCTTGCGCAGGGGCGAGAGGCTGGAGAGCACGCTGCCATCGGCCAGCACGACCTCCAGGCCCAGCGTCAGGTCGCGCGTCATGCCATAGCGCAGCACGCTGGTGCCGCCTGCATTGGTGGCCAGGTTGCCGCCGATCTGGCAGCTGCCCTCGGAGCCCAGGCTGAGCGGGAAATAACGGTCTGCGCCGGCGGCGGCGTCCTGCACCTGGGCGAGCAGGCAGCCCGCCTCGACGGTGAGGCAGAAGTTGGCGGCGTCGACCTCGCGCACCCGGTTGAGGCGGCGCAGCGACAGCACCAGTTGCTGGCCCGACTCATCGGGCGTGGCGCCGCCGCAGTAGCCGGTGTTGCCACCCTGCGGCACGACCGCGACACCGGCCTCGTTGCACCAGGCCAGCAGACGGGCCACCTCGGCGGTGCTGGCGGGTGAGACGACGGCTGGCGTGGCGCCGCGGTAGAGGCGCCGGTGGTCGACGAGGTAGGGCGCCACGTCATCGGGCGCCGACAGGACGGCGCCCGGGCCCAGCAGCTGCTCGAGCCGAGTGGTCAGCGACATGGGCGGGGCGACGGCCGTCAGGCCGCGGCGATGGCAGGGCGGCGGCACCCCGGCTTGGTCAGCAGCACCTGCACGTCACCCAGCTGGCGCTCGGCGTAACCGCCCTCGCAGTAGCACAGGTAGAACTCCCACAGGCGGTTGAAGCTCTCTGGGTAGCCCAGCTTGCGCACCTGCGCGATGTTGGCAAAGAAGCGTTCGCGCCACAGGCGCAGCGTCTGCGCGTAGTGCGGGCCGATGTCTTCGAGGTTGTAGATCTTCATGTCGGTCACGCGGGTGGCCGAATCGGCAATGGCCGTGACCGAGGGAATGAAGCTGCCCGGGAAGATGAAACGCTGGATGAAGTCGACGGACTTCAGGGCCTTGGCATAGACCTGGTCCTGGATCGTGATCGCCTGCAGCAGCATGGCGCCCGAGGGTTTGAGCAGCGAGGAGCACTTGGCAAAGTAGGTGTCGAGGTAATCGGCCCCCACGGCCTCGATCATTTCGACGGACACGAGCTTGTCGTACTGGCCCTTGAGGTCGCGGTAATCCTCGAACAGCAGGGTGATGCGGTCGGAGAGGCCGCGGGCGGCGATCTTGTCGCGGGCGAAATCGTGCTGCTCGCGTGAGATGGTGGTGGTGGTGACGCGGCAGCCGTAGTGCTCGGCGGCGTGGATGGCCAGGCCGCCCCAGCCTGTGCCGATCTCCACCAGGTGGTCGCTGGGCGTCAGCGCCAGCTTGCGGCAGGCGGCGTCGAACTTGGCGATCGAGGCCTCTTCGAGCGTGGCCTCTTCGTTGAGGAAGATGCCGCAGGAATAGGCCATGGTGTCGTCGAGCATGAGCTTGTACAGCTCGTTGCCCAGGTCGTAATGCGCGGCGATGTTGCGCGCGCTGCCCGCCTTGCTGTTGCGGTTGATCCAGTGCAGGCCGCGGCGGGCCAGGGCGCTGACGGCGGCCCAGCCACCCTCCATGCCTTCCATGAGCTCGCGGTTGACGACCATGATGCGCACCAGCGCCGTGAGGTCGTCGCAGTGCCACAGCCCGTGGATGTAGGCCTCGCCCGCGCCCACGGTGCCGCCAAAGGCCGCATCGGCATAGAACTGTGGGTGCGTCACGGTGATGGTGGCCGTGAGCGCGCAGCGCGCGGTGCGCTGGCCAAAGCGGAACTGCTCTGGCCCGTCCTGGATGCGCAGCTCGCCGTCCTGCAGCTGCGCCAGTTGCGCGAGCAGGTGCTTGCGACCCAGGCGCGACAGGAAGGTCGCGTGGGCGTTGCCCGCCAGCGCAGTGTCGCTGCCCGGAATGATGGTCGGCTTGGTCAAGGTGCTCATAGTCTTAATTCTTATAGTTCGCCGCGCCACCCTCAGCGCGTGCCTGCAGGATGCGGGTGAAAGGTCGCTTTTTTCAAGAGCAGTTTGAGCGCCTGCCAGTAGATACGACCCACCACCCCCACGGTCATCAGCGGAAACCGCAGCAGGCAGCCGGCCAGGCTGGCCGAATTGATCGGTCTGGCGGCCAGGTCGAGGCTGGCGTCAAAGACGCGCTGGCCGTCCCGCAGGTTCTCCATGTACACCGTCAGCCGCTCCCCGGGCGCCGAGAAACGCCAGCGGTACTGCTGGTCCATGGGCATGAACGGGGAAACGTGAAAGCGCTTCTCGAACTCGAAGCGGTAGGGCGCTTGGGCCGCTGCAGCCTCGTCTACGGGCAGGACGTAGCTGTGGCGCTCGTTCCAGGGGGTGTTGGTGATCTCTGCCACGATGACGCGGACGGGCCCCGCGTTGTCGTCGTGGCAGTAATAGAACGTGACCGGGTTGAAGCCGTGCCCGAAGTAACGCAGGTGGGTCAGGACACGGATCGAGCCAGCGGGCGCATAGCCCAGCTCCTGGTGGATGCGCTCGCGCACACAGTCGGCCAGGGGGCGGGTGGGGTCACCCAGGTAGTCGGCCCGGCGGAACCAGGCCAGCGCAGGCCGGCGGGCGGACCAGAGCCAGAACCGGTCGAAAAGGCCTGGCAGTTCGTCCAGGTCGAGGTAGACCATGAACAGGCGGTAGCGGAAGGCGTTGCGCACGACGCCCAGGCGTCGGTGCGCGATCTGACCGATGTAGAGGCAGCTGTTCACGCCTGCATCCTCTCACGGGGATGCAGGCGTGGGCAGGGTCAGCCGATCGGCTTGATCCGGCGCGGCGAATGATCGCGCGCTTCGATCGGGATCGGCTTGAGATCCCAGATGATGCCCAGCCACGACAGCACCTTCAGCACGTAGTAGGTGATGTCGATTTCCCACCAGTAGAACCCCTGGCGTGCCGAGTTGGGGTAGTAGTGGTGGTTGTTGTGCCAGCCTTCGCCCAGCGTCACCAGGGCCAGGATGAAGTTGTTGCGGCTGGTGTCGCCCGTGCGATAGCGCTGACGGCCAAACACATGCGAGAGCGAGTTGATCGTGTAGGTGCCGTGGTAGCAGACCACGGTGCTGATCACGAAACCCCAGACCAGCATCTGCCAGCCGGTGGTGCCCAGGTCGGGCGCCACGTTTTCCAGCAGCACGCCCAGCAGGAACATGCCCACGCCCAGCAGCACCGGCACGACGATGTCGAAGCGGTCGAGCCAGCGCAGCTCCGGGTACTTCATGAGGTCGCGCACGAACTTGAGGTCCGGCGCCTTGCCGCGCGGCGTCAGGAACCAGCCCACATGCGACTGGAAGAACCCATGCTGCACGGGCGAGTGCAGGTCTTCGGGCTTGTCGGAGTGCACGTGGTGGTGGCGATGGTTGGCCGCCCACCAGATCGGGCCGCGCTGCACCGCCGACGCACCCAGCACGCCGAAGATGAACTGGCCGACGCGCGAAGTCTTGTAGGCCTTGTGCGAGAAATAGCGGTGGTAGATGCCGGTGATCGCGAACATGCGGATCAGGTACATCACCACGGCCATGATCACGGCGATGGGGCTGACGCCCACCCAGATCACGGCAATACAGGCCAGGTGAATCAGCAGATAGGGAATGGCACCGACCCAGTCGACCTTGTCGAGATGGGCGTCAGAAACCGTGGAAACCTCGGCGACGGCTTCCTGGGCGATCTGCCCGGCGTCCGTCTGCTTGCTGGCTACTTGCGTCGACTGCATCGAATCCAAACCTCACGCCTATGGCGGATGGGGACAACTACTGCGCTAGCAAGTCCGCGTGATGCGGCAGGGCCGGCCCGGGTTTTTTCCGGGCCGCGCAGTCCATTAAGAACATCAACTATATCGTCTATCGGGACCTGATTTCTTCAAAAATAGTCCCGCAATACAACCGGTTAGCCGGTTGTGCTATGTCGCGCTGCCAGAACGCAGTGCGGCAATGCGCTCTTCGAGCGGCGGATGGCTCATGAACAGGCGACCGAAGCCGCTGCGCCCGCCGCCCTTGATGCCAAAGGCTGCCATTTGCTGAGGCAGCGGCTCGTCCGCGGCCAGCTTCAGGCGCTCCAGCGCGGCGATCATGTTTTCACGGCCCGCCAGGTGGGCGCCGCCGGCGTCCGCGCGGAACTCGCGCAGGCGCGAGAACCACATGACGATGGTGCTGGCCAGGATGCCCAGCAGCATCTCGGTGACCATGACCGAGATGAAATAGCCCATGCCGCGGCCTTCCTTGTTGCCGAAGATCGCCTTGTCGACGATGCCGCCGATGATGCGCGACAGGAAGATCACGAAGGTGTTCACGACACCCTGGATCAGCGTCAGGGTCACCATGTCACCGTTGGCGACGTGGGCGATTTCGTGGCCCAGGACGGCATCGACTTCGTTCTGGCGCATGGACTGCAGCAGGCCCGTGCTGACGGCCACGAGCGCCTTGTTGCGGTTGGCGCCGGTGGCAAAGGCGTTGGGCTGCGGTGATTCGAAGATGCCGACTTCCGGCATGCCGATGCCGGCGCGCTGCGCGTGGGCGCGGATCGTGTCGACCAGCCACTGCTCAGTGCTGTTGGCCGGCTGCTCGATGACCCGGACGCCCATGGAGCGCTTGGCCATCCACTTGGACAGGAACAGCGAAATGAGCGCGCCGCCAAAGCCGAACAGGGCCGCAAAAACCAGCAGGCCGCCCAGGTCGCCGCCGCGGGACGTCATGTACTGGTCGATGCCCAGGAGGCGGGCCACGACCGAGAGCACCAGGACGACGGCCAAGTTGGTGGCCAGGAACAGGAAAATCCGTTTCATCGTGACGACAGCCTCTGCAGGGGAGTGATCAGCGGCCGCTCCGGGAAGGAGCGGCCTACCCGTATCATTGGGGCGACCGGGCGTCCGTTCAAGGACAAAAATACCAACTAGAAACAGTGACTTGGTCGAACGAGACCTCAGTAGTTCTCGTTCTCTTCCTCGTCTTCCCAGTCGTCATCTTCGTCTTCGTCGTCATCCTCGTCCCAATCGTCTTCGTCTTCGTCGTCCTCATCCTCGTCGTCGCCGCTCTTGCTGGCTTCCTGCCCGGCAGCCCAGCCCTCGGGCTCGGCGATGCGGTCCAGGTCCATCTCGTGCCAGGCGTCGATATCCAGCTCTTCGATGTCGCCGTCGAGGTGTTCGATCTCGACCAGTTCGGCATCTTCATCGACCGACAGGACGCGAAACGTCTCGTCTTCCTCGACGTTCTCGTACCACTGTCCCTTTACCGGCTCGTAATCCCTGCTCACCGCTGCAAACCCCATTGAATGAAACACCGCGAGAACCTGCGGCTCGCTTGATATTAGGACCTCGATTGCGGGCAGGCAACGTCGCTCGGTTATAGTCGCAGGCCCATGCAAGCCAAGAACAGAACGCGCAGCGCGGCCGCCTCGCCGCTGGCCACGGCCCGACGCATCGTGGTGAAGGTCGGCTCCGCGCTGCTGGTCGACCAGGACACCGGCCGGCTCAACCGCGCCTGGCTGGAAACCCTCATCGAGGACCTGCGGCGGCTGCGGCGACGCGGCCAGCAGGTGATCCTGGTGTCCT
>CANGFJ010000166.1 GCA_947453065.1 Pseudomonadota bacterium
ACGGAGCGGCGGGCTTCTGAGGCTTACGGGTCATAGTTGCTTCCGGCACGTCAAAGGGCAAGTGAACCCGCAATGGTATCGGTCCGGAGGAGTGCGCGCCATGATAAAAGCGCGCGTCAACTGTCGTTGCACGCCCTTCCAAGTCAAAACCCGCTCTGCTGGGGCGAAAAATGGCCGAAAAAGTAGCGATCTACCGCTATCGGTCCGGGTTTTTGATGTTTCCGCCACGCCGCACGGCCGCGGAGCCGAAGCGCTCGCGGATCTCGTCCAGGGCCGTATCGAGCCGGCTGTCCCCGGCCGGCTCTGGCGCGGCGAAGAGGTCGGGTTGACTGTGTTCGACCAGCTCACCGCTGCCCACGCCCAGCAGGCGCAGCCGGGCGCGGGGATGCTCGGCCAGCCAGGTGTCCAGCAGTGTCGCGGCCGCCTGCCCGATGGCGCGCGAGTCGTGGCTGACCGGCACCAGCTTCTGCTGGCGGGTGTGGGTGGTGAAATCCCGCTCGCGGATCTTTACCTGCACGCTGGCGGCATGGAGGCCCTTGGCCCGCAGGCGCGCGGCGGTCTTGTCGGCCAGTTTGAGCAGGCTCGCGCGCAGCAGCGCGGGGTCGGCGACGTCGGTCTCGAAGGTCTCCTCGGCGCTGATGGACTTTTCGTCGCGGTCCGGTGCGACGGGCCGGTCGTCCAGGCCGCTCGCCCGGTCGCGCATGCGGGCGGTGTCGCGACCAAACAGCGGCCACAGCCGCGCGTCGGGCGCGGTGCGCAGCGCGCCGAGCGTGAGGATGCCGGCAGCCACGAGTTCGTCGCCCTTCTTGCGGCCCAGGCCGGGCAGGCGTTTGACGGGCAGGGGGTCCAGTACTTCGTGCACGCGTTCGGGCGTCACGATGGTGAGCCCGTCGGGCTTGTCCAGGTCCGAGGCGATCTTGGCGATGAGCTTGTTGGTGGCAACGCCCACGGAGATGGTGAGGCCCGTGAGTTCGCGCACCCGGGATTTGATGGCCCGCGCGATGGTGACGGCGTCGCCCAGCAGCCGCTGGCTGTGGGTGACATCCAGGAACGCCTCGTCCAGCGACAGGCCTTCAATGAGCGGTGTGAACTCGGCGAACACGCCGAAGACCTGGGCCGAGACCTCCTGGTAGCGCGCGAATCGGGGGTGCACGCAGACCGCCTGGGGGCACAGTTGCAGCGCCTGCCGTATCGGCATGGCCGAGCGCACGCCGAAGCGGCGCACTTCGTAGCTGGCAGCGGCGACCACGCCGCGGCCGCCCAGCCCACCGACGATCAGGGGTTTGCCGCGCAGCGCCGGGTTGTCCCGCTGTTCGACCGACGCGTAGAACGCGTCCATGTCGGCATGCAGGATCGCGCGGGGCGGCTCACTGCGGGGCATGGGTTCAGCCGCCGCGCGGCCGCGCTGCCATGAGGGTGGTCAGCTCGCGCTTCTCATCGTCGCTGAGGCCTGTGCCACGGGCGATCTCCAGCAGCGCGTCCAGCCGCGCGCCGGCTTCCAGTTCCAGCAGCTTCTGCACGGCGGTGGCCAGCTCGTTGCCGGCCGCCAGGGCGTCGGGTGTGATGATTTCGGCTGCGGCAAGGCGCGCGAGCCGCTCGCCGATCGGGTTGTCGCGCCAGCGCTCCAGCACCTGGCCGGCGTTGGTGGCGGGGCGGGCGTCCAGGTCGTCCAGCAGCAGCTTGAGCACGTCGACACCCGGCGCATCGACCTGTGCCAGTTGCGCGCGCTGGGCGGCGCTGATGCGGCTGGCGATGGACGGGAAGTGCAGCAGGTTCTGCACGGCCTGGCGCAGCAGGCCGCCCCGGCCCGCGCTGCGTGCCGTGCGCTGGGCCGGCCTGCGCTCGGGCCCCGTGCCCTCGGCGACCGGCGCGCTCACCGGCCCCATGATCTTCAGGAAACGTTCGGCGCTGACGCCAATGGCGCTGGCGAGCCGGTCGAGCAGCAGTTCGCGGTAGGGGCCTTCTGGCAGTCGCTCCAGCAGTGGCAGCGCCTGGGCGACGAAGCGTGCCTTGCCGTCGGCATGCGTGACATCGACCTCGGCGAGCAGGTGCTGCACCAGGTACTCCGACAGCGGCAGGGCCTGCGCGTAGCGCGCCTCGAAGGCGGCGGCGCCCTCGCGGCCGACCAGTGAGTCTGGATCTTCGCCATCGGGCAGGAACAAAAAGCGCATCTCGCGTCCGGCCTGCGCCTCGGGCAAGGCGTTGTTGAGCGCGCGCCAGGCAGCGGCGCGGCCGGCGCGGTCACCGTCGAAACAGAAGATCACTTCGCTGGCGACGCGGAAGGCGCGCTTGAGGTGCTCGGGTGTGGTGGCCGTGCCCAGCGTGGCCACGGCATAGGGAATGCCGGCCTGGTGCAGGCGCACCACATCCATATAGCCCTCGACGATCAGCAGGCGCTTGATCGCCGCGCGGCTCTGGCGCACTTCATACAGGCCGTAGAGCTCGCGGCCCTTGTGGAACAGCGCGGTCTCGGGTGAGTTGAGGTACTTGGGTTCGCCCTGGTCGAGGATGCGGCCACCAAAGGCCAGCACGCGGCCGCGCGCATCGCGGATCGGGAACATCAGTCGATCGCGGAAGCGGTCGTAGTAGCCCTCGCCCGGGCGGCGCTGCTCGTCGGGTGTGCGCTCGCGTTCGATGATCAGCCCGGATTCCGACAGCCGGCGGCGCGCGTCGTCGCTGTGGCCAAACTTCTTGAGCACCTCGTTCCACGAGGCGGGCGCATAGCCGATGGCAAAGCGCTCTAGGGAGCCTGCGTCCAGGCCGCGCTTGTCGACATAGGCGCGGGCCTTGTCGCTGCGTGCCAGTTCGCTGCGATAGAACCCGGTGACCTCGCCCAGCAGGGCATACAGGTCATCGCCCGCGGGGCGGGGCGCTGCGCCGGAGGACTGTGCCTCGCGCTGCACTTCCACGCCCAGGCGCTGTGCGAGTTCCTCGACCGCCTCGGGGAAAGGCAGCCGGTCGTAATTCATCAGGAAGCCCAGCGCGGTACCATGCGCCCCACAACCAAAGCAGTGATAAAACTGCTTCGCGGGGCTGACCCAGAAGGAAGGGGTCTTTTCGTCGTGGAAGGGGCAGCAGGCGCGGTATTCGCGCCCGGCCTTCTTCAGCGGCACCCGCGAACCGATGAGCTCAACGATATCGGCCCGGGCAACCAGGTCGTCGATGAAGTGCTGGGGAATGCGCCCGGTCATGCACAAAGTCTAACTGACGAAGGGGAACCCCGGATGGCCGCCACGCCCGAGAAGTCTGCTTACGCCAAAGTCACGCGGCGCCTGATCCCATTCCTGATGCTGCTGTATGTGGTGGCGTGGTTCGACCGCGTGAACGTCGGCTTCGCCGCGCTGCAGATGAACCACGACCTGGGGTTCAGCAGTTCGGTGTTTGGTTTCGGCGCCGGTGTGTTCTTTATCGGCTATGCCTTGTTCGAAGTGCCCAGCAACCTGGTGCTGGCGCGCGTCGGCGCGCGGCGCTGGATCGCCCGCATCATGGTCACCTGGGGTCTGGTGTCGGTCGCCATGCTGTTCGTGCGCGGGCCGCTGAGCTTCTATGCCTTGCGCTTCGTGCTGGGCGTGGCGGAGGCGGGCTTCCTGCCTGGCGTCATCTATTACCTGGGCCAGTGGTATCCGCGCGCCGAGCGGGCGCGGGCCATCTCCTGGTTCATGGTCGGCATCCCCTTGTCTACGGTGCTGGGCGCGCCGCTGGCGGGCCTGCTGCTGGGGCTCAACGGCTGGCATGGCCTGGCGGGCTGGCAGTGGCTCTATTTGCTGGAGGGACTGCCGGCGGTACTGCTGGGCGTGGTCGTGCTGTTCTGCCTGCCTGACACGCCGGCCGAGGCCCGCTGGTTGACCCCCGAGGAGCAGCAGGCCCTCGCCCGGCAGAGGGAAGCCGAGCACGCCGACACGAGCGCCCGCCATGGTTTCGGGCTGCGCCAGGCGTTGCTGCACCCGACGGTATGGCTGCTCGGCTTTGTGCTGTTTGCCTGCCAGTGCGGCAGCTATGGGCTGACCTTGTGGATCCCGCAGATCGTCAAAGGCCTTTCTGCGCAGAGCGATCTGCTGGTGGGCTTCATTTCGGCCCTGCCGTACATCGCGG
Source organism: Pseudomonadota bacterium (assembly GCA_947453065.1). Taxonomy (GTDB): domain Bacteria; phylum Pseudomonadota; class Gammaproteobacteria; order Steroidobacterales; family Steroidobacteraceae; genus ZC4RG30. The sequence continues at coordinate 4,093 of CANGFJ010000166.1, forward strand.
CGGCCATTGGCATGGTGCTGCTGGGCTGGAGTTCGGATCGCAGCGGTGAGCGGTTCTGGCACGTGGCGCTACCGAGCCTGGTCGGGGCGGCGGGGTTTGCGGCCAGTGCCTTCCTGCATTCGCCCGTGCTGGCGATGCTGGCGCTGACGGTGGCGGCGGTGGGTGACCTGGGCAGCCGCGGCCCGTTCTGGGCGCTGCCAGGGCGGTTTTTGTCGGGGAGTGCGCTGGCCGGCGGCATTGCGCTGATCAATACGCTGGGATCGCTGGGAGGCTTTGTCGGCCCCTATGCGGTGGGGCTGGTGAAGGATGCGACAGGCAGCTTCACGGGTGGACTGTTGCTACTGGCGCTGATGCTCGTGGCCAGCGCGGTAGCGACCCTGTGGCTGAAACGCTCCGCCGTGCTGGCGGGGCGGGGCTGACTCAGCGGCGGCGAACGAACGCGAGCACGATCACCGCGACGATGAACAGCAGCAGCGCAACGAGAACGCCGCGAGCCAGCATCAGGCCGACAGCCTGGCCTTGATGCGTGCGCTGACCAGGCCCATGTCGGCCCGACCAGCGGCAGCCGCCTTGACCTGTGCCATGACCTTGCCCATGTCCTTGATGGACGCGGCGCCCGTGGCGCTGATGGCCTCGGTGATCAGGGCATCGATCTCGGTCTCGCCCAGCTGTTCAGGCATGTAAGCCTGCAGCAGGACGAGCTCAGCGGCTTCCTTCGCGACCAGGTCGGGACGGTTGCCCGCCTCGAACTGCACGATGGATTCCTTGCGCTGCTTGATCATCTTCTCGATCACGGACAGCACTTGGACGTCGTCGAGCACGATGCGCTCGTCGACTTCACGCTGCTTCACGGCAGAGAGGATGAGCCGGATGTTGGCGAGGCGATCTTTCTCGCCAGAGCGCATCGCGGATTTCATGTCCTCCTGGATGCGCTCCTTGAGGGTCATGGCGTCAGGTGCGCGCGGTGCGCGTCTCAGTGCCGCGACTGTTGCGCTTGAGGTGGCGCTTTACAGCGGCAGCCTTCTTGCGCTTGCGCTCCTGGGTGGGCTTTTCATAGAACTCGCGACGGCGCAGTTCAGAAAGGATGCCGGCCTTTTCGCAGGCACGCTTGAAGCGTCGCAGGGCGACGTCGAAATATTCGTTCTCGCGAACACGCACGCTCGGCATCGAAACCTCGGGGCTAAAACGGTCGGTTGTTTCGGATTCTAAGTCCCTGTTTGCCTTGTGCTTTGCAAAATCAAAGCCCAAAAACAGGGTGCGCGATTCTATAGGCAGCGCGGGAAAAAGGCAAAGTCAGTGCGTCACCTACGGCAAAATAGCCGCCCATGAGAATCCTGGCCATCGAATCTTCCTGTGACGAGAGCGCCGTGGCGGTGCTGGACGAGGCCCGTGGGCTGCTCGCTCACCAGCTCTACAGCCAGGTCGACCTGCACCGTATTTACGGCGGCGTGGTGCCCGAGCTGGCCTCCCGCGACCATGTGCGGCGGCTGGTGCCGCTGCTGCGCCAGGCGCTGGAGCAGGCTGGCACGCGCGCCGAGGAGCTTGATGGGGTCGCCTACACGGCCGGCCCGGGGCTGGTCGGCGCCTTGCTGACGGGCGCGGCGCTGGCGCGCAGCTTTGCCTTTGCGCGCGGGCTGCCGGCTGTCGGGGTGCATCACCTGGAAGGCCATTTGCTGGCGCCGCTGCTGGAAGACGAGCCGCCGCCGTTTCCGCACATCGCGCTGCTGGTCTCGGGCGGGCACACGATGCTGATCGTGGTGCGCGGCTTCGGAGACTACGAGCTGCTGGGTGAGACGCGCGATGACGCCG
>CANGFJ010000167.1 GCA_947453065.1 Pseudomonadota bacterium
CGGGTGCAGCCAGATCTGGCCCATGACGGCGGGTTGCGTGATGAGCCGCTGCACCTTGGCCAGCCACAGGTCGGCGTCGCGCTGGCGCTTCACCGGGAACCACACGGCCAGCACGGCGCTGTCGAGGCGGCGCAGCGCTTCGGGCAGCACGTCGAGGATGCGCTGGTATTCATCGGCGGCCTCGTAGGGCGGGTCGATGAGCGCGAGCGCGCGGCGCTCGATGGGCGGCATCAAGGCGATGGCTACAAGAAGCTCATCGCCGGCTTCCACGCGCAGTTCGGTGGGCGCATAAGCGGCCACGGAATCGAGCGAGCGCTGCAGGTGGCGTGACTCCTGCGCCACCATTTCGACGCAGACGCCGCGGTCGACGTCGCGCAGCATCGTGGCGGCAATCAGCGGCGAGCCCGGGTAGCTGTGGGGGCCGGTGATCGTGCGCAGGCGCGCGATGGTGGCCAGGTAGTCGGCGATCTCGGCGTTGCGCGGCGTGGCCTGCGCGATGAGGTCGATGCCGGTGGGGGCCTCGGCGCCGCGGCGCGACTCGTCGCTGCGCAGGTCATACAGGCCGCTGCCGGCGTGTGTGTCGAGGTAGAGAAAGCCCTTGGGCTTGCGCTGGAGCGCGGCGAGCAGGGCCAGCAGCGTGACGTGCTTGTGCACGTCCGCGAAATTGCCCGCGTGGAAACTGTGTCGGTACTGCATGAAAACCCTTGCGGGCGCCTTAGTCCGCTACGGCGGATTTCCGGACGGCCTTCTTTTTGGCCTTGGCCTTTTTCTTGGCTTTCTTCTTGGGCTTTTTGGCGGCGACCTTGGCCTTGGGCTCTTTCGGGGCCTTGGGCGCGGCGGCGGCCTTGGTGGGCTTGGCCGACTTGGCTTTGGCCTTGCCGAACCGGCCGCGCTGCGGACGCACGGGCGCGGCAGCCAGCAAGGCCTGGCACTCTTCCAGGGTCATCGACTTGGGGTCGCGTTCCTTGGGGATGCGGGCGTTGCGCACCTTGTCGGTGATGTACGGGCCATAGCGGCCGTTGAGCACCTGGATGTCGTCGACGCCGAAATCGGTGATGAGGCGGTTGGCATCGGTGACCTTCTTGGCCTCGATGGCTTCCAGCGCCTTGTCGAGCGTGACCGTGTACGGGTCGTCGTCTTTGAGCGAGACGTACTTGGCGCCGTACTTCACGTAGGGCCCGAAGCGGCCGATGGCCACGGTGATCGTGTCGCCCTCGGCGGTGCTGCCCAGCGTGCGCGGCAGCTGGAAGAGGTCGAGCGCCTGTTCCAGCGTGATGGTGTCCATCTTCTGGCCGGGGCGCAGGCCCGCGAACTTGGGCTTCTCTTCGTCGTCCTTGGTGCCGGCCTGCACGAACGGCCCGAAGCGGCCCATGCGCACGGACACCGGGCGGCCGGTTTCCGGGTGGATGCCCAGGTTGCGCGACATGGCCACTTCTTCGCGGCTGACGGATTTTTCAATCTCGTCGACCTGGGTGATGAAGGGCTTCCAGAACTTTTCGAGCGGCGTGACCCAGGGCTCTTCGCCACGCGAGATCGCATCGAGCTCGTCTTCCATGGCGGCGGTGTAGCCGTATTCCACGTACTGCGCGAAGTACTTGGTGAGGAAGCGGCTGACGATCTTGCCGATGTCGGTGGCGATGAAGCGCCGCGCGTCCATGTCGACGTATTCGCGGTCTTTGAGCGTCGAGATGATCGAGGCATAGGTGGAAGGGCGGCCGATGCCATGCTCTTCCAGCGCCTTGACCAGCGAGGCTTCGGAGAAGCGCGGCGGGGGCTCGGTGAAGTGCTGCTCGCCCAGCAGGCGGGTGAGCGTGACGGCGTCGCCCTCTTTCATGGGCGGCAGCACGTGGTCGGTGTCGTCGTCGGCCGCGTCGTCGCGCCCTTCCTGGTACACGGCGATGTAGCCGGCCTTCACCAGCGTGGAGCCGTTGGCGCGGAACAGGTGACGATCGGCCGGCGTGGCCGCCTTGCCGGCCTGCATGTCGACGGCGACGGTGTCGAACACCGCGTGGGCCATCTGGCAGGCCACCGCGCGCTTCCAGATGAGCGCGTAGAGCTTGTACTGGTCGGCGTCGATCTTGCCCTCGACCATGGCTGGCGTGATCGCGGCCGAGGTCGGGCGCACGGCCTCGTGGGCCTCTTGCGCGTTCTTGGACTTGGTCTTGAACACGCGGATCTCTTCGGCCAGGCCTTCCTTGCCGTAGAGCTTCTCGATGGTCTCGCGGATCTCGGTGACCGCCTCGGCGCCCAGCGACACCGAGTCGGTACGCATGTAGGTGATGAGGCCGACGGCGCCTTCGCCGAAGTCCACGCCTTCAAAGAGCTGCTGCGCCAGGCGCATCGTGCGCTGTGCCGAGAAGCCCAGCTTGCGCGCGGCCTCCTGCTGCAGCGTGGATGTGGTGAACGGCGGGGCCGGGTTGCGGCGCCGCTGCTTGCGGTCGATGGTCAGCACGGTGAGCGCGCCACCGGCGGCGTTCGTCAGCGTGGTCTCGGCCTCGCGCGCGGTGGTCTCGTTGGTGAAGCTGAACTGCTCGACCTTCGTGCCGCGGTATTCGATGAGCTTGAGCGGGAAGCGCGTGGCGGTGTGCTCGCCCTCGGCCGCCATCGTCCAGTATTCCTGCGGGATGAACGCGTCGATGGCCTCGTCGCGCTCGCAGATCATGCGCAGCGCCGGGCTCTGCACGCGGCCGGCCGACAGGCCCTGGCGCACTTTCTTCCATAGCAGCGGCGAGAGGTTGAAGCCGACGAGGTAGTCGAGCGCGCGGCGCGCCTGCTGGGCGTTCACCAGGTCCATGGCCAGGCCACGTGGCTCGGCGATGGCGGCGCGGATGGCGTTCTTGGTGATCTCGTAGAACGCGACGCGGTGGACTTCCTTGCCCTCGAGGTCGCCGCGCTCTTTCAGCAGCTCGTGCAGGTGCCAGGAGATGGCCTCGCCTTCGCGGTCCGGGTCAGTGGCCAGGTACAGGCACTGGGCCTTGCGCAGCGCCTTGGCGATGGCCTCGACGTGCTTTTCGTTGCGCTCGATGATGCGGTAGCTCATCGCGAAGCCGTGCTCGGTGTCGACCGCGCCTTCTTTCGGCACGAGATCGCGCACGTGGCCATAGGAGGCCAGCACCTCGAAATCCTTGCCGAGGTACTTCTTGATGGTCTTCGCCTTGGCAGGCGATTCGACGATGACGAGGTTGGCGGCCATGGGGTTACCGGGCTGCCTGGCGTGGGCCGTTCTTCAATGCGCCGCCGATTCGGGGTTGTCGAAGACCAGGTCTTCCATGCGGGCGCAGGCCTGCTCCTGGCCGGGCTGGCTGGAGAGGACCATGAGCACGACCCACTTGACCTGCTCGAGGTCGAAGTCCTCGGCGTCCAGCGCGAGCAGGCGGTCGATGACGATTTCGCGCTGCTGCGCGCTGAGGATGCCGACTTGCTCGAGCGACAGCAGCAGGCCGCGGCAGTCGACGGTGAGGCGGCCCAGCTCCTGCGGCGTGTACACGCGCAGCGAGGGCATGGGGGCGGATTCGTCGTCGAGGTCGATGTCGGTGACGCCATGCAGCGCGGGGCGATTGCGCTCGCCGGCCAGGTCGGCCAGCCAGTCGAGTGCGCGCTCGACGTTGGCTTCGGCAAAGCCGGCGCTCTCCAGGTCGCGCGCCAGCGCATCGCGCTCGGGCACGTCTGGCGTTTCGTCCAGCATGTAGCGGTCGAAGACGTAAATAAGGATGTCCAGGACAGTGCCGTTCATCAGTCGCTATCGCTTCCGTGTCTAGGGCCGGACGCGGCAGTAAAGCCCGCCGGGTTGCGGTTCGATCCGCAGTTCGAGTTCGAGCAGCAGCAGGAGGGAGGCGATGGAGCCGGGCTCAAGGCCCGTCCGGTCAACCAGGTCGTCGATGCTTGTTGGCTCGAAACCGAGCGCATCTAACAGCATTTCCGCAGGCTTGTCCAACCGGCGGCCCCCACCCCGGGGGGGCAATGGCTGGATAAGCGATTGTTTTTCCGGGGCTAATTTTTCAATCGGGATGCCCACTTCGGACAACACCTCCCCGGGGTGGGTCACCAGCCGGGCGCCGTCGCGGATCAGGTCGTGGCAGCCCTGGGCCGTGGGACTGAGCACGGAGCCGGGGATCGCGAACACTTCGCGCCCCTGGTCCAGCGCCCGCCGGGCGGTGATCAGCGAACCGCTGTCGCGCGCGGCCTCGACCACCAGGGTGCCGCGGGCCAGCCCGCTGATCAGGCGGTTGCGGCGCGGGAAGTTGGCCGGCAGCGGCGCGGTGCCGGGCGGGAACTCGGACACCAGGGCGCCTTGCGTGGCGATGCGCCGGGCCAGGGCGGCATGCTGCGCGGGGTAGATGCGGTCGAGCCCGGTGCCGCAGACGGCGATCGTCTGGCCACCGGCCGCCAGCGCCCCTTCGTGGCTGGCCGCGTCGATGCCGCGGGCCAGGCCGCTGGTGACGATGAGCCCGGCAGCGGCGAAGGCTTCGCCAAACTGGAAGGCCAGCTGCCGGCCGGCGCCGCTGGGGCGACGGCTGCCCACCATGGCCAGTTGGGGCCGCCCGAGGGCCGCCACATCGCCGCGGACATAGAGCGCGGCCGGCGCCGCCGGGATCTGGGCCAGCTGCGCCGGGTAGTCGGCATCGGTGTAGGCCAGCAGCCGCACGCCCTCGCGGGCCAGCCAGGCCAGGTCTGTGTCGAGCAGGGTCTCGGGCGGGTCGGCCAGCAGCGCGCAGGCGGAGGGGGGCAGGCCCAGCACCCGCAGCGCCGCCACCGGCTGGCGCCACAGGGCGCCAGGCCCTCCGGCCAGGGCCAGGGCCGGGCGCAGGTGATCGGCATGCAGGTGGGGCGCGCGCGCCACGGCGGCCCAGAAACGGCGCTCGAAAGAGGTGTCTGTCATCGCGCCGGCAGCCTAAAACAGAAGGGCCCGCGCGGTGGCGGGCCCTTACTGCTGCGTTGGCGGCGAAATGCGCGCCGCCGCCGTCAGGGCGAGCGAACCCGGTCGGCGATGCGCACCGGTGCGGTCACGCTGACCGTCAGGCCATAGCTGAGCTGCTCGTAGCTGCGGAACACCAGCAGCGTGCCGGAGCGCTCGTTGGGCAGGCGCACCTTCGGGCCGTTGCCGAAGCACCAGCTCTCGCCGCGTGCCGCACAGGTGGCGTCGTGAACGATCTCGCCTGCGCGGTCGATGGCCAGCACATGGCCAGGCTCCAGCCCCTGGCGGGTGCCACGGTTGATCGCCACCACCTGGTACTGGCCGATCAGCGTCACGCCATCGACCACGGACACGATCTGGCCATCGAGGCCCGCCGGTGGGACGTGCGGCAGGATGTCGGTGGCGGACTGCGCCTCTTCAGGCAGCAGCAGGTCGCCGGCCTGCGTCTCGCGCGCTGAATCGGTGAGCTGGCCGGTGCTGAGCTTGCCCGTCTTGTCGAACTGCGCCGTGCCGGTGTAGATGCCCAGGTAACCCAGCAACTTGCCGGTCTGCGGGTCTTTCAGGGGCTGGCCGATGCGCACGACCGCGTAGCGGCCGGGGGCGGACTGCCCCAGCCCGGTGGCATAGATCGCGTGCGGGGCACCCACGGCGACATGCTGGTCGCTCAGCGCCACCACATGCGGCGCGTGACGGGCCTGCTCGCGCGAGATCAGCATGGGCTTGCCCAGGAAGCTGGCAATGGCCGCGTAGGGAATGGTGGCAATCGGCCCTTCGATGGGCTGGCTGCGCACCAGCGGCTCGACGCGAAGCGCGCCGCCGTTGCCTGCGCTACCGCGCTGCAGGCTGATCTGGGGCGCGCCATCGGCGCCATAGGCCAGCGTCAGCAGGTCACCGGGATAAATGAGGTGCGGGTTCGCGATCGACGGGTTGACGTGCCAGATCTCTGGCCACAGCCACGGGTCGCGCAGGAA
>CANGFJ010000168.1 GCA_947453065.1 Pseudomonadota bacterium
CACCACGCACCAGCGCACCGATGTCCAGGATGATCACGATGCGACCATCGCCCAGGATCGTCGCGCCGGAGATGCCACGGATCGAGGCAATCTGCGGGCCCACGCTCTTGACCACGATCTCGCGGCTACCGATGAGTTCCTCGGCCACCAGGCCAGTGGAATGCTCGCCGGCACGCACCAGCACCACCGGCAGCGTCACGTCCTGCTCGGGCAAGGGGCCGGGTTCCAGGCCCACGAACAGGCCCAGGTGTTCCAGGCGGTACTTGTGTTCGCCATGCGTAAACGTCGGGGAGTCGCTGCCCAGGTGGGCGGCGATCTCGGTGCGCGTCAGGCGCACGACGCCTTCCACGGTTGGCAGCGGCAGCGCATAGCACTCATCGCCGATGCGCACGACCAGCGCATGGCTCACGGCCAGCGTGAACGGCAGGCGGATCGTAAAGCGCGAGCCCTGGCCCGGCGTCGTTTCCATGTGCAGCGCGCCGCCGAGCTTCTTGACCTCGGTGGCCACCACGTCCATGCCCACCCCGCGCCCGGCCACCTGCGTGACCTGCGTGGCGGTCGAGAACCCTGGCTCGAGGACCAGCTGCATCACCGCTTCGTCGCTGAGCTGCTGGCCGGCCTGAATCAGGCCCAGTGCCAGGCCCTTGGCGCGGATCGCCGGCAGGTTCATGCCCGCGCCGTCATCGCTGATCACCACCACGACCTCGGCGCCTTCGCGCCGCAGGGCCAGATGGAGGTGGCCGGTCTCGCTCTTGCCCTGCGCCACGCGCATCGCGGGCGACTCAATGCCATGCACGACCGCATTGCGCAGCATGTGCTCCAGCGGCGGCAGCATGCGCTCGAGCACCTGCCGGTCCAGTTCGCCCGAAGCGCCCTCGACCACCAGCTCGACCTGTTTGTTCGTTTCGGCAGCCGACTGACGCACGATGCGCGAGAGGCGCTGCACCTGGCGCTGGAACGAGACCATGCGCGTGCGCATGAGGCCGTTCTGCAGTTCCGTGATCGTGCGGCCCTGCTGCTGCAGCAGGTTCTGCGCATCGCCGGTCAGCGTTTCCAGCAGCTGCTGGATGCTCGCCACGTCGTTGGCCGTCTCGGCCAGCGCGCGCGAGAACTGCTGGATCGAGGAATAACGATCGAGTTCCAGCGGATCGAATTCACCCCGGTGCGCCGGCTCGACCTCGTGACGGTGCAGGATCTGCGTCTCCGTCTCGATTTCGAGCTTGCGCAGCTGCTCTTTCAGGCGCGTGACGGTGCGCGAGAGTTCACCCAGGTTGAACTCCACCGAACCCAGCTGCTGCTCGACCCGCGAGCGGGCGATGCTGACCTCGCCCGCGCCGTTGAGCAGCTGGTTCAGCAACTCGGCATCGACACGCGCCAGTTCCGGCCGATCGGCCTGAACGGTGGGCTCGCGACCCGGCGGCACCAACGCGGACGCCAGCGGGGCCACCGGGGCCACAGGCGGCGGCACGGCACTCGTCGGCTCGACGACGGGGAGGCGTGGTTCAGCCTCCACAACGGGTTGGATCACCGGCTCCAACACCGGCTCGACCACTGCAGCGGCTTCGACTGCCGGCAGATGACTGAACAGGCGGTCCGCAGCCCAGAAGCGATCCCGCAGTACCGGCTGCACAGGCTCGAGCACCCGTTCAGGCTCCGGCAGGAGTTCGCTAACCGGCTCCGGCACTGGCTCAGGCGCAGCATCCGGCACGAACACCGCCTCAGGCAGGGACTCAGGCTCAGCATGGCCCTGTCCCAGCGCCCGCACACGCGCCACCAGCGCCTGCGCAGACCCCACGCCACGGCCATCGGCCAGCAGGTCACGCATGCGAGCCAGCTCATCGAGCGAAGCCTGCAGCGCGCCATGCGAATCGGCATTCCAGGGCACCAGGCCCACTTCCACCTGTGTGATCAGCGTTTCCAGCTCATGGGCCAGATCGCCCATCGCGGTGACGCCGGCCATGCGGGCGCCACCCTTGAGGGTGTGCAGCGGACGCTGCAGTGCCGTGACGTCGGCCAGTTGGCCGGACTGCGGACCCACCGTGGCCAACGCAGCCTGGGCCGCCTCCAGCAGTTCGGTGGCTTCGTCGCTGAAGATCGCAGCGATCTCGGGATCGTAGTCAAAGGCTTCCGGTGGCAACACCAGGCTCGGTGATTCAGTCAGTGACTCACTCGGCGCCTGATGCGCGGCGATGCGCTGGTCCAGGCCGGACTCCGCCCCCTGGATGCGCTCGCGCAGCACGTCATGCACCAGGAAGAAACCCGTGTGCTCGTCCAGGTGGCGGCTGACGCTCTCCATCGCTGTCATGCAATCGCCCAGCAGGCTCAGGTCGTCGTCCAGCAGGCCCACGCCGCTGTCGAAGGCCTTGCGCAGCCAGTGATCCAGCGGCTGCGTCAGGCGGATGCCGTGACGCGCCTCGGCCATCTTCGAGCTGCCGGCCAGCGTATGACAGGCGCGGTAGACCGCCTCGGGCAGCGCATGCGGTGCCGGTTGCCCGATGGCCCGCGACAGGTAGTCGCGCACGGCCGCCACATGGCTGTCTGTTTCGCGTGAATAGATGTCACGCAGCACGGCGTCGGACTCTGCCTCCGATTCGGCGGCGGGGCTCGGCTCGGCAACAAGCTCGTGTTCCAGCTCCAGCGCCACCGGTGCCAGCACTTCGTCAAACGAGAAGTCCGGCGCAATGTATTCGGCCGAGTCGAGCGGAATCTCCGGCAGGGCCTCGGCGAGGACCTCGGGTGCGCCCTCTGCAACGACCTCGGGCTCGGGCTCGGGCATGAACTCGGCCACTGGCTCAGGCTGCATCGCGGGCAAGCGGCTGGTGGCCAGCGTGTCGGGCGAACGACCGGCAGCCAGCGCATGCGCGTTGGTCATGATCGTGGCCAGGTCAGCCGTTGGGACCGTGCCATGGGCCAGTTGATCCACCAGCTGTGGCAGGCTGCGCACGGCGTCGCGCAAGGTCAGCAGCACCACCGGCGAGCGGCTCACCGACTTGTCGAGCAGCCGGTTCAGCAGGCTCTCGATCGCCCAGGAAAACTCCGACATCTCGCGCGCACCGACCATGCGGCCGCTGCCCTTGAGCGTGTGGAAGGCACGACGCAGGTTGATGAGCGACTCGGCATCCAGCGGGTTCTGGTCCCAGAACGGGAACTGCTGCTCGATGCGCGCCACTTCCTCGCGGGCCTCTTCCAGGTACAGCGCCTGCAGCTCCGGATCTGCCGGCTCCAGCACTGTGGGGGCAATCGGCACAGAAAAGATGACCGAGTGGATGCCGGTGACGGAGGCCGTCGTACCCAGCGCCAGCTCGGTCGGCGGGGCAATGCGCTGCGTGCGCTCATACCCCTCAGGCAGTTCAGGCGTGGCCAGCGCCAACGGCGCGGGCAGGGACGACCCGGCGTCCACGGCATCCAGCGCGGCATTGGCGTTGTCGAGCATGTACCACGGGTCGGCGCGGCCCGACTGCAGCGTCTCCATGTAGTACTCGACGCTCACGATGGCATCGGCCAGTCGCTCCAGCGACGCAGTGGGCAGGCCGCCACCCGGCTGCAGCAACAGGCGCAGGCGCGCGGTAATGCGGTCCAGGCTCTCGGCTGCGCGGGTCTTGTCCAGCATCAACAGCCCGGCCTGGATGCCACGCATGAGCTCGGGCCAGTTATCGAAGCCGGCCATGTCCATCGTGCCGCCGACATTCTGCGCGACGTATTCCTTCACGCGTGCCAGGTTGGCCACGCATTCGCGCAGCACCGCGGACTGCACCTGCTGGAAATCGATATCGACCTGCTGCGCGCCGGCTTCCACGCGTCGCGGCAGGATCATGCCGACGAGTTCCTCGTCCAGATGGTCTTCGACGCGGATGAGCGTGGCGGCGATATCCACCAGGACCGAATCGGCCGGCCGCTCCCGCGAGGCCACCAGCCCCTCGAGCCGGGCGATTTCCCCCTGCACGCGGGCCCGCTGTTCACCCAGGCCCAGCACACCGAGGGTGTCGCCGATCTTGCGCAGCAGGTCCACCTGCGGCGCCAGCTCTTCAGGCGAGGCGCCGCCGCGTCGCACGAAGATATCCAGCACATCCTTGATCTTGGAGAGGTCCTCGCGGATGGCCGCGGCGACGGTCTGCATCAGCTTCACGGACGGCGCCGAGAGGTTTTCGCGCTCCTGCTCGATGCTCTCGTCGACGGGCAGCAACTCGCCCAGGCGGAAGGAGGCGCGCACAGCCGTGACGCGCGGACCCTGGCTGCTGGCCCGGGCCACGTAATACAGCAGGTTGTTCAGCAGCTCGACCGGCGGGGACTGCGCATAGCGCGCCTCGCCCTCTTCGTAGAGACGGCGGATCTCGCGATCCCCCAGGCCCAGCAGGCGCTTGATGGACTGGCCACTGTCGAGACCGTGCTCGCGCAGGGCCTCGATGACGGCGCCAATGACCCACCACAGCTGGAACACAGGCTGGGTGGTCGCCACGCGTTCGATCTGCGCAGCAACGTGGGCCAGCATGTCGAGGTTCTGGTCGATGCGCTCGCCGCGGATCCAGCCAATCAGGCCGACCTGGAAGCGCGCGCGCAAACGTCGCGCCCAGTGCGGCACGGTGACTTCTTCTTCGCCCGCCGCCTGTGCCAGCGGCGCAGCCTGCCGGTCGGACTTCAGGTTCAGCAGCAGCAGCGTGCCTTCCGACAGCAGCGCGCTGCCGCGCACCGCGCGCATGTCGTTGAGCAGGGGCAGCAGCACCAGCGCCAGGTCACGGCCGCCGGCAATCACCCGTTCGAGATACGTGGGCAGCTGCACCATCGCGCGCATCAGCGCCTCGAGGGCCTCATCCTGGTTCTTGCGCTCGTTCGCGCGGCTCTGCAGGTACTGGGCGACCTGGCACATTTCTTCGGCCAGCAACGCCGCGCCGTGGATCTCCAGCACGCGCAGCACGCCCTGCACCTGCCGCAACTCCGACTCGCAACGCTGCATCAGCTGGGCGTTGCCCGGCTGCTCGACATGCGCCTCGAGGGCAATGCGCGCCTCGCCCAGCGTGGTGGCGATCTCGCGCGCCACCGCGTCGAGCGTCTGGCTCGCCACGGCCGGACGCGAATCCTGGACGATGCCCTCACCCACGGGTCACGCCCGAAGCACGCCGAAAAGTACCCGACAACACCGTGTCGCCGGGCAAGGGGCCGCGCAGGCGGCCCGTGCCATCAATGCTTTCCGGCAGGCGGAAGCCGGTGACCGAGGTGCGCAGGCCGGCCGACAGCTCGGCGAGCTTGGCAATGGCCTGCGAGGTGCTGGTGGTCGAGTCGGCGGTCTGCGCACTGATCTCGCGCAGCACCTGCATGTTGCGCGCAACGCTCTGGCCAGCCTGGGCCTGGTCGCGCGCACTGGCCGAAATATTGTGGACCAGGCTGGCGATCTGGTTGGACACCAGCTCGATCTCGCCCAGCGCCGCGCCGGCGTTCTCCGCCAGCAGCGCACCGCCCACCACGTCGGTGGTGCTGCGCTCCATCGACACGACGGCCCCGTTGGTGTCGGTCTGGATGGTGCGCACCAGCACTTCGATCTGCTTGGTGGCATTGGCGGCCCGTTCGGCCAGCCGCTGCACCTCGTCGGCCACAATGGCAAAACCACGCCCCGCCTCGCCGGCCATCGAGGCCTGGATCGAGGCGTTGAGTGCCAGGATATTGGTCTGTTCGGCGATATCGTTGATCAGCTCGACGATGTTGCCGATTTCCTGCGAGCTCTCGCCCAGGCGTTTGATGCGCTTGGAGGTCTCCTGGATCGTCTCGCGGATCGTGTTCATGCCATCGATCGTGCGCCGCACGGCCTCGCCGCCCTTGTGGGCGATGTCCACCGAGTGCCGCGCCACATCGGCGGCGCGCTCGGCATTGCCGGA
>CANGFJ010000169.1 GCA_947453065.1 Pseudomonadota bacterium
AGAACGGCATGGCCTTCCAGCCGGCCGCAGCTCGCCGTTCCTGGATCGCGATGCAGACGTTCTTCGAAGAGGTGTTCGCGACCGCGGGCTAAGGCCGCCGCCCCTCGGGTCGGGCGGGCTACTTCTCGACGAAGGCCCGCTCGATCACATAGTCGCCGGGCTCACCCACGCGCGGCGACACCATGAAGCCGCGCGCATCCAGCAGCGCGGCGCAGTCCTTCAGCAACGGGGCACTGCCACAGATCATGAATCGGTCCTGCGCCGGATCCAGTGGCGGCAGGCCCGACGCACGCGCCAGCTCCCCGCTCTCGATCTGGTCCGTCAGGCGGCCGCTGGTCTGGAAGGCCTCGCGCGTCACCGTCGGGTGATAGATCAGCTGCTGGCGCACCTGCTCCCCCAGCAGCTCATGCGCCGGCAGCGTTTCGCTAATGAACTCGCGGTAGGCCAGGTCGCTGACGGTACGCACGCCGTGCGTGACGATGACCTTTTCGAAACGCTCGTAGGTCTCCGGGTCCTGGATGGTGCTCAGGAAGGGCGCCAGACCCGTGCCGGAACTCAGCAAGTAGAGGTTCTTGCCCGGCTTGAGGTCGTGAATCAGCAGCGTGCCCGTGGGCTTGCGGCTGACCAGCACCTCGTCCCCGACCTGGATGTGCTGCAGCCGGGAGGTCAGCGGGCCGTTGGGCACCTTGATGCTGAAGAACTCCAGATGCTCCTCCCAGTTCGGACTGGCAATGGAGTAGGCACGCAGCAGCGGCCGGCCGGCAACTTCAAGGCCGAGCATGACGAAATGCCCGTTCTCGAAGCGAAAACCCGGGTCGCGGGTCGTGCGGAACGAAAACAGCGTGTCGTTCCAGTGGTGAACCTGCGTAACGGTCTCTGTGGCGATTGCAGCCATCGGCCTGAACTCTGACGTGGGGTAAGCGGACATTTTAGTGAATAAGGCGACCGCTGACCCATTACATTTTGTACTGAATCAATAACCAGCGAGCAAACCGGGGTCGCAGGCTATAGTCGGACTCATGAGCGTGGAAAACGCAGAAAAACCGCCCGAAGAGGCGTTTGTCTGGCCCAGCGTCAAGTCGCTGGCACCGGGGGCCATCGGCCGCTGGTTCAAGGCCGGCTGGGCCGACCTGACCGCCGACCCCCTCATCAGCCTGTTCTACGGCGTGGTGCTGGCGGCCATGGGGCACGTCCTCACCACCAACGTGGGCGGCGCCCTGCGCCTGGCCCTGACCACCGGGTTCCTGCTGGTCGGTCCCTTCCTGGCCATTGGCCTGTACGAAATCAGCCGGCGTCGCGCCGCGGGTGAACCCGCCCGCCTCGGCCCCTCGCTGGTTGCGTGGCGCGCCAACTTTCCGGCCATCAGCTTTTATGCCGTTGCGCTCACCCTGATGCTGGCGGTGTGGATCCGCGTGTCGGTGGTGGTCGTGGCGCTGTTCTTCCCGGAAGGCAGCATCGACTGGACCGCGCCAACCGTCTGGATTTTCGCGGCGGCCTATGCCGCGGCCGGCGGTGGTCTGGCGCTGTTCGTGTTCGCCACCACCGCGCTGTCATTGCCGCTGCTGCTGGAGCGGCGCGACATGGACACCATCGGCGCGGCCATCGTCAGCTTTACCGCGCTACGCCAGAACCTGGGCACGATGCTGTGCTGGGGCGCCTGCATCGTCGGGATGACGGTACTGGGCTTTGCGACCTTGCACCTGGGCTTGGTCATCGTCCTGCCGCTCATCGGCCACATGACCTGGCATGCCTACCGCGAGACCGTGTCGCCACAAGGCTGACGGTATGATGGCGGCATGACGCAACGCCAACCCACGTTTTACCTTCCGCACGGCGGCGGCCCCTGCTTCTTCATGGATGACCCGCAGGGCACCTGGACCGGCATGGCCGCGTTCCTGCGCGCACTGCCGTCGACGCTGCCCGAGAAGCCCCGCGCCATCCTGGTCGTGTCAGGCCACTGGGAAACCCAGGGCTTTGCCGTCACGGCGCATCCGCAACCGCCACTGGTCTACGACTACTACGGCTTCCCGGCCCACACCTATGCGCTGCGCTATGACGCGCCGGGCGAGCCGGCGCTGGCCGCACAAGTCGTGGCACTGCTCCAGGCGGCAGGACTCACGGCGGCCACCGACGCCAGTCGCGGCCTGGACCACGGCGTGTTCGTGCCGTTCAAAGTGATCTATCCGGAGGCCGACATCCCGGTAGTGGAGCTCTCGCTCGACCGCAGCCTGGACCCTGCCCTGCACCTGGCCATGGGCCGCGCACTCGCGCCCCTGCGTGACCAGGGCGTACTGATTGTTGGCGCGGGCATGAGCTTCCACAACCTGCGTGCGCTGGGTGATCCACGTGCCACGGCGCCCTCGCAGCAGTTTGATGACTGGCTCAGTGCCGCCCTGGCGCTACCGGCTGCCGACCGCGGCGCGCGCCTGGCGCAGTGGGCCGCTGCCCCCGCCGCACGCATTTGCCACCCTCGTGAAGAGCACCTGCTGCCGCTCATGGTGGCGGCCGGCGCGTCCGACGGCGCTGCGGCCAAACCCTATTCACAGCGGGTGTTGCAGACGCAGATCTCCGGGTGGCGGTTCGACTGACCCCGGCGCCCCCGGTGGGTATATCTACAGATTCATAACGGATTTAAGCATCCTATAGTTTTGCGATGACCCCCTCTGATGCAGATCCGGTGATCGCAGCTCGGCTCGAACGCCTCTCGATCCCGGCAGGGGTCATCGTCATGGGTATGGCGGCTCTGGCGCTGACTGGATGGGTCGCCGGACTCCCACGCTTGACGAGCCTCAAGCCTGTCTGGGACCCGATGAGTCCCGAGGCGGCGTTGTGCTTCCTGGTGCTGGGTGCCTCGCTGGTGGCCAGCCATCGTGCCCAGGCATCTGGCACTTGGCGCATCGCACGCCTTGCCCTGACCGCAGTGGCCATAGCCATCGGACTGTGGATTCTTGCCGAGTCCGTCTTCGACGAGCGGGTCGGCATTGCACCACTGCTTGGTGTAGGGCCCGCCGCGCCGACCGCAGTGATCACCATTGCCGGCATTCTTGCCTCGGCAATCGGCTTGGCCCTTTTAGATCAACCCCGCTGGGTCGGCTTTCGCCAGACAGTGGCGATAGTGGGCATCCTGTTTGGCCTGCGGACCCTGATGAGCCTGAATTTCGGCTTGCAGCATTACTATAAAACCGCGTTGTACGCCCACGCTGCCGCACTGAACGGGCTGTGCCTCATCGTAGTGAATGTCGGCGCCTTGTTCGCACAACCGCGCGAGGGCGCAATGCGGCTGGTTGCCAGCGCAGGCGCGGGGGGCTTGCTGGTACGCCGCCTGTTGCCCTTCGCGGTGTTCGGTCCCTATTTGATTGGCTGGCGTATCACTGTCGTCATGGCAACGGGAATCATGCCCGGTCCCCTGGCGATCGCCGTCAACACCGTCATCTTCATCCTTCTCTTCTCGGCGCTGATCTGGGCCACCGGTCTTGCCCTGCGACGACTGGATTTTCAGCGCGCTGCGGCGCAGAGCAGCCAGCAGGCCAAGTCCTCGTTCCTGGCCAACATGAGCCATGAGATCCGCACTCCGCTGAACGCCATCATTGGCTTGACCCACCTCCTGCAGCGGTCAAACCCGACACCAGAACAAACGCTGAGACTCGACAAGATCGCCATTGCCGGACGGCACCTGTTATCGATCATCAGTGACATTCTGGATGTCTCCAAGATCGAAGCAGGCCTGATGGAACTGGAGAGCACGGATTTCAACCTTGCCGCCGTCCTGGACAACGTGAAATCCCTCATCAGTGAGCAAGCCCGCGCCAAAGGACTGACGATCGGGATTGCTCCGGACTCGGTTTCCGTTTGGGTCCGCGGCGATCCAACGCGACTGCGGCAAGCGTTACTCAATTACGCCAGCAATGCCGTCAAGTTCACCGACCGCGGATCCATCGTCCTGCGCGCCATGCTGCTGCACGAAGACACCGCCGGCGTAACCGTCAGGTTTGAAGTCCAGGACACCGGATTGGGACTTTCCACCGAACAAATATCACGATTGTTTACGGACTTCGGGCAGGCCGATGTCTCGACCACAAGAGAATACGGCGGAACTGGACTGGGGCTGTCCATCACGCAACGACTCACCCGACTCATGGGTGGCGAGGCCGGCGTCGACAGCACGCCCGGGCTTGGAAGCAGGTTCTGGTTCACGGCACGGCTGGGCCGCGGGCATAGCGGCATGCCCCTGCAGAACACTGTGGCACGGACCGATGCGGAGTCCTTACTTCGCCAGCAATTCAGCGGTGCGAAGGTACTGCTGGTCGAAGACAACGAAGTCAATCGGGAGATTGCCCTGGAACTGCTGCATGCAGTGGGCCTATCGGTCGCGACCGCCACCAACGGACGAGAAGCCATCGAATTGGCGCACCACACCGACTGTGACCTGATCCTCATGGACGTGCAGATGCCGGAACTCGATGGCGTGCAGGCCACACTGGCCATCCGCAGATTGCCTGGGTGGGCCCAGCGGCCAATCCTGGCCATGACGGCCAACGCGTTCACCGAAGATCGGGATCGCTGCCTGCAGGCCGGCATGAATGACTTCATCGCCAAGCCTGTAGAACCCGCGGAGCTGTATCGAATCCTGTGGCAGTGGCTCGATAAGCCGCAAGGCAGCAGCGTGGCCGTGGCGGAATCCCCCGCCCCGCAGCAGCTGCCTGGCGACGAGGCACTGCCAGCGGCACTGGCAAGCTTGCCCGGCCTGGACGCGAGCTATGGACTGGATGTGCTGCACTTCAGTGCCGAGCGCCTTGCTACCTTGCTGGTCAAGTTCGCGAACCAGTCTGCGCTGGAGGTGGCCGAGTTGCAGTCGGCCGTTTTGACACACGACACTCAACGGGCCCTGCAGTTAACCCATGTGGTTCGCGGTGCCGCCGGAACGTTGGGCGCGAGGGCGGTGGCAGCGTCCCTGGGCGAACTGGAGGCAGCGCTGCGCGAACCCCGCTCCGGCACATCCGTGCAGGCGCTACTGGCCACCAGCGTCGCCATCCATTCGGCGCTGACAGCGGCCATCCAACACCGAGTCTCGCCCTGCCTGCGCGACGTCCCGGCAAAATAGGCCGTTGGGCTCAGGCCTTCTGCATGTCGTTGTCGATGCACAGGGCCTGGCCCGAGATCGACTTGCCGGCATCAGAGGCCAGGAACAGCGCCATCTGCGCGATGTCGCACGGATCTACAAAGCGCTTCAGCGACTGCCCGGCCATCGCGTCCAGCAACACCGCCTCCCGCGCCTGGCCGGTTGCCTGGGCCCGCCCCTCGTACACGCGGTGCAGTCGTTCGCCATCGACCGCACCCGGCAGGATCGCGTTGCTGCGGATACCGAATTCACCCAGCTCGATCGCCAGTGTCTTGGCAAAGCCAACCAAGGCCCACTTCGTCGCGCAATAGGCACTGCGATTCGCGTAACCAAAGCGCCCGGCCGCGGACGACATGATCAGGATCGAGGCGGCAGCCGACTGCTTGAGATAAGGGATGGCGAGCCGGGTCACGTCGAAGGTGCCCGTGAGGTTGACCTGCAGCACACGGTCCCAGTCTTCGGCTGGAAACTGTTCGACCGAGCTCGTCGGACCGCCGATGCCCGCGTTATTGATCAGCACATCCAGGCCACCCAGCGCCGCCACGGCCGCCGGCACCAGGCGCTCGACCTCGGCACGACGGCCCACATCGCAGACGAAGGTCTGCAGGCCCGGCAGCTCGGCAGACAGCAGCGCCAACGCCGCGACATCGATATCGCAAATGGCCACCCGCGCACCCGCGGC
>CANGFJ010000170.1 GCA_947453065.1 Pseudomonadota bacterium
CCCCCTAGAGTTTGTAATCGTTCTGGGTTCGAGCGTACTCGATATAGAAATCGAGCGACTGCGGGTTGGACATCGCGTCGCGGTTGGCCGCCTTGGCCACCGGCACCCCGGCCAGGATGCGGCGCACCGGCACTTCCATGCGCTTGCCGCTGATCGTGTAGGGGATCAGTGGTGCCTGGAAGATCTTGTCGGGCACATGCCGCGGGGTGTACTCGGTGCGCAGCCGCTCACGGATCGCCTTGTCCAGCGCCTCGTCCAGCACCAGGCCTTCACGCAGCTTCACGAACAGCGGCATGAAGAACTTCCCGCCCGGCAGGTCGAGGTTGACGATGACGCCGTCCTCGACGCCGGGCACCAGCACGATCGTGCGGTAGATCTCGGAGGTGCCAATGCGGATGCCCTGGCGGTTCAGGGTGGCATCGCTGCGGCCCAGCACGAAGCAGCCGCCGCGCGCATTGATGCGATAGAAATCGCCCTGGCGCCATTGGCCCGGGAAATCACTGAAATACGTCTCGGTATAGCGCTCGTCGTTGGCGTCGTTCCAGAAGCCGACCGGCATCGAGGGCATGGGCTGGGTGACGACCATCTCGCCCACCTCATCCACCACGTACTCGCCGTTCTCGCCGATGACGTGCACCGCCACGCCCAGCGCCGGGGCCTGGATCTCGCCCGCGTACTGAGGCTGCGTCACCACGCCGGCCACGAAGCCGGAGCAGATGTCGGTGCCGCCACAGCCTGGCGATACCCAGGCGTCTTGCTTCACGTTCTCGTGGAACCAGGCCTGGCACTCCGGCGTGACCGGCGAGCCGGCCAGCGTCACCGAGTCGAGGCTCGAGAGGTCGAACTTGTTCTTGGGCACCACGCCATTCTTCTCGAGGATCGACTGGTAGGTCGGGCTCGCGCCGAACAGGTTGGCCTTGGAGTCCTGCACCATCTTCCACAGCAGATCGCCGTCCGGCCAGGCCGGGTTGCCGTCGTAGAGCACCGGGACCACGTCCGACAGCATCGCGCTGACCAGGAAGTTCCACATCATCCAGCCGGTGGTCGTGAAGAAGAAAATGCGCTCGCCGGCGTGCAGGTCGAAGTTGAAGGCAACGTGCTTGAGCTGCTCGATCAGGATGCCGCCATGGCTGTGCATGATCGGCTTGGGCAGGCCCGTGGTGCCTGACGAGAACAGGATCCACAGCGGGTGCATGAACGGCACTTCCTCGTAGTGGAAGTCCTCCCGCGCGACCGGCGGGTGGTCGAGCAATTCGTCCCAGTACATCGTGTCCGGCGTGAGCTTGCGACGGTTGACCGGGTCCAGGTAGGCCAGCTGGATCACGTGCTTGACGCTGGTGAGCCGCGCCAGGATCTTCTCGACCTCGCCGCGGCGATCAAACGGCTTGCCGCCGTACTGGTAGCCATCGACGTGCAGGAACACGGTGGGCTCCAGCTGCGAGAAGCGGTCGAGCACGCCAGGGGTGCCGAAGTCCGGACCGCAGGAGGACCAGATCGCGCCGATGGAGGTGGTCGCCAGCATGGCGATCAGCGCCTCGGGCACATTCACAATGTAGGCGCAGACGCGATCGCCGCGCTTCACGCCCAGCTTGCGCAGCTGGGTGGCCAGGATGCGGACCTTGCCGCCCAGCTCTTCCCAGGAAATGGGCGTGAGGCCCTGGCGCTCGTTCAGGTGCAGGACGGCCGTGGCATCGGGGCGCTCATGGCGCAGCATGTGGCGGGCGTAATTGAGCTCCGCACCCGGGAACCACTCGGCACCCGGCATCGTGCGCTTGCCCAGCACCGCGGTGGGCGCTTTGCTGGCCTCAATGCCAAAGTAGTCCCAGCAGGACTGCCAGAAGCCGTCGAGGTCGGTGGTCGACCAGCGCCACAGCGACATGTAGTCCGGGAATTCCTGACCGCGCGTCTCTTTGAGCCAGCGTCGGTAGTCCGTCAGACGGGCGCGCGCAATGCGCTCCGGAGAGGGCGTCCAGAGCAGCTCACCTTGTTGAACCATCAGCAAATCCCCTGAAAAACGGCGCGCTATTGAACCACGATTTTCAGGCTCCCGTCCCCGTCGGCCGGGGCAAGGGGCCGGTTGACATTGCAGGCCCCAGTCGGACAATCGCCGTTCCTTTTATCGCCCCCAGGCCGCCGATGCCCGCAGAGACGCTGATACTGGTTCCCGGCCTCCTGTGCGATGAGGCCGTCTGGCAGCCGCTGCTGCCTGGCCTGTCAGGCGCCGGGGCCATCCAGATCGCCCGGCACGGCGGTCTCGACAGCCTCGGTGCGATGGCCGAAGCGATCCTGGCCGGCGCGCCGCCGCGGTTCGCCCTGGCGGGGCATTCCATGGGGGGCCGCGTCGCGCTGGAGGTCTATGCGCGGGCGCCGGAGCGCGTGACCCGACTGGCGCTGCTGGACACCGGCTACGAGGGCCTGGCGGCCGGCGTGGCGGGTGAGCGCGAGCGAGACGGGCGCCTGCGCTTGCTGGGCATCGCCCGCCACGACGGCATGCGCGCCATGGGCCAGGACTGGGCCCGCGGCATGGTGCACCCGGCGCGGCTGAGCGATGCGCCGCTGATGGAGGCCATCCTCGCCATGATCGGCCGGGCAGACGCGGCGATCTTCGACGCCCAGATCCGCGCGCTGCTGGCGCGCCCCGACCGCAGCACCCTGTTGGCCGCGATCGCCGTGCCCACGCTGGTGCTCTGCGGCCACGAAGACAGCTGGAGCCCGCTGGCCCGGCACCGCGCCATGGCCGACCAGATCCCCGGCAGCGTGCTCGTCGACATCGCCGACTCCGGCCACATGTCGCCGATGGAGCAGCCCGCGGCGGTGAGCGCCGCACTGCGTGACTGGCTGGCCGATGCCAGCGGGCAGGCGTAATGCTGCCGCCCTCCGCCACGCTCTGCCTGATCGGCTTCGGGGAAGCCGGCGGCATCCTGGGCGCAGACCTGGCCCGACGCGGCTGCGCGCTGCGCAGCTACGACATCCTGCTGGATGCGCCCGCCACGCGTGACGCGATGCTGGCCAAGCTGGCCAGCGCCGGCGTGGACCCGGCCTTCTCGCTGGCCGACGCTGTGCGTGGCGCCAAACTCATCGTCTGCGCAGTCACCGCCGATGCCGCCCGGGACGTGGCCCGCGATGTCGCACCGCTGCTGCAGGCCGGGCAGATCTTCCTCGACCTGAACTCCGTCTCGCCCGACACCAAACGCGGCAACGCCCAGCTCATCGAAGCCTCCGGCGCCAGCTACGTCGAGGCGGCCGTGATGGCGCCCGTGCCCCCGCAACGCCTGCAAGTGCCGATGTTGCTGGGCGGCGCTCGCGCCGCGGAACTGGCCCCCGCGCTCGGCCTGCTGGGGCTCAATGTCACCGCCGTCGCCGCGGACATTGGCGTCGCCTCGGCCATCAAGATGTGCCGCAGCGTCATGATCAAGGGCATCGAGTCCCTCACGGTCGAGTGCCTGCTGACGGCGCGGCACTATGGCGCCGAAGACGCCGTGCTGGCTTCGCTCGCTGCCACCTTCCCGGGCATGGGCTGGACGCAGCAGCAACCGGACTACCTCATCAGCCGCGTGGCCGAACACGGCCGGCGTCGCGCCGCCGAGCTGCGCGAAGTGGCGCAGACTGTCGCAGGCGCCGGCCTGCCGCCGCGCATGGCCTCGGCCGTCGCCGCGTCTCAGGATGCGCTGGTCGATGCCATGGCCAATGCTGGCGTGGTCTATGACAAGACCGCCGAGTTTTCCTGGCGCGTGCTGGCAGACCAGTTGCACAACAAGAAGACACCATCCT
This sequence comes from Pseudomonadota bacterium, assembly GCA_947453065.1. Taxonomy (GTDB): domain Bacteria; phylum Pseudomonadota; class Gammaproteobacteria; order Steroidobacterales; family Steroidobacteraceae; genus ZC4RG30. The sequence continues at coordinate 3,772 of CANGFJ010000170.1, forward strand.
GACGGGGGAATGACCATGACGAACGGCAAGATCACCGCGACACTGCTCGCCCTCGCCCTGACGCTGGGCGGCTGTGTGTCGCTGGACGCCAGGCAGGATGGCACGCGCATCGCACAGCTGGAGGCGCGCCTGGCGGCGGCCGAACACCGCATCACGCTGACCGAGGACTACAACCAGCTGGCCAACCTGCAGCGCATGTATGGCTATTACCTCGACAAGGCGCAGTTCGGCGAGCTCATCGACCTGTTCACCGATGACGTGTCGCTGGAGTATTCGCATCGCGGCGTCTACAAGGGCAAGGAGCACGCCAAGCTGCTCATGGGCCTGATGCCCGGCTCCCCGGCACGCGGCGGGCTGGCCTACGGCATGCTGCAGAACCATATCCAGATCGGCGGCGTCATCCACGTGGCCGACGACGGCCTGACCGCCAAGGCCCGCTGGCGCGCGCTCATCATGATGGGCAACTACAGCAAGCAGACCGCAGACTGGCAGGAAGGCATCTACGAGAACGAGTACCGCAAGGAAAACGGCGTCTGGAAGATCTCCAAGCTCGTCGCCGCGATGAACGTGGCCGCCAAGTACGACAAGGGCTGGGGTGTCGCACCGGAGCCGATGCCGGGCGTGAACAAGAACCTGCCGCCCGATGCGCCGCAGTCAGACCCGAGCTACGTCGAGTACCCCAACATCTACGTGCCGCCGTACCACTACGCCAACCCGGTCACAGGCAAAAGCTGGAAGCCCTAGACCGATGAACCGGGCGCGCGTCCTCAGCGGGCGCGCGTTCCCGTGAAGGCCGCCTCGCCGAGGCGGCCCATGATGACCTTGCCACTCAGCGCGTCACCGGTCAGTACGCCCTTGTACTCGACGACCAGCGAAGCGTCTTTAGTCTCGATCTTGACGGTGAGGTCGAACTCATTGCCCGTGATCGTGCCGGCAATCGGCGCTTCGCCCCGCATGCCCTGGTAGCTGCCGCTGAGGTGGTTGCCCTCCTGCACGAGCGACATCTTCGGCAATCGCGTGCCCTGCGGGGACACGATCTTGAGGGCCCAGTTGCCGGCCATGCTGCCATCGGCAGCCAGGGTCTGGGCCGCAGCAGCAAGCAGCAGCGCAGCAGCCATCGTTCTCGTGCGGACATGCATCATGGGACCCCCTTCTTTGACAAGCAGTAAACCGCAATCGCGCCACGCCGTACACCCCGGCTACACTGGGCGCCATGCAAGTGCTTCGATCCCTGGTCTTCACGACCCTGTTCCTGGTGTTCACGCTCATCTATGGCGTGTTCTTCGTGGCCGTGGCCTGGCTGCTGCCCATTCACGCGCGCTGTGCGCTGGCCCGCTTCTGGGGCCACACGCTGCTTGTGCTGCTGCGGGTGATCTGCGGCCTGGGCTACACCGTCGAAGGCATCGAGAACCTGCCTGCCGGTAGCCACGTCGTGTTGATGAAGCACTCCTCGGCCTGGGAAACCTTCGCACAGGCCGCGCTGTTGCCGGCCCAGGCCTGGGTACTCAAGCGCGAGCTCACCTGGATCCCGGTGATCGGCTGGGGCATCCGCCTGCTGCGCGGCATCGCCATCAATCGCGGTGCGGGCGGCACCGCCGTGCGTCAGATGATCGAACAGGGCAAGCAACGCCTGGCCGAAGGCCTGTGGGTCGTGGTGTTTCCGGAAGGCACGCGCATGCCGCCCGGGCAGACGCGCCGCTATGGCGTGGGCGGTGCCGCACTGGCCGCCGATGCCGGGGTGCTGGTCGTGCCCGTCGCGCACAACTCCGGCTATTTCTGGCCCCGGCGCGGCTGGCTCAAGAAGCCCGGCACCATCCGCGTGGTCATCGGCAAGCCCATCGTGGCGCAGGGCCGCGACCCGCGCGAGGTCAACCTCGAGGCGCAGGCCTTCATCGAGGCGCACTCCGGCCCTACTTGATCTCGTAGACCACGTTGACCGTGGTCAGCGTGTCGGTGGTCTTGAAGGCCGGCGGTGGATCGGTGTTGTGGC
>CANGFJ010000171.1 GCA_947453065.1 Pseudomonadota bacterium
CCTGAGGTCCGATTCTCCAGCTGGGTCATCGAAGAAAACCACGTCAGGGTCTACGGTGACACCGCCGTGGTCACCGGCCGCTACCACAACACCCTGTGCACGGCCGACGGCGAACAGCCCGCCAAACACGCCCGCCACATCCGCGTGTATGTGCGTCGTGACGGCCGCTGGCAGAACGTGGCCCACCAGGCGACGCTGCTCGCGCAGCCGCCGCCCGCCTGACCGCGGGCTTAGCCGCGGTAGCTCTTGCGCGGCTGCTTGCGGTGGGCAATCTCCGGCGCATAGGGCGCCGCGGTCAGCACGCGGGTCTGTGCCTTGGCACGGGCTTCCGGGAAAGCCTCCGGCGGCACCGAGGCCAGGATCGCATCAAAGCGCTCCTGCATGCCCGGCTTGAACTCCGGATGCGTGAGGATGAACAGGTCGTTGTTACGAACGCCGTTGAGCACCCGCTCGCCCGCCTCCAGCGGGTCCATCATCAAGGGCGCAGTGCCCGATGAGGGATCCGCGGAAATAAAGTTGTCGGTGCTGACGCCGCCCGGGCAGTAGACCGACGTGCCGATGCTTGTGTTCATCAGTTCGACGCGCAGCGCCTCCATGATGCCCACCGCTGCAAACTTGGTGGCCGTGTACACACCGGCATTCACGCCCGGCAGCAGTCCACCCATCGAGGCCGTGGTGGCGATGTGGCCGCCTTCTTTGTGGGCCAGCATGTGTGGCACGCAGACCGCAACGCCGTTGTAGATGCCGGTGAAGTTGACCGCCACCGCCGCATCCCAGCCCTTGGCATCGACCTGGTTGGCCTGTCGCAGCGTCTTGATGCCGGCGTTGTTCACCAGCAGGTGCAGATTGCCGTACTTGGCATTGATCTCGGCCAGCGTCTTGACCCAGCCATCGCGGTCAGTGACATCGTGGCGGATGGCCGTGACTTTCTGGCCCGGCTTGAACAGCTTGAGCGCAGGAGCTACCGCCTCTTCGTTGATATAGCCCATCACCACGTTCATGCCGGCATTGGCCAGCGCCCGGGCAATGCCCAGGCCGATGCCCGTGTTGCCGCCCGTGATGTAGGCCGTCTTGCCCTTGACGTCGGACAGCGGTGGCGGCTGGGAGGCCGCAGTCGTGGCCGGCGCATCCGCGGCCAGTGCTGCCTGACTGCCACCCAGTCCGCCCAGTATGGCCGCAGCGCCTGTTCCCAGCGCCATGCCGCCCAGAAAACGGCGGCGGTCCAGGGCGTGTTGCTCGCCGGCGCTCACAACCTCAGGGCTCGTCGGTATTGTTGTTCTTGTCATGCGGGAGCGCTCCAACGGGTGATGGTTGAAATTTCGACGATTATGCCGTCGATGCGTTCCCTTGGCACAAAAGAAAAGGGCGGCCTAAGCCGCCCTTCCCCTGTTCAGATCAGCAGGAGGCCGATTAGAACTTCTTCTTGATCTGCACCGAAATCTCCCGCGGGGGAGCAATGATGCCGTACTCAGAACCCGAGCTCGCCAGCAGGTCGAAGTTCGACGTGTAGTAAGCCTTGTCGAAGAGATTCGAGGCCAGCAGCCCCGCTTCCCAGCCGCCGTCAGCAGCCTTCCAGGTCACCCGCGCATTGGCCAGGTGGTAGCCGGCAACGCGATTGCTCGCGGTGAAGACGGCATTGGTGTTGAAGCCACCCTGGAACGAGTAGTCAAAGCGCGGCGTCAGCGTCGCGCCACCGGCCAGCGCCGTCTCGTACTGAATGCCCAGGCTCCACTTGCTCTTCATCGTGCCCGGCGCTTCCTGACCCAGCGTCAGGCCAGTGTTGGCAATCAGCTTGGTGTAGGTGAAGTTCAGGTCGCTGGCCGTCGCGTCGATGGTCAGGCCGTCGATCGGATGGGCTTCCACTTCGATCTCGACACCCTTGATGTCGGCATTGCCGGCATTGAAGGTGGCCGCACAGGGATTGGCTGGCGTCAGCGACGGGCAGCTCAGCAGCGTCAGCTGAATATCCTTGTACTTGTTGATGAACCCGGACACGTTGACACGCAGGCGACGATCGAAGAAATCACTCTTCGCACCCAGCTCGTAGGCGAGCAGCGTTTCCTTGTCGAACGGCACCACCTGCAGCGGACCGAACGGACGGGCATTCGTGCCACCGCCCTTGAACGCCGTCGACACGCTGGCGTAGGTCATCAGCTGATCGTTCCAGCGATAGTCGGCATTCAGGCGATAGTCGACGTTGGAACCGTCATACAGGCCCGGGTGTCCGTTCAGGCTGTCCAGACCCAGCACCAGCGAACCACCCACCGGCAGACGGCTGTAGTGGTAGGTCTTTTTCTCGCTGGTGTAGCGAACGCCCGCGTTGACGTTCAGGGCATCGGTCACATGCCAGCTGGCATTGCCGAAGAAGGCATAGGTCGAGGCCTCGACCGGATCGTTGCCCAGGAACTCGAAGCCCTTGATCGCGTACGGCAGGAACTGGTGGGTCGCGTAGGTGGTGGTCTGCGCGAAGTAATAGCCACCCAGGGTGTAATCCACGGCGCTGGAGAGCTTGCCGTTCAAACGCAGTTCCTGACTGAAGGAATGGTTGAACAGGTGCTCGGCGCCCAGTGAGCCCGAGAGCGGCGACACGTCGTTGTCCTCGACCCAACGGCTGTCGAATTCACGGTAGGCCGTGATGGACTTCAGCGCCAGATCATCCGACAGCTTCCAGTCGACGGCGAGGTTTGTACCCCAGACCTTCGTGTGCGTGGTCGGCGACCAAGAAATCGACGAGCCGGCCAGAGGGTTCGGCGGACCGAACAGGTTCTGGGGGCGGATGGCGGTGAAGCTGGCGTAGCTGGTGTACTTGTTCGTCGGCACGAAAGCAGACGTATAAGGCACCGTGGTCGACCCAAAGGTCGTGGCCGTATTCAGCGCGCCACCCGGGACCGGGTTGACGGCCTGCAGCACGATGGCCGCAGACTCTGAATTGTCGACGGTCATGTCGGCCGCGAAGTTGACTTCCACGGCATCCGTGGCAAGCCAGCGGAAGGCGGCACGACCTGCCGAGTAATCCTTGCCGCCTTCCTTGCCCAGGAAGCAATCGGCCTGCTGGGACTGCGACGGCACACCCGAAGTCGGGAACTTGCAGCCATAGTCGAGGCGCGTGACATAGCCGTCCTGCTTCTTCGACACGCCAGAGACGCGCAGGAACAGGCTGTCCTGCAGCAGCGCGAAGTCGGCAACACCGCGGACGTCCATCAGGTTGCGCGAGCCGTAGGTCGCACGAATGGAACCGCTGTTGTCACCCTGAGGCTTCTGCGAATACAGCTTGACCGAGCCGCCCTCGGAGTTGCGACCACCGAGCACGCCCTGCGGGCCGCGCGCGATTTCCACGCGATCCAGGTCCAGCAGGTCGAAGTTCGCGCCCGTGAGGCTCGAGTAGTACACGTCATCGATGTAGACGCCGACGCCAGGCTCGAAGGCCGGGTCGAAATCGCGCTGACCGACACCGCGAATCGACGCAGACATGCCCGGCCCGAAGGCGCCGCCGGTTTCAATGAGGTTTACGTTAGGGGCCTGGCGCGTCACTTCGGCGAGGCTGTTCTCGTTGCGGGATTCCAGCAGCGCCGCGTTCACGGCCGTGATTGCGATCGGCGTGTCCTGCAGCTTCTGCGAGCGGAACTGCGCGGTGACGACAACTTCGGCGAGCGCGTTGTCATTGGCGGGCGCCTGGTCGGCAGCCATGACCGGCGTTGCAACGCTGGCGGCCGCAAGGGTCGCGAGGGCCCAGGGCTTCAGGATCTGTCGGATGGAAAAATCAACCGTCGTAGTCATGCGCTTTCGCTCCTAACTCTGTACAGGAAAATAAGTCGCTCTTGTAATTCGTGGTTTACAAACAACAAAAGTTGCATCTAGTACACAGCAAGAACGTTGACATTGCAACTACTTGGCGAAGATCGCCGTAATCCGGAACGATGCGTATCACCCGATCCGGTGTGGTTAGAATCGCGCTCGCATTTTTTTGGGAAACACCCATGTCTGACTACTTGCTCATTCACGGCGCCTGGCACGGCGCGTGGTGCTGGGATGCGCTCGCGCAGGACCTGCGCGCTGCCGGCCATACCGTGACCGCGATCGACCTGCCCGGCCTTGGCGCCGACCAGACACCGCTGGACACCATCAGCCTGCAGACCTGGACCGACCGGGTCGTTAAAGCCCTGCACGACAGCCCCCGGCCGCAGATCCTGGTCGGCCACTCCATGGGCGGCATGGTCATCACCACAGCGCTGGATGCGCTGCCTGAGAAAGTCGCCTCGGTGGTGTACCTGTGCGCGTTCCTCCCGCAGGACGGTGAGTCGCTCTACGCCCTCGCCACGCGCCCAGAGGGCGCTGCCACGCAAATCATCCAGGAAGCCACGCCGGATGGGTTGTGCGTCACGGTGGCGCCGATGGTCGCCATGCAGGGGTTCTATGGGTGTTGCCGTGTGGGCGATGCGCTGGCGGCGGCGAGTCGGTTGCAACCGTTGCCGGTGCGTCCGGTGCTCGACACCGTGTCGCTGGGCAACCCTGCCGCTGCCGCTGTGCCACGGCACTACATCGAATGTACCGAGGACCGGGCCATCCCCGTTGCCCTGCAGCGGTTCATGGCCTCACGGGTGCCGGGCATCCGCGTGCAGAGCCTGAAGACCGACCATTCGCCCTTCCTCTCACTGCGCGAAGAGCTTGCCGCAGCCCTTCAGAACCAGCTGTAGTTGAAGCTGATGCTGATGCGCGCCTGCGCGACGGGGTTGGGGACGACCTCGTGGCGCAGCCAGCTTTCGAACAGCAGCAGGCTGCCGGCTGCGGCCGGCATCACCACCCAGGACTGATTCTCCACGCTGCAGTCGGCGACACGCGGCGGCGCGGCCATGAACCGATCCAGCCGCGGGTCTTCGAACTTCAGTCCCGGTGCGCCACGCGGCGTCTGCACGTAATAGGTGCCACTCAGGGTCGAGAGCGGATGCAGGTGCAGGCTGTGCACCACCTGACGGGGCATGATGTTGATCCAGCAGTCGGTCATGGCCAGCTCACGGTCTGCCAGGTTGAACTCCAGGGCCGCCGCAAATTTTTTAACGTGTCGCTCCAGCCGCTTTTCCAGCAGCGCGAACGTTGGTGAGATCTGCTGCATCCGGCTGACGGAGCCATACGAGGTATAGCCGCCCGGGTAGTTCTTGCTGGACCAGCGCTGGCCGGCCACGTCGTCGTGCTGCATCTGCAGGCATTCCTGCAGCAGGCGATCGTTGAACGGCTTCCAAGGTTGACGCTGCAGCGGTGCTGCATAGATGCGCGTGGGGAAGAAACTCTGGACGCTCACGGCGCCTCCAGTGCCTTGGCGATGCGATCGATGCCAATCTGCACGCAGGCCGCATCGAGGGCCCCATTTGGAGCACCCGAGGCACCGATTGCACCGACGACCTCTTTGTGCGAGAGGATAGGCAGCGCGCCTTCCAGCGACGTCACGTGCTCCAGATTCAGCACGCCGATGTTGGCCGGGTCAGACGTAATGCGCTTGCCGAAGGCACCTGAGGTCGCGCGAAAGGTCAGCGCCGTATAGGCCTTGCGCAGACTGTTCTCGACGGTATGCGGTGCCGTGCCGTCATCGCGCAGCACCACCAGCGTCTGGCCTGCCGCGTTTACCACCGTCACCGTGATGTGCAGGCCGTCGCGACGACAGGCCTCGATAGCCGCTGTCGCAGCGTCGCGGGCTGCATCCATGCCAAGGCTGCGCTGGGTCACGACGGCATCG
>CANGFJ010000172.1 GCA_947453065.1 Pseudomonadota bacterium
ACGGCGGGCCGGTTCAGGCGCGCGATGGCCATGGCGCAACCGGGCATGTTCTTGTCGCAGCCGCCAACGGCCACCAGTCCGTCGAAGCCCTCGGCGCCCACGACCGTTTCGATGGAGTCGGCGATGACTTCGCGCGACACGAGCGAATAGCGCATGCCCGGCGAGCCCATGGAGATGCCGTCGGACACGGTGATCGTGTTGAACAGGACCGCTTTGCCGCCGGCCGCATCGGCACCGGCCGCGGCCTCTTTGGCCAGTTCGCCGATGTGCATGTTGCAGGGGGTCAGCGTGGCCCAAGTCGAGGCAATGCCGATCTGCGGCTTGGCGAAATCGGCGTCCTCGAAACCCACGGCGCGCAGCATGGCGCGAGAAGGCGTCTGCTTGACGCCATCCACCACGAGGCGGGAGTACTGGCGGGGGTCGTAGGTCTTGGGCGTCTTGCGCTGGGTCATGGATCTGCCTTTGTTTGCCGGGGCGATTGAGTGCGCGCCCCTTTCAGATGATTAAAGCCGAAGGCGCCTGCGAGGGTCATGGCCAGGGGCAGGATCAGCGCGTAGCGCCCTCCTCCCACCGTCTGCCGTTCTAACCACTCATAAGCGAGCACGCCTGCCGGCGGCGCGACGAGGCCGCGCATGCCGGTGAGCGTGACGTTGACGCCCATATATTGCTGCATCTTGCCCAGCGACGCGAAATCGCTGTGGCCGAGATTCCAGCCCAGGTTGGAGCCCGCGGTGGAGGCGCCGAGCAACAGGGCACCCAGCCACAGCAGCGCGGGCCATTGCGTGAAGACCGCCAGGATCAGCACCAGCATCGCGGCGACCAGCGCCCAGCACTGGCGCGCCCGATACTCAATGACGTGCCCGCCATCGAACATCCGCGCCCAGAAGGGCGTGAACAGCGGGATCGACAGCAGCGGAACAACCGCCAGGATGCCGATCTGCGCCGTGCTGGAGAGGTGCAAGTGGTCGGAGAACACGATGACCAATTGCGCGCCCACCATGAGGTTGCCTGCGCCAAACAGGCCCAGCCAGAACATATACCGGCGGTAGGCCGGGTCTTCGCGGAGGATTTTCCGCAGGATGCCCAGGCTGAAGACCTCGGACCGACCGACCGCCTCCACCTCCGCCGACAGCAACTGGAATTCCCTTCGCACGCGCGTGTGGCGGTAGAGCCAGGCGGCTGCCAGGCCCGTTGCAGCGGCTGCGGCATAGAGCCAGCGCACCTGTCCGGGGTGTGCCTCCAGCAAATAACCGGCCAGGATCGCCGCGACCGCGACGCCCAGGGAGGTGATGATCACCAGCCGTCCCGTAATGCGTGCCAGCACAGCGCGCGGGTAATTGGCCGTCCACACCGAGGCGCGCACCGTGAGGATGCCAGCCCAGACAACGCGGGCGGCGATCAGTGAGATGACGAGGATCCACAGGCCGTGGCTGCTGGGCGGGGTGACACCGATGACCCCTACCAGCACCGCGAAGGCCGCCAGCAACCAGACCATCAGTTGCACACGGGCCCGGCCGTGCGCGAGGTTGGCCCAGAGAAAGCTCACGACGTTGGACAGCGCGGGAGCACCACTGACAAAGGCCACCGCGAGGTTGACCGCCTGCGGGGAGCCCAGGTCGGCGTAGCCCTTCTTGACCAGTACGGCGGCTGTGGCGCCCTCGACCAGGCCCAGGGTAAAGCCGATCAGGCCCCAGGACAGGGACTCGCGACGGTAGAGGGCCTCGACCAGCGCGCTCGGACGCCGGGGGCTCATCCGTACCGTTGCCGGATCAGGCCATAGAGGGCGCGGATGCCCTGCGCTTCTGCCCCGAGCGGACGGCCCGGACGATCCTTCGGGTTCCAGGCGTACAGGTCCATGTGGATCCAGCGTGCCGGGTCTGCCACGAAACGTTGCAGGAAGAGCGCGCCGGTGATCGCACCGGCAAAACCAGAGGCCGAGGCGTTGTTGAGGTCAGCGATGCGGCTGTTGAGTTCGTCGTTGTACCCGCCCCAAAGCGGCAGCGGCCACAGCGGATCGCCCTGCTCCTGGCCATGGCGCTGGAGGTCTGCCAGCACGCTGGGGTCACCGCAAAACACGGCAGGCAGTTCCGGGCCCAACGCAACCCGAGCTGCGCCGGTCAGGGTCGCCAGGTCGATGAGCAGGTCGGGGGTGTCGAGGGCGGCATCGGCCAGTGCATCGGCCAGCACCAAGCGCCCCTCCGCATCGGTGTTGCCGATCTCCACCGACAGGCCCTTGCGCGACCGCAGCACATCGCCCGGACGGAACGAGAAGCCGTCGACGCTGTTCTCGACGGCTGGAATCAGCAATCGCAGGTCGATGGGCGCCTGCAAAGTGCGCAGCATCTGGACCAGTGCCAGCGCGCAGGCTGCGCCCCCCATGTCCTTCTTCATCAACAGCATGCCGGCGGCGGGCTTGAGGTCCAGGCCGCCGGTATCAAAACAGACGCCCTTGCCCACTATCGTGACGCGTGGCGCCCCGGGCTGCGGGAACCGCAGGTCAAGCAGGCGCCCGGCGCGCGGACTGCCGCGCCCCACTGCCTCAATGAGCGGATACCCGGCCAGCAGGGGTTCGCCCTGCACTACCTGCAGTTCGCCGCCCAGTTCGCTCGCCAGCGACCGGGCCGCTGCCTCCAGTTCGGCGGGCCCCAGGTCGTTGGCCGGCGTATTGATCAGGTCGCGGGCCAGGCTGGCAGCCTGTGCGGCGGCGATGGCATAGGGAACATCGGCACCTGGCGGAATCTGCAACCGCGGGCGCGCGGGCAGGTTTTCCCCGGAACGGTAGCGGCAATAACGATAACTGCCTTGCAACCAGCCCAGTGTGAAGTGAGTGGCCTGGCCGGGCGCAAGCGGCGTTGCCAGGCGGTAATCGCCCGGGGGAAGGCGATCTGCCAGCCCGGCGGCCAGCCACAGGTCGATGCCCGGGTTGCTGCCCAGGCCCACCACGACGCTGCCGGCGGGGCTGTCGATGCCGGGCACGGTGAGAAACCGGCCCCGTTCGGGGCGAAAGCCCTGGCTGGCCAACCAAGTGGTGGTGTACGACGTCTGCAGGCCAAGCCAGGTCGCGTAGTCGCGCTCGGTGAGTAGCGTGACCGGTGTGGCGCCGGCCTGCGCGTCGTCAGCGGGCAGCAGATAAGGGTGCGTGGGAATGTTCAAGCGCTGAAGCTTAAGCGATTCTGCAGGGTCAGGCGCGGACCCGGCCGCGTTGACAAGGGCTTTGGCAATATGGTCAGATTCGGGGTCTTACAGGCACTTACCGCACCAGAAATCATGCTCGAGCAGTTGATCAGCCGTTCCACGACACGCGTTCTCTCTGTCGTCGTACCGCTGGACCTGCTGCTGCTTCTCCAGAGCAGCCGGTGCGGGTGCTGCGAGCCGAGCTGACCCCAGGTAAGGTAGCCAGCAGGCAAGAATCCAGAACCCCGCACCGGCTTCAACAGCCGATGCGGGGTTTTTTGTTGGTCGAACGGGAGTTATGTGATGCGTTTATACGGACCGAAAGACGTCAATAAGAAGGCACTTCGCAAGGCGAAGATCGCCATCCTCGGGTATGGCAGCCAGGGGCGCGCACATGCTCTCAACCTCAAGGACAGCGGCCATGATGTCGTTGTCGGCGTCCGCAAGGGCAAGAGCTGGAAGCAGGCGAAGAAAGACGGCCTGACCGTCGTCACGCCAGCCGAAGCTGTCGTCGGCGCCCACCTGGTGGCGATGCTGGTGCCGGACATCCCGCAGAAGGCGCTGTACGAAGAGCTCGAGTCCAAGATCGAGCCGAATGCGACGCTGCTGTTTGCGCACGGCTTCAACATTCACTTCAAGCAGATCTCGGCCCGCAAGGACCTGGATGTCGTGCTGATCGCGCCGAAGGGCCCGGGTGGTCTGGTGCGTCGCCAGTATCAGCAGGGTCGTGGCGTGCCGGCGCTGATCGCCGTGCATCAGGACCCGACCGGTACGGCCTTTGACCGTGCGCTGGCCTATGCCCATGGTATTGGCGCCACGCGTGGCGGCGTCCTCGAGACGACCTTCGGCGAAGAGACCGAGACCGACCTGTTCGGCGAACAGGCCGTGCTCTGCGGTGGCACGACCGAACTGGTGCTCGCAGGTTTCGAGACCCTGATCGAAGCCGGCTACCAGCCGGAAGTGGCCTATTACGAGGTTCTGCACGAACTGAAGCTGATCGTCGACCTGCTGCACGAAGGCGGTCTGGCCAAGTTGCACCAGTTCGTCAGCGAGACCTGCAAGTTCGGTGACCTGACCCGTGGCCCGCGCATCATTGACGCGCGCGTCAAGAAGAACATGGGCAAGGTCCTCAAGGAGATCCAGACCGGCAAGTTCGCCAAGGAATGGATCGAGGAAAACCGCACCGGTCGCAAGAACTACACCAAGCTCATGAACCGCGACCTGAACCACAAGATCGAAAAGGTCGGTGCGGTTCTGCGCGGCAAGATGCCCTGGTTGAAGGACGAGCGCTGAGGCCTTAAGGCAGGAAAGTCAGATAATGGGAATCGATGACCGCGTACTGATCTTCGACACAACGCTTCGCGATGGTGAGCAGTCTCCGGGCTGCAGCATGACGCAGCCTGAAAAACTGCGGGTCGCGAAGGCGCTGGCGGAGTTGGGTGTCGATGTCATCGAGGCCGGCTTTCCTGCCGCTTCGAAGGGTGACTTCGAGGCCGTGAATGCCGTTGCCCGCGAGGTGCAGGGCCCGATCATCGCTGCGCTGGCACGTTGTGCCCGCGAGGACATCGAGATCGCAGCCCGTGCCATCGCGCCGGCGGCGCACGGCCGACTTCACGTGTTTCTCGCGACCAGCGCGATCCACCGTGAATTCAAGCTGGGCATGGCGCGCGAGGAAATCGTGCGCCGTGCGGTCCAGGGCGTGCAGTGGGCACGCGAACACTGTGCCGATGTGGAGTTCTCTCCGGAGGACGCCTCGCGCACGGAACTGGATTTCCTGGCCGAGGTGGTGGAGGCGGTCATCGAGGCCGGCGCCACGACCATCAATATTCCGGACACCGTGGGTTACACCGTGCCGGACGAATTTGCCGAGGTCTTCCGCTACCTGCGCAAACATGTGCGCGGGATCGAGAAGGCGCGGCTCTCGGTTCACTGCCATGACGACCTGGGCCTGGCAGTGGCCAATAGCCTGACCGCCGTGGCCAATGGCGCGCGGCAGGTTGAGTGCACCATTAACGGCATCGGCGAGCGCGCGGGCAACTGCGCCCTGGAAGAAGTCGTCATGGCCCTGAAGACGCGCGAGTCGCACTTCAAGTGCCGCACGAACATCAACACTACCCGCCTCTACCCGACGTCGCGGCTGGTTTCCAGCATCACCGGCGTGGCCGTGCCCCGCAACAAGGCGATCGTCGGCGAGAACGCCTTCGCGCATGAGTCGGGCATCCACCAGCACGGCATGCTGAAGAACGCGCAGACCTACGAAATCATGCGTCCCGAGGACGTGGGCCTGCTGCGCAGCAGCCTGGTGCTGGGCAAGCACAGTGGCCGGCATGCCTTCCGGGATCGCGTCAAAAGCCTGGGCTTCGAGCTCGACGAGGCCGAGCTCAACCGCGTATTCGAGGGCTTCAAGGCCCTCGCTGACCGCAAGAAGGAACTCTTCGATGGCGACATCGAGGCCCTGGTGCTCAATGCCGAGGGCGACGACAGCGGTCCGTGGACGCT
>CANGFJ010000173.1 GCA_947453065.1 Pseudomonadota bacterium
CTTCGACGGGCTCCAGCGTCTCTTCTGCCGAGAACGCCGGCGCAGCAGTGAGCACTGCCAGCGTCGAGATGGAAACCACGGATCCGGTCCGAAGCGCACGCCGTACGGCAAGCGCAAGCTTGTTATTCGTCATCATCCCCCCAAGTGTGTATTTTTCTTGTCTCTGGCAGGCTAAAAAACCAGCGCTGCAGATTCGTTGAAACTACAAGAATCGGCAATTAATTACCAGTGCGTCTCGAAACGGGAAGGGCCGTTGCAAAAAAACGTCAGACGCTGCGCAGGTACCAGGCCAGATCGGTGGCCGTGACTTGCGCGTTATAGGCCGCGCATTCCTGCGCCTTGATGGCCAGGAACACGTTCAGGAAGTCGGGACCCAGGGCCTCGCGCAGAAAAGCAGACGCTCCGGCCCGCGCGAGGGCCTCAGACCAGCCCTGCGGGAGCCGGCGGCCGGCCTCGGGTGGTGCCGGGGGCGCCCGGTAGCCGTTGCCGGTCACCGGCGGCCCCGGATCCAGCTGCTGTTCGATGCCGTGTGCCGCGCCGGCCAGTACTGTGGCTGCCGCCACATACAGGTTGGCATCTGCCCCGCAGAACCGATGCTCGACGTGTCGCGAGGCGGGCGGCCCTGCCGGGATGCGCAGGCTGACACTGCGGTTGTTCACGCCCCAGTTGGCGGCGACGGGCGCATAGCTCTCCTGCCGGAAGCGCCGGTAGGAATTGCCGTGGGGCGCGAACACCAGGAAGCTCTCGGCGGCCGTGGCCTGCAGGCCGCCGATGACCTGGCGGAGCAAAGGCGTGCCGGCCGGATCGTCTGCCGCGCAGGCGTTGTGCCCGTCCTGGTCGGCGAGGCTCAGGTGCAGGTGCGCGCCGGATCCAGCCCGATCAGTGAACGGCTTGGCCATGAAGCTGGCGATGAGTCCATGGCGGGCCGCCACGCCGCGCAGCAGGCGCTTGAATTGGATGGCCTCGTCGACGGCCCGCTGCGCATCAGGGCGGTGCTGCAGCGTGATTTCATACTGCCCGGGCGCGTATTCGGCCATGAGCGTGCCCACCGGCAGGCCCTGGGCCCGGGCCGCGGCAAACACGTCCTGGAACACCGGGGCCAGGTCATCCAGGCGCGAGAGCCCATAGGCCTCGATGCGGTCGGGCTCGCCCAGGCGCTGGGGCGCCTCGGGACCGGCCGGCACCAGCTGGCCATCGGGCAGCCGACGCAGCAAATAGAACTCGACTTCGCAGGCGAACACCGAGGTGTAGCCCAGGGCTTCGACGCGTGCCACAGCCCGTGCCAGCGTATGACGCGGATCGGCCGCGGCGGGACGGCCATCCAGCTCGTACATCGACAGCATCACCTGCCCGGTGCCTGGCAGCCAGGGCGTGGGCTGCAGCGTGCCCGGCACGGGCCGGCAGAGCTTGTCGGCATCACCGGTTTCCCAGACCAGGCCAGTGGCCTCGACATCCGCCCCGGTGACGTCGAGCCCGAGGATGGAGCCGGCCACGTTGCGACCGTGCGCGTAAAGGGCCTCGAGTTCATCACGGCTGACATTCTTGCCGCGCGACACGCCAGAGGGGTCGGTGAGGAAGACCTGCACGCTCTGGATGTCGGGGTACTGGGTCAGGAACTGCTGCAGCTCGTCGTTCATGGGGCGCCCATCAGTCCGCTGAATTCATCCAGGCAATCGCTGAAGGCCGACAGGAAAGCCGTGACCTGTCCGGCGGTCGTGGCCGGCGAGACCAGCATCATGTTGTGGAAAGGCGTGAGCAGGAACCCGCGGTTGAGCAGGTACAGGTGCATCGCCCCTTCCAGGTCGTGATCGATGGCGGCCAGGCTCTGGCTGCCGTTGCAGGGCGGCACACCACGGCCAAACTCCAGCCGCGCGCCCACGCGGGACACCTGCCAGCCCAGGCCGCGCGCGCGAAATGCTGACTCGATCGCGCTGGCCAGCTGTGCCGCGAGACGGTTCATGTGGTCATGGTTGGCCACCGTCATCAGCTGCGTGAGGCTGGCCTGCAGCGCCACCAGCGCCAGCGGGTTGGCCGACAGCGTGGTGCCCAGCCCAGAGTGGCCCGGCTCGCGGGCGGCCTCGGCCCGGCGCAGGCGCGCAGCCACGTCATCGGTAAAGCCATACACGGCACACGGCAGGCCACCGGCAACGGCCTTGCCACAGACCAGGAAGTCCGCCGCCAGGCCCGTGCTGCGCCCGTAGCCGCCACGACCCGAGGAGAGCGTGTGCGTCTCGTCGATGACCAGCAGCGTGCCGTGGCGGGTGCAGGCGGTACGCAGTGCGTCGAGGAAGCCGGGCTGTGGCAGCACCATGCCGGCGTTGGTCATCACCGGCTCGGCCAGGACGCAGGCGATGTCGCCTGCCGCCAGCGCGGCCTGCAGCGCGGGCAGGTCATTGAACTCGACCACGACGGTCTGTGAAACGTCGTTCACGCGCCCGATCTGCCCGGGGCGCGGCAGCGTGCGACCGCCCTCGCCCATCACGACCATCGTCTCGTCGACGGTGCCGTGGTAGCAGTGATTGAACACGAGGATGCGCGGCCGCCCGGTGACCGCGCGCGCCAGACGCAGCACCGCGCGGTTGGCATCGGTGGCGGTCTGGGTGAGTTGCCACCAGGGCAGGCCAAAGACCTCGGCCAGCGCCTCGCCCACGTGGGGTGTGGCCTCGGCCGGCAGCATGGTGGTGAGGCCACGCACGGCCTGCGCGGCCAGGGCTGCAGCGACGGCAGGCGGTGAATGCCCGAACATCGCGCCAGTGTCGCCGAGACAGAAGTCCACATAGCGATGGCCGTCGGCATCGACGAGCTCAGCGCCCTGCGCCGCGTGGACGAACAGCGGGAAAGCCGTGCCCCAGTCGCGCATCCAGTGCATCGGGACGCCGTGGGGAAAGTGCGCGGCGGCGCGCTGCGACAGCGCGAGGGACTGCGGACGGGCCGATGCAAAGGCCTGCTGCTCGCGCACGAGGATCGCCGCGAGCTGCCCGCCGCTCACCTAGGGGTGCCCGGCCGGCGGCAGGGGGGGCCGCATCGAGGGCGGCACGACCACGCCCAGGGTCACGATCATCTTCATCGCGGCATCGACGCTGACGTCCAGCTCGATGACATCGGTGGCCGGGACCATGTAGATGAAGCCCGCGGTCGGATTGGGCGTTGTCGGGATGAAGACGCAGACCTGGTCGGCGCCGGTCTTGGCATTGATCTCGAGCAGGTTCTCGGCCGTGACGAAGGCCATGCTCCACATGCCACGGCGCGGGTACTCGACCAGCACGACCTTGCGGAAGCCGCCGCCATCGCTGGACACCAGGGTCTCGGTAAAGCCCTTGACCCCGGAGTAGATCGAGCGCACCAGCGGGATACGGTTGAGCAGCTCTTCCCACCACGACACCAGCGTGCGACCGATGAGGTTGGCCACCAGCAGGCCGGTGACCAGCAGCACCACGAACGCCAGGATGACGCCGAAGCCGGGGATGTGGAAGCCGATGAGCGCATCGGGCTGGTAGCGGGCCGGCAGCAGCGGCAGCAGCCCGTCCATGAGATCGAGCACGAACTTGAACGACAGGTAGGTGACGCCCAGCGGCAGCCACACCAGCAAGCCGGCCATGAGGTAGCGACGCAGGCTGCGCCGCGCCGGCACGCTCACTTGCGCGCCTTGCCCGCCGGCGCACGCTTGGCGGATTTCGCGGCCTTGGCCTTGGTCGGTGCGGTGCGTCGTGCGGCAGGCTTGGCTGCAGCGCTGGCCGCAGCGGGTGCAGCGGCCGGCTCAGCGGCCTTGCTGGCCTTGCCGGCAGCCGGCTTGGCGTCGCTGGCAGCCGCCGGGGCACTGTCGGTGTCGCCACTGGCCAGGTTGCGCTTGTTGTCCTTGTCGGACTTGAAGTCTGTCTCGTACCAGCCGCCGCCCTTGAGGCGGAAGACGGGCGCCGAGATCAGCCGCGTGAGCTGGTTCTTGGCGCACTCGGGACACTTCTTGAGCGGTGCGTCATTGATCTTCTGCATGACCTCGACCTGCGCACCACAGGCCCGGCACTGATATTCGTAGAACGGCATGCCGGGGATTATGCCCTAGCGCACCGTCTTCTCGAACACCAGTTGCCCCTCCCGCGCATCCGCTGCGACCGTGTCGCCCGGGCCGAAATGCCCGCGCAGGATGCTTTCTGCCAGCGGGTTCTCCACCTGCTGCTGGATGGCCCGCTTGAGGGGTCTGGCGCCGTACACCGGGTCAAAGCCCGCCTCGCCCAGCTGGTCGCGGGCGGCCAGGGACAGCGTCAGGGTCATGTCGCGCTCGGCCAACCGTGCCCGCAGGCCCGCCAGCTGGATGTCCACGATGGCGCGGATCTGCTCCGAACCCAGCGGATGGAAGACGATGATGTCGTCGATTCGGTTAACGAATTCCGGCCGGAAGTGCTGCTGCACGCGTTCCATGACCTCGGACTTCATGCGCGCGTACTGCTTCTCGCCCGCCAGCTGCTGGATGATGTCGGAGCCCAGGTTGGAGGTCATGATGATGACCGTGTTGCGGAAGTCCACGGTACGGCCCTGGCCATCGGTCAGGCGACCATCATCCAAAACCTGCAGCAGCACGTTGAAGACATCTTTGTGTGCCTTCTCGACCTCGTCGAGCAGCACTACCGAATACGGGCGGCGACGGACGGCCTCGGTGAGATAGCCGCCCTCTTCATAGCCCACATAGCCCGGCGGCGCACCGATCAGGCGGGCCACGGAGTGCTGCTCCATGAACTCCGACATGTCGACGCGCACGATGGCGTCATCGCTGTCGAACAGGAATTCGGCCAGCGCCTTGCACAGCTCGGTCTTGCCGACGCCCGTGGGACCCAGGAACAGGAACGAACCGTTGGGCCGACGCGGATCGGACAAGCCCGCCCGTGAACGGCGGATGGCATTGGCGACAATCTTCAGCGCCTCGGGCTGCCCGACGACGCGCTTGGCCAGCGCCTCTTCCATGCGCAGGAGCTTGTCTTTTTCACCCTCCAGCATCTTGGAGACGGGAATGCCGGTCCACTTGGAGACGACCTCGGCGATCTCCTCTTCGGTGACGCTGTTGCGCACAAGGGTCGGGGCCTTCTGCTCGGCCGCCTGCGCGGCAACGAGCTTCTTTTCGAGCTCGGGAATGCGGCCGTACTGCAGCTCGGCCATGCGCGTCAGGTCATTGGCGCGGCGCGCGGCTTCCAGTTCGAGCTTGAGCTTTTCGATCTCTTCCTTGACGGACGCAGCGCCCTGCATGGTGGCCTTCTCGGCCTTCCACACTTCCTCGAAGTCGGCGTATTCCTTCTCGAGCTGGCGCAGCGTCTCTTCCAGCGTGGCCAGGCGCTTCTTGGAGGCGTCGTCGTCCTCTTTCTTCAGCGCCACCTGTTCGATGCGCAGCTGGATAATGCGACGCTCGAGCTTGTCCATGACCTCGGGCTTGGAGTCGATCTCCATGCGGATGCGCGCACCGGCCTCGTCGATGAGGTCGATCGCTTTGTCTGGCAGCTGGCGGTCAGCGATATAACGATGCGAGAGCTGGGCCGCAGCGACGATGGCCGGGTCGGTGATCTCGATGCCGTGGTGGACCTCGTAGCGTTCTTTCAGGCCACGCAAAATGGCGATCGTGTCTTCCACGGTGGGCTCGTCCACGAGCACTTTCTGGAAGCGGCGTTCGAGCGCGGCATC
>CANGFJ010000174.1 GCA_947453065.1 Pseudomonadota bacterium
CCCTGACATCGCTCGGTGTACTCATTGCAGACGGCGCCGCACAGATGCGCGGGCGTCCCCGTTTGCTGATCTGCCCGGCGGTGCTGCTGGCCCTGATCGTGTATTGCTGCAACCGCATCGGCGATGCCCTGCGCGATGCCTATGACCCCTCGTCGACCTGATGCCATGACAGAGACCGCCACGCCGCTGCTGCAGCTCACCGACCTGTCCGTGCAACTGCCCTCGCAGGCCGGCGAGTTGCTGGCTGTTGACGCCGCCAGCCTGTCTCTGCAGCGCGGCCGCATCCTGGGCATCGCCGGAGAGTCGGGCTCGGGCAAGACCCAGTTGCTGCTGGCCTTGCTGGGCCTCTCGCCGCAGGGCGCGCGGCTCTCGGGCAGTGCGCGCCTGTCCGGGCAGGAACTCGTCGGCGCGCCCGAGTCCAGCCTGCGGCGCCTGCGCGGCAATCGCATCGCCATGGTCTTCCAGGACGCGATGACGGCGCTGAATCCACAACTGCGCATCGGCCTGCAGCTGGCCGAAGTGCTGCAGTGGCACCGGCGTTGTAGCCGCGCCGAGGCCCGCGAGCGCTCGCTGGCGATGCTCGAGGCCGTGGGCATCGGCGAGCCGGCGCGCCGCTATGCGCAGTATCCGCATGAACTCTCCGGCGGCATGCGGCAGCGGGTGGTCATCGCCATGGCGCTGCTGTGCGAGCCAGACCTGCTGCTGGCCGATGAGCCCACGACGGCGCTGGACGTCACCGTGCAGGCGCAGATCCTGGATCTGCTGCTCGACCTGCGTGACCGCACGGGCATGGCCATTCTGTTTGTCACCCATGACCTGGGCGTGCTGGCCCAGATCGCTGACGACGTGGTCGTCATGCAGTCCGGGCGCATTGTCGAGCAGGCCGATGCCCTGTCGCTGTTTGCTGCGCCCCGGCATGCCTATACGCAGCGTTTGCTGGCGGCGGCCCGACGTCTCGAAATTCCCGCTCAGGGTGTCCCATGAGCGGCGTATTGCTGCTGGAAGGCCGCGACCTTGCGGTGCAGTACCGGCTGCCCGGTGGCTGGCCCCGCAGGCCCACGTTCTTCACGGCGCTTCAGGGCGTCACGTTCACCCTGGATGAGGGCGAGTCGCTGGCCATTGTTGGCGAGTCGGGCAGCGGCAAGTCCACGCTGGCCCGTGCCGTCCTGCGCTTGCTGCCCCTGGCGGCCGGACAAGTGCTGCTGCGGGGCGAAGACCTGGCCATTCTCGACCGACAGGAGCTGCGCGCCCGACGCCGCCAGCTGCAGATGATCTTCCAGGACCCGCTGGCCTCACTCGATCCGCGCATGCGCATCAGCGAGATCCTCGCTCAGCCGCTGCGCGTGTTCGAGCCGCGGCTGTCGCGTGTGGCGCGTCGTGAGCGTGCGGCCGCCATGCTGCAGGCCGTGGGCCTGGAGGCCCTGCAGCTGGACCGCTACCCGCATCAGTTTTCCGGCGGGCAGGCGCAGCGCATCGGCATCGCCCGCGCCTTGCTGGCAGGCCCCTCGGTGCTGGTGTGCGACGAGCCTGTTTCCGCGCTGGATGTGTCCATCCGCACGCAGGTCCTGGAGCTGCTGGCCGAGCAACGCGTGCAGCGCAAGCTGGCCCTGCTGTTCATCGCGCATGACCTGGCGGCCGTGCGCTTTCTCTGCGACCGCACGCTGGTGTTGTATCGCGGCCAGGTGATGGAGCAGGGGCCGACAGCCCAGTTGTTCACGGCCTCGCGGCATCCGTACACGCAGGCCTTGCTGGCCGCAGCGCTGGTGGCAGACCCGCTCAAGGCGCGCCTTGCGCGCGGTCAATCCCGCAGCCTGACAGCGGCCGCCGAGGTGGAGGCTTTGCCGGGCCAGGGCTGCGCCTATCTGGCGCGCTGCCCGCACGCGCAGCCGCGCTGCGCGCAGGAAAGACCCCTGTTAAGGCAGGTCGGCGCGCTCGCCGTCGCCTGTCATCGCGCCGAAGAACTGCCCGCTCAGCCGCGCGGTAGCGTCAGCAGCTCGTAGTGCCCGTTAGCCTGCACGTGCAGGCAACTGCCCTGCTCATACCAGTCCCCCAGCACGATCCGCGTGGCGCTCTGTCCATCCACATCGACGCTGTGAACGCCCGGTCGGTGAGTATGGCCGTGGACCATCAGCCGCGTGCCGGTCGCGCGGAAGGCGGCCAGTACCGCCGCCGTGTTCACGTCCATCACCGAATATTGGGTGCGGCCCGTGTGGGCCTTGCTGCCGGAGCGCGCGGCATCGGCCAGCGCGCGGCGCGTGTCCAGCGG
The DNA here is from genome assembly GCA_947453065.1 of Pseudomonadota bacterium. Classification (GTDB taxonomy): domain Bacteria; phylum Pseudomonadota; class Gammaproteobacteria; order Steroidobacterales; family Steroidobacteraceae; genus ZC4RG30. The sequence continues at coordinate 2,267 of CANGFJ010000174.1, forward strand.
CAGGGCCATGAAGTGGCGCTGCCAGGCGCTCTGGCGCACAACGCTGCGCAGTTCCTGATAAGCATGGTCGTCGGTACACAGCACATCGCCATGGCTGACGAACAGCTGCAGGGCGCCAATCGTGACCCGGACCGGATCGGGCAGCAGCTGGCAGCCTGTACGGGCCTCAAAGCCTGCACCGAACAGGAAGTCGCGGTTGCCGCGCACCACGAAGCAGGGCTTCCCGCTGGAGGTGTAGTCGCGCAGCGCCTCGCACACCTGGTTGCGGCAGGGCTCAGGGTCATCGTCGCCCACCCAGGCCTCGAACAGGTCACCCAGGATGTACAGGCCGGCGGCCTCGCTGGCTGGCCCTTTCAGGAACGACATGAACTGCGCCACGGCCGCGGGCAGCCGCGCGTCGAGGTGCAGGTCTGAAACGAACAGGTAAGTGTCATCGGACATCGTTGGCGTAACATTGTAGAGATGTCGCCCAGCCTCGTCGTGACCCGTTTCGCCCCCAGTCCCAGCGGTGAGCTGCACTTGGGGAATGCCCGTACGGCGCTGTTCAGCGCCCTTTATGCCCATCGCGGCAGTGGCGGGCGTTTCCTGCTGCGCATCGAAGACACCGACGCCGAACGCAGCCGCGAGGAATTCGTCACGGCGCTGCTGGCCGACCTGCACTGGCTGGGTCTGGCCTGGGACGCGGTGCCGCTGCGCCAGTCGCAGCGCCGCGGCATTTATGCCGCGCAGCTGGCGCACCTGGAAGCCGGTGGCCACGCCTATGCCTGCTTCTGCAGCAGCGCGCAGCTAGAGGCCTCGCGCCGTGCGCAGCAGGCGGCCGGCAAGCCGCCGCGCTATGCCGGCACCTGTCGCCGCCTCACGCCCGCAGAGCGCGCCGCTCGTCTTGCGGCAGGGGAGGCCGCGACCCTGCGTTTTGCCGTGCCTGAGCAGGGCGAGGTGGTCTTTAACGACCTGGTGCACGGCCCCCGTCACTTTGCCTGCCGGGATCTGGGGGATTTCATCCTGCGGCGGGCCGACGGCAGCCCCGCGTTCTTCTTTTCCAATGCGCTGGATGACGCGGAATCCGAAGTCACCCATGTATTGCGCGGCGAGGACCACCTCACCAATACGCCGCGCCAGTTGCTGATCCTGCAGGCGCTGGGCCTCCAGGCGCCACAGTACGGCCACCTGTCGCTGCTCACGGGCGAGGACGGCACGCCGCTGTCCAAACGCCATGGCGCCACCAGCGTGCGCGAATTGCGTGATCGGGGCTTCCTGCCGGAAGCCGTGCTCAACCACCTGTTCCGGCTCGGGCACTCCACCCCCGTCAATGACCTGCTGACGCTGGCGCAGATGGCCGCCGCCTTCGAGCTGCCCCACCTGCAGCGCTCACCCGCGCACTTCGACACCGCCCAGCTGCTGCACTGGCAGCGCGTGACTGCGCATGCCTTGTCTGCTGAGGCCGCCCAGGCCTGGCTGGCACTGCAGCTGCCGCCCGACCTGCCCCCCGGGCAGCGCGAGGCCTTTGTCCGCGCGGTGCTGCCCAATGTGGTGCTGCCGGCCGATGCGGACGAGTGGGTCGCCGTGGCATTCGGTCCGCCCCCCGAGCCACAAGAAGACGCGCGCGAGGCCCTGGGCCGCTGCGCACCCGGCCTGATGACTGCCGCAGCCCAGGCCGCGCGCGACCACGGCAATGACTTCAAGGCCATCGCCGACGCCGCTAAAGCCGCCAGCGGCGCCAAGGGTGCCGCGCTGTTCAAACCGCTGCGGGCTGCGCTGACCGGCCGCCTGCACGGTCCGGAGCTGGGCCTGCTGCTGCAGGCCTTTGCGCCGGGTGCCGCGCAGCAGCGGCTGGAGCGATTCACGTAAGATAGGCGGATGCTTCGCATCCACAATTCCCTGACGGGCCAGGTCGAGCCCTTTGTTCCCCTGGTCCCGGGCAAGGTCCGCCTGTACGTCTGCGGCATCACCGTCTACGACTACTGCCACATCGGCCACATGCGCATGTTCGTCGTGTTCGACGTCGTGCGGCGCTACCTGCGCCACTGCGGCTACGCGCTGACCTTCGTCCGCAACATCACCGACATCGATGACAAGATCATTCGCCGCGCCGCCGAGAACGGCGAGCCCATCGAGGCGCTGACCGCCCGCTACATTGCGGCCATGGACGAAGACGCCGCGCAGCTGGGCGTGGAGCGTCCCGACATCGAGCCGCGTGCCACGGCCTATGTGCCCGAGATCCTCGCGCTGATCCAGCGCCTCATCGAGCGCGGTCACGCCTATGTCGCCAGCAGCGGCGACGTGCTGTATTCGGTGTCCAGTTTTCCGGATTACGGCCGCCTGTCGGGCAAGCGCCTGGCCGACCTGCGCGCCGGCGCCCGCGTCGACGTCGAAGAGTCCAAGCACGATCCGCTGGATTTCGTGCTGTGGAAGCGCTCCAAGCTCGGCGAGCCCACCTGGGACTCGCCCTGGGGGCCGGGCCGCCCCGGCTGGCACATCGAGTGCTCGGCCATGTCGACCTCGCTGCTCGGCGATTACTTCGACATCCACGGCGGCGGCATGGACCTCAAGTTCCCGCACCACGAAAACGAAATCGCGCAGTCCTGCGGCGCCACGGGTCACCCGTTCGTCAAGGTCTGGATGCACAACGGCTTCGTGAATGTCGACAACGAAAAGATGTCCAAGTCACTGGGCAACTTCTTTACCGTGCGCGACATCCTGCCGCGGCTGCGCCACCCCGAGGTGCTGCGCTATTTCCTGCTGGGCAGCCACTACCGCGGCCCCATCAACTATTCGCTGACGCAGCTGGAGCAGGCGGACCTGGCGCTGGGTCGGCTGTACAACGCGCTGCGGGGCTTGCCTGACGCGTCACCGCCCCCGGGCGCTACGCCGTATCGCGACAAGTTCGAAGCGGCGATGAACGAGGACTTCAACACTGCCGAGGCCGTTGCCGTGTTGCAGACGCTGGCGCGCGAGATCAACACGCTGAAGGCTGCCGGCAAGGTGGCGGAAGCCGCCAGTTGGGCCGCGGAGTTTCGTGCGTTGTCCTCACTGCTGGGCGTGGTGCAGCTCGATCCCGAAGCGTGGTTCCGCTGCAGCCAGCCAGTGGACGGCGCGGTGGCCGAAGGGGTGAGCGATGCGCAGATCCAGGCGTGCATCGAGGCGCGGCTGGCAGCGCGCAAGGCAAAGGATTTTGCCGAGTCCGACCGCCTGCGCGACGTGCTCGCCGCGCAGGGGGTGGTGCTGGAAGACAAGCCGGGTGGCGTGACCAGCTGGCGGCGCAAGTAGCGCCGCCACTACGCAGGCCGATTAGGCTTTGCTCTCGCGGTGCTGGTAGGCCTCCAGCGTGTTCTGCATCAGCATCGCAATGGTCATCGGGC
>CANGFJ010000175.1 GCA_947453065.1 Pseudomonadota bacterium
CATGGCCTATGGCACCGAATCCGTGCCCAAGGTCGACAAGATCTATGGTCCGGGCACCGCCCTCACCACGGCTGCCAAGCAGCTGGTGGCAGCAGACCCTGCCGGCGCGGCCTGTGACATGCCGGCCGGTCCTTCAGAGGTGCTGGTCATCGCGGATGGCGAGGCCAACGCCGAGTTCGTGGCAGCGGACCTGCTGGCCCAGGCCGAGCACGACACGCGCGCGCAGGCCGTGCTGGTGACGGACTCCGCGGCGCTGGCCACGGCGGCCAACGAGGCCCTCATCCGCCAGGCGACGCAGTTGTCGCGTGGCGCGATCCTGGAGGAGTCGACGCGCAACTGCCGTGCCATTGTCGTGAAGGACCTGGCCACTGCGCTGGCGGTGTCGAACGACTACGCGCCGGAGCACCTGATCATCCAGACCCGCGATTCGCGGGCGCTGCTGGATGGCGTCGTGAACGCAGGCTCGGTGTTCCTGGGCGCATGGTCACCGGAACCCATGGGTGACTACTGCTCGGGCACCAACCACGTGTTGCCGACTTACGGCTATGCGCGGGCCTATAGCGGCCTGTCGGTCGCTGACTTCCAGAAGCGCATCACGGTGCAGGAGCTCACGCCCGCCGGCCTGTCGCTGCTGGGCCCGGTCGCCGAGATCCTGGCCCGCCTGGAGGGCCTGGATGCGCATGCCAATGCCGTGACCGTGCGGCTGCAGGCGTTGGCGCCGGAGGGCGGGCGTTGAGTTCCGTCCTGGACCTGGCGCGCCCGGACATCCTCGCGCTGAAGGCCTACTCGCACGCCGCCTGGGAGCCGAGCCTGCAGCGCCTGCATGCCAACGAACTGCCGTGGCGAATCGCCGGCGATCCGTCAGCGGCCGGCCTCAACCGCTATCCGGAGCCGCAGCCCCCGCCGCTGGTGGAAGGTCTTGCTGCGCTGTATGGCGTCGCACCCGAGCAAGTGCTGGTGGGTCGGGGCAGCGACGAGGCCATTGACCTGCTGATGCGTATTTTTTGCCGCGCCGGGCAGGACAAGATCATCGTTTGTCCGCCGACCTACAGCATGTATGCCGTGGCCGCACGCATCCAGGGTGCCGAGGTCGTTGACGTGCCGCTACTCGCGGACCAGGGCTTCGCGCTGGACGTGCCGGCCATCCTGGCGAAGCTCGATGCGAACACCAAACTGGTGTTCGTGTGTTCGCCGAACAACCCGACCGGCAACCTCGTGCCGCGTGACACGCTGCTGGATCTGGCCCGCCAACTGGGCACGCGCGCGATCCTGGTCGTGGATGAGGCCTATATCGAATTTGCAGGTGTGCCCAGCATGGCCAGCGAGATTGCGTCGCTGCCCAACCTGGTGGTGATGCGCACGCTGTCCAAATCGCACGGGCTGGCCGGTGCCCGCTGCGGCACCCTGATTGCGCAGCCGGCGATCATCGCCCTCGCCCGCAAGGTCATCCCGCCCTACGCCGTGAGCGAACCCACGGTGGAAGTCGTGGCACCGTTGCTGCGGGCTGCGTCGATCAGCGCGATGCAGAAGGGCGTTGCCACTTTGCTGGCCGAGCGCGCCCGACTTGCTGAAGCCCTGCGCAAGACGCCCGGCGTGCTGCGTATCTGGCCGAGTGACGCCAATTTCCTGCTGGTCGAGTTTGCTGACGCGGACGACGTACTGCGGCGCGTGCGTAACGCAGGCCTGATCATCCGTGACGTACGGCAGCCGGCGTTGCCGCGGGCCTTGCGGCTGTCGGTTGGCACGCCCGAGCAAAATGACACTGTACTGAGGAGCCTCGCATGAGTGCTGCCCCGCTGAAGGTCCTGTTCCTGGACCGCGATGGCACGTTGGTGGAAGAGCCGGCCGATGAGCAGGTCGACAGCCTGGCCAAGATCCGCTTCGTGCCGGGCGTGTTCGCCTCGCTGCAGCAGCTGGTGCGCGCGGGGTATCGCCTGGTCATGGTGACCAACCAGGACGGCCTGGGCACGGCGAGCTTTCCGCAGCCGGACTTCGAGATCCCGCAGCAGTTCATCGTGGACGCCTTTGCCTCGCAGGGCATTCACTTCGATGCGGTGTGCATCTGCCCGCATAAGCCGGCCGACGGCTGCGATTGCCGCAAGCCGAGTGTGCGCATCGTCGAGGCCTACCTGCGCGATCACGTCATCGACACCGCGCACAGCGCGGTCATCGGAGACCGGGACACCGACCTGGCGTTTGCCGCCAACCTGGGCCTCCGCGGGCTGCGCTTCCGGATCAACGGTGCGGAGAGCGAGACCTGGCCTGCGATCACGCGGGAACTGCTCGCGCGGCGCGCGACGGTGCAGCGGAAAACCAAAGAGACGGACATCACCGTGCAGGTGGATCTGGATGCCGAGGGTCCCATCGAAATCTCGACCGGGCATGGCTTCTTTGACCACATGGTGGAGCAGTTGGCCAAGCACGGTGGCTTCTCGATGCGCTTGAACTGCAAGGGCGACCTGCACATCGACGAACACCACACGGTCGAAGACTGTGCGCTGGCCATCGGCGAGGCCTTGAAGAAGGCCTTAGGCAACAAGCTGGGCATTGGCCGCTACGGCTTCCTGCTGGCTATGGACGAAGCGCGGGCCCAGGTGGCCATCGACCTGTCGGGCCGGCCTTATGCCGTGTTCGAAGGCAGCTTCAACCGCCCCGAGGTGGGTGGCCTGGCGACAGAACTCGTGCCGCATTTCTTCCGTTCGCTGTCCGATACGCTGGGCGCGGCCCTGCATGTCAGCGTCGTGGGCGACAACACGCACCACATGGTCGAGGCCTGTTTCAAGGGCACCGGCCGCGCGCTGCGCCAGGCGTTCCGGCGCGAGGGCAACGAACTGCCCAGCACCAAGGGCGTGCTGTGATGCCGATGGACGTTGCGATCATCGACAGCGGCGGCGCCAACCTCGCCTCGCTGGTGTATGCGCTGCAGCGGCTGGGGGCCAAGGCTGTGGTGACTGACCAGGCTGACGTCATTCGCGCCGCACCGCGTGTGCTGCTGCCTGGCGTGGGCTCTGCCGGTAACGCCATGGCGCGCCTGCGCGCTGCGGGGCTGCATACCGTGATACCGACCCTGACGCAGCCGGTGCTGGGCATTTGCCTGGGCATGCAGTTGCTGTTCGCCAGTTCTGCCGAAGGCGATGTCGGCGGCACCGACTGCCTGGGCATCATCGAGGGTCGTGTCGAGCGTATGCCGGCCTCGCCGCAGCGCCCCGTGCCGCACATGGGCTGGAACCGGCTGCGCATCCTGCAGGCGGACCCGCTGCTGGATGGCCTCAGCGATGCAGATTATTTTTATTTCGTGCACAGCTTCGCCGCGCCCGTGGGCGCGCACAGCCTGGCTGTCACCGATTACGGCGCCGAGTTCACGGCCATTGCCCTGCGTGGCAATTTCCGCGGCGTGCAGTTCCACCCCGAGCGATCGGCGCGCCCTGGCGCCCGGCTGCTTGCCAACTTCCTGAAGCTCTAGACCATGCACCTGATTCCTTCGATTGACCTGCGCGGTGGCCATTGCGTGCGCCTGTTCAAGGGCGCCTTCGATGCCGAGACGCGTTACGACCTGGACCCTGCCCTGCTGCTGGAACGCTATGCCGCCATGGGTGCGCGCTGGCTGCACATGGTGGACCTGGACGGTGCGCGGGATGGCGTCCTGGGCAACCGCGCGCTGATCGGCACGCTCGCTGCGATGGGCAGGATGAAACTGCAGGTCGGCGGTGGCCTGCGCAGCCTGCCGGTCATCGAAGACCTGTTCGCCGCCGGCGTTTCGCGCGCGGTGATCGGTAGCGCGGCGGTCGAGCAGCCCGAGATCGCGATCACCGCGTTGCAGCGTTTCGGCGCCGATGCCGTGTGCCTGGCCATTGACGTGCGCGTCGATGAAGGCGGCGTGCCACGCGTGCGCACGCGCGGCTGGGTGGCCGAGCACAGCGTGAGCCTGTGGGAGCTTATCGAACAATTTTCCCCGCAGGGCCTCAAGCATGTGCTGTGCACGGACATTGAACGCGATGGTGCATTGGGCGGGCCGAACCTTGCCCTGTACGAGGAAGGCCTGCGTCGTTTCCCGGGCATCGAGTGGCAGGCCTCGGGTGGCGTGCGCGATGCGGCAGACCTTGCCGCGCTGGCCAAGGTCGGCGTGGCCGCGGCCATCAGCGGCAAGGCCCTGCTGGAGGGTCGTATGACTGAACAGGAGCTGCAGCCATTCTTGCGCGACGCATAATCCCCTGCCTGGACGTCCGTGACGGCCAGGTGGTCAAGGGTGTGAAATTCCGTGAGCACCGCGTCGTCGGGGACATCCTCGAACTGGCGCAGCGCTACCGTGACCAGGACGCCGACGAACTGGTGTTCTACGACATCACCGCCAGCCCTGAAGGGCGGTCCGTGGATCGCGGCTGGGTCGCGCGCGTGGCCGAGGTGCTCGACATTCCGTTCTGCGTCGCCGGGGGCATCCGCTCCGTGGCCGACGCCGAGGCCGTGCTCAATGCCGGCGCCGAGAAGATCTCCATCAACTCGCCAGCACTGGCCGATCCGGCCCTCATCGATCGCCTGGCCGCGCGCTTCGGCTCGCAGTGCGTGGTCGTCGGCATCGACAGCCAGACCACCGCCGACGGCTACACGGTCTATCAGTTCACGGGTGATCCGAACCGCAGCGCCGATACGCGCCGTGAGACGCTGTCGTGGGTGCGCGAGGTGCAGGACCGGGGCGCTGGCGAGATCGTGCTCAACTGCATGGCCAGCGACGGCGTGCGCAATGGCTATGACCTGGCCCAGCTGGGCGCGGTGCGGGCGATCTGCAGCGTGCCGCTGGTGGCTTCGGGGGGCGCGGGTGCACCGGAGCATTTTGCGGCCCTCTTCGCCACGCACAGCGCTGACGCGGCGCTGGCTGCCAGCGTGTTCCACACGGGCGCTATCGCGATTCCCGAACTCAAGCAGTACCTGCTCGCCCAGCACATCGAGGTGCGCACATGAACTTCACCGCCGCCGACGCCGATCGTCTCGACTGGAAAAAGGGCGATGGTCTGGTGCCTGCCATCGTGCAGGACCAGGACACGGGCAGCGTGCTGATGCTGGCCTACATGAACCGCGAGGCGCTGCTGGAGACCCTGATTCGTGGCCGGGTGGTGTTCTTCAGCCGCTCGCGTGGCGCGCTGTGGGAAAAGGGCGAGACGTCTGGCAATGCGCTGAAGCTGGTCGACATTCAGGCCGACTGCGACGCCGACACGCTGCTGGTCACCGCGCTGCCGGTGGGACCGGCTTGCCATCGCAACACGCCGACCTGCTTTGGCGAGGGCGCGCTACGTCCCGAGGACGCGGTTCGCTTCCTGGGCAAGCTCGAAACGGTGATCGCCCAGCGTATTGCCGACAAGCCTGAAGACAGCTACACGGCCAAGCTGTTTGCCCGCGGCACCAAGCGCATGGCACAGAAGGTGGGCGAGGAAGGCGTGGAAGTGGCGTTGGCGGCGATGGCCGGCGACAACGCCGAGCTGACGTCAGAGTCGGCCGACCTGCTCTACCACCTGACGCTGCTGCTGAAAGCCCGTGGGCTGTCTCTGGGCGACGTGGCGGCCGAACTGGCCGCCAGGCACCGCAGCGGCTGAGCGCCGCTGCAGGGCCCTTACAGCAGCAGTTCTTCGGG
>CANGFJ010000176.1 GCA_947453065.1 Pseudomonadota bacterium
CCGCCGCGGCGGCCTCGTCGCCCGGATCGGCCGCGATCTGCGCGATGCATTCGAGCACGGCGGGGGGCAGGGGAGACGGCAGGAGCGCGGGCACGTGGCTGGCCAGATGGCCGATCCACAGTGCCTCGACCCGGGCCCGCTCCTTGATGAGGGCGGCCTCGGACAGCAGGGCTGCCAGCGACTGGGTGGCGGCGCGGTAACGGCCGTCGACGGGAGAGAGTGCGTTCAGCGCGCTGGAGTCCATGCGGGGTTCGATCTGCGAGTGATAGAATTTCAATGATAACGCAGGCTCTTTGACGCGGGAGCAGATTGCACGGCGTCCACCGCTTTCTGCACCTGGCGGAACAACACTGATGAACGACTCTGCGCAGCGCCTGCTGCAACGGCTTGAGGGCACGGCGCCGGACCACGATCCAGCGCGCTGGCGCATCGGTGCGGGATTGCCCAAGGGGTTTGATGAGCAACTGCGGCCCCTGTTTCCCAGTCATCCGGCCCCGGCAGCGGTGCTGATCGGCCTGGTTGAGCGCGACGCGGAGCCCAGCATCCTCCTGACCGTTCGGTCGTCGCAGTTGCGTCACCATGCGGGGCAGATCTCGTTTCCGGGCGGGCGCATCGAGCCCGATGACGCGGGTCCTGCTGCCGCGGCGCTGCGGGAGGCTGAAGAGGAAATCGGCCTGACCTCCAATCATGTGGAGGTCGTGGGGTACCTGCCGGATCACCTTATCCTGACGGGCTTCCGGGTCACCCCGGTGGTTGCCCGGGTGAGGCCGGGGTTCTCGCTGCGCTACGACCCTGGCGAAGTGCAGCAGACCTTTGAGCTGCCCTGGTCCTGCCTGCTCGACGAGCGTAACCACCGCAGTGATCGGCGTGTGTTCGCGGGCACCGAAGTGGAAGTGCGCGACATCCACTTTGGTTCACATCGTATCTGGGGGGCGACTGCCGGCATGCTGCTGTGCCTGCGCGACCTGGCCTTGTCCGGAGAGCCGAGATGACCGAACTGCCTATCCAGCGATTGCTGGACATCATGGCGCGCCTGCGCGATCCGGCGACCGGCTGCCCCTGGGACCTCGCCCAGTCCTTCGAGTCGCTGGCCCCCTTCACGCTGGAGGAAGCCAGCGAAGTCGTCGATGTGCTGGAACGGGGCGACCGGGCCGCCTTGCGGGACGAACTGGGTGATCTGCTCTTCCAGGTCGTGTTCCTGTCGCGGCTCGCGCAGGAAGAAGGCGACTTTGATTTCCAGTCCGTTGCCACGGCGATCAGCGACAAGCTCGTGCGGCGGCATCCGCATGTCTTCGATTCCCAGCCGCTGGCCGAGGACGTGTCCCGCACCTGGGAGTCGCTGAAGGCCCAGGAGCGCACGGGTCGCGGTCAGACCGGCGTCCTGGCTGACGTGCCGCTGAGCCTCCCGGCGCTGAGCCGGGCAGCCAAGCTGGGGCGGCGGGCAGGGCGGGTGGGGTTTGACTGGCCGGATGCCGTCGGTGCCCGCAGCAAAGTGCAGGAAGAGCTCTCTGAGCTTGACGTGGCGATCTCGCAGGGCGATGAGGCCGCCATGACGGAAGAGCTGGGTGACCTGCTGCTGGCGGTCACCAGCTGGTCCCGGCACTTGCGGCTGGATCCGGAAACCTGCCTGCGCAAGGCCAACGCCAAGTTTGAGCGGCGTTTCGCGGTGATGGAGCGCCTTGCGGCAGCGCGCGGCCTGGCGCTGGAGGGGCTGACACCCGATGCCTGGGACGCCCTGTGGATCGAGGCCAAGGCCGGCATTCAGGGCTGATTCATGCCAGTGGCGCTAGTCTTTGGTTGGGCCCCGGCCCTTGCCACACGTAGGATATCGGAATGATGCCTCACGCCCCGCGAAGGACCGCGCTCCCCTGCCAGCCCTGGTGTACGCCAGGGCTGCTCGCGTTGGCGTTGGCCGTGCTGCCGGGTGTCGCGCTGGCCGTGCCTCCCTGGGCCCGCCGGGAGGCCCGGATGGAATCGCGCGCCACCGAGCAGCGTCGCGTTGGCATGACCCTAGACCAGGCCGTTCAAGAGGCCGAGCATCGGTTTCGTGCCCGCGTTGTGCGGGCCGGCACCGTTGAGGCTGATGGGCGACGCATCTACGTCCTCAAGCTGCTGTCGGAACAGGGCCGTGTGTGGACGGTGCGCATCGACGCCGAAACAGGAGCCATGAACTAGATGCGCGTACTGGTCGTCGAAGATGAGCAGGTGCTGCGCGAGGCGCTGCGCGAGAACCTCACTGCCGCCGGCTTCACGGTGGACGTGGCCGCAGACGGGGCCGAAGGCTTGTTTGCCGGCCTGGAATACCCTATCGATATCGCCATCGTTGACCTAGGGCTACCCAAGCTGCCTGGCATCGACCTCATTCGTCGACTCAGGGCAGAGGGCAAGCAGTTTCCCATCCTTGTGCTGACCGCCCGCGATCGCTGGCAGGACAAGGTCCAGGGGCTGGACGCCGGCGCAGACGACTATGTCGCCAAGCCGTTCCATTTCGAGGAGGTGCAGGCCCGCCTGCAGGCCCTGCTGCGCCGTACCGGAGGATGGGCCAGCGCAGTGCTCGCCTGTGGTCCGATCACGCTGGATACGCGGACGCAGACGGTCAGCGTTGAAGGGCGCGCCGTCGAGCTCACGACATTTGAGTACCGCATTCTCGAACACCTCATGCTCAAGGCCGGCGAGGTGATCTCCAAGACCGATCTCACCGAACACCTGTACGAACAGGACTTCGAGCGCGACAGCAATGTCATTGAGGTCTTCGTCGGTCGCCTGCGACGCAAGCTCGACCCGGACGAGCGCATCAAGCCCATCGAAACGCTCCGCGGGCGCGGCTATCGTTTCGCGCTGCCGCGCAACACGCCTTAGTCTGCATGGCCGCCAGCTCTGTCAGCCGGCGCCTGCTGTTTTCCGTGGCGGTGCCACTGCTGCTGTTCTTTGGCGTCATGGTGTTCTTGCTCGACGCGCGCTTCCGCAACCTGTCCGAAGCCTCCATGCAGGCGCAGATTGATGCCCAGATGGTCGCGCTCATTGCATCGTCCGATCCGGACGATGCCGGCGCGGTCAACCCCACGCTGCAGGATGCCGAGTCACGCCTCGCCACGCCCGGTTCCGGGCTCTACGCGCGTGTGGTCAACCGCAAGGGCAGGCAGGTCTGGCGCTCGCCCTCGAATACGGGCACCGATATCGATTACGGTCCCCCGCTGTTGCCGGGGCAGCGCACGTTCCGGTACAGCACCGACCCGGTTCTGGGTTCACTGGCCGTCGCCAGCCGCGGGTTGCGCTGGGAGGACGACCGCAGTCGACGCATCGACCTCACCTTTACCGTGGCAACGAGCCGGGAGCCTTATTACCTGCAGTTGCGGGAGTTCCGCCAGGGACTGCTGGGCGGCGTTGCCGTTCTGACGCTGCTGCTACTGGTCACGCTGGCTGTGCTGCTGCGCTGGGTGCTGCGGCCCTTGCATGTCCTTGAGTTGCAGATCCGCCAAGTCGAGTCCGGCGAGCGCGAGCAACTGGACACCGAGTGGCCACGCGAACTCTCAGGCGTGGTGGGCAACCTCAACGCGCTGCTGGCCGGGGAGCGCCATCGCATCGCCCGCTATCGCGACACGCTGGGGAACCTCGCGCACAGCCTCAAGACCCCCCTGGCGGTCATCCGCAGCAGTCTTGCAGGCAGCGATGCCAAGGCCGTCGCCACCGCGGTGGATGCACAAGTGGAACGCATGTCGACCATTGTCGATCACCAGCTCAAGCGCGCCGCGAGTGGGGGAGTCACGGTCGGGCAGCGTACAGTGGCCGTGGCGCCCATCGCGCAGGACCTGCGCGTCGCCCTGCTCAAGGTCCATGGCCGCAAGGACTTCCTGATCGAGCTGGCGCTTGATGATTCGGCAGTGTTTGCCGGCGATCGCGATGACCTGTACGAAGCGCTGGGGAACCTGATGGAGAACGCCGCCAAGTGGTGCCGTGGACAGGTGCGGGTGTCCGGCGACTGCAGTCCGCGGCACGATGGCACGCGCCAACTGTCGTTGGTGGTCGAAGACGATGGCCCTGGGTTTCCCAGCTCAGACCGTGAGCGGGTGATGCAGCGCGGTGTGCGCGCAGATGAAGAAACGCCCGGCCACGGGCTCGGGCTGGCCATGGTGCAGGACATGGCGCGTGTCTATGGGGGTGACGTGGAGCTGGGCGACTCTGCCTTGGGCGGCGCGCGCGTCAAGCTGAGGCTTCCCGGAGCCTGAATTCCTGCGTCGCGGCTTTGCTTGGCAGGGGCCGACTCTGTAGCATCAACCCAATGCGTTCACCCGAAATCAGTTCCTGGCATCCGGCCAGCTGGCAGGCCCGCAAGGCCCTGCAGCAGCCGACTTATTCTGACCCTGTCGCCCTGGAGTCCGCCGTTGGGCAGCTCGCGCGACTGCCGCCGTTGGTGGTCTCCTGGGAAGTGGAGGCCCTGCGAGAGCGGATCGCTGCTGCCCAGCGGGGCGAGCAGTTCCTGCTGCAGGCCGGCGACTGCGCCGAGAGCTTTGCCGATTGTGAGTCCGATCGCATCGCCAAGCAGCTCAAGGTCATCCTTCAGCTGAGCCTGGTGCTGCTGCACGGCCTGAAGCTGCCGGTCATTCGCGTGGGCCGCATGGCCGGCCAATACGCCAAGCCGCGCTCTGCAGACACCGAAACCAAGGAAGGCGTGACCTTGCCCTGCTACCGGGGCGATACGGTCAACCACCCGGAATTCACGCGCGAAGCCCGCGAGCCAGATCCGCAGCTGCTGCTGCGTGGCTACGAGCGTTCGGCGCTCACGCTCAATTTCGTTCGTGCGCTTATCGATGGTGGCTTTGCCGACCTGCATCACCCTGAATACTGGGACATCGGCTTCCTGCGCCATTCCCCGCTCAAGGAAGCCTATGAGCGCATCCTGCGCGAGATCGGCGATGCGCTGGATTTCTTCCACTCGCTCACCGGCGGGCACGTGCACGAGGCCTCGCGGGTGGACTTCTACACCAGCCACGAAGGGCTGCACCTGCAGTACGAGCAGGCCCAGACGCGGTTCATCCCACGCTCGCAGCGCTGGTACAACCTCTCCACGCACATGCCTTGGATCGGCATGCGCACGGCACAGCTCGACGGCGCGCATGTGGAGTATTTCCGCGGTATTTCCAACCCGGTTGGCGTCAAGGTCGGCGCGGGCATGGACGACGAGTGGCTGCAGGGCCTGGTCACGACGCTGAATCCGCAGAACCAGCCGGGCCGGCTGACGCTCATTCACCGCTTCGGTGCCAACGAAATCGAGAAGTCGCTGCCGCGCCTGATCAAGGCCGTGCGTGCAACCGGCCACAGTGTGTTGTGGGTCTGCGACCCGATGCATGGCAATACCGAGACCACGGTAGGCGGGATCAAGACCCGTCGCCTCGAGAACATCCAGAAGGAAATAGAGCTCGCCTTCCAGATCCATGCGGCGCATGGCTCCAACCTGGGTGGCGCGCACCTGGAGCTCACGGGCGAGGACGTCACCGAGTGCACGGGCGGTGCCCGCGGCCTCTCTGACTCTGACCTGGCGCGCGCTTACCGGACGCAGGTCGATCCACGCCTCAACTACGAGCAGGCGCTC
>CANGFJ010000177.1 GCA_947453065.1 Pseudomonadota bacterium
AAAGACCACCGGGCCGGGCAGGCCGGCGATGGCCCAGGCCAGGCCGACCAGGGTGCCCTGTGCGATCGCGGTGAGGCCGGTGCCATAGACGACGGCGCGCGTGACCTTGGCCAGGCGGTCCAGCAGCGGGTCGCGCCGCGCAGGTTCCAGTGGCAGCAGCCGCGCTACGCGGGTGAACCAGGCTTCCCCATCCCGCAGCATGAAAAACAGGATGAACAGCATCAGGAAGAAGCGCGCAAACCCGCCGGCGGCGTTGATGACCATCTGGCCGCTGGCCGCCGCCAGCGTGCGGGCATAGCGCTGCACGCCGCTGACCAGGTACTGGTGGATTTCGTCCGCGCTCAGGGCAAAGCGCGACTGCACCCAGGCGCCCAGCTGGGCCACGCGCGGGTTCGCCTGCGCGTCCTGCCAGCCGTCGAGGTTCCACAGGGTCGACCCGGCCTGCAGCGGGGCCACCAGCAGCGCGATCTGCTGCGCGAAGGCCATGCCCAGCAGGGCCAGCGGCACCAGCAGCACGACGGGCGCAAGGCCGGTCAAGAGGCCGGCGGCCGCGTTGGGGCGGTTGCCCAGCCGGCGCGTGAGGCGCCGTTGCAGCGGCAGCAGCAGGAAGGCGAGGAAGGCGGCCCAGGCGATGGCGGTGCGCAGCGGGGCCAGAATCAGCACTGCGGCGGCCACGATCAGCCCGATCAGCACGACCGTGAACCATTGGCGCAAAACGTGTCCGTCAGCGCGTGCGTTCATGACTCACCAGGTGTTGCGCAGCTCGCGCAGTCGCAGGAACACGTCCTTCGGGGACGGGGATTCGGACAGGTCGGGAAAGCGCTCGCGCAGGCGGGCGATGATCAGCGGATTCTGCAGCCGGAAGAAGCTGTTGAACGCCTTCTCCTCGCCCAGCGTGGTGATCGGCATGTCGGGGGCAGCACGGTCGCGCGTGGTGGCCAGCAGCGCCGTCGCCGCGGCGTTGCCCGGCTCGCGGTCCAGCGTGAAGGCCAGGTTGTTGTTCAGGTAATCGTGGCCCGCATACAGGCGCGTGGCGTCCGGCAGGCGCGAGAGCTGCGTGGCGAAGGTGTCATAGAGCGCTTCGGGGTGGCCACCGCCGTGGCAGTTGCCGGCGCCGGCATTGAAGAGCGTGTCGCCCGAGAACAGCGCCGGCAAGTCGCCGTGCGAGAGCAGGCAGACGTGCGACATCGTGTGGCCGGGGGTGTCCAGGCACTCCAGCTCGACGCTGTGGCCGACGCGGATGACATCGCCGGCCGCAAGGCCGCGGTCCACGCCCCCGATCTTGGCGGCGGCGCCCGCGTGGGCCAGCACGGTTGCGCCGGTGGCCGCTTTGAGCGCCGCGTTGCCGGCAGTGTGGTCGGCATGGTCATGCGTGCTGAGGATCTGGGTGATCGTCCAGTTGTGCTCGCGGGCCGTGGCCAGCACGAGCTGCCAGTCCAGCGGGTCCACAGCCAGCGCCTCGCCGGTCTCCTCGCAGGCCACGAGGTAGTGGAAGTTGCGCAGCCGGTTGTCCGGCCAGATGCGTTCGATGCGCATCTACTTGGCGACCTTGGCCTGCTCCATCGCGACCAGGTAGTTCACCACCCGGATCAGGTCATCCCAGGACTTCAGGCCCTTGCCGGTGCGGTACTTGCCGTTCACCACGAAGGAGGGCGTGCCGCCCACGCGGTAGGCCTTCACCAGCGCGTCGGCGCGGCGCATGGCCTCGTCGATTTCCGGGGACTGCGCGCGGGCCAGGAAGTCGGCTTCCTTGATGCCGGCGTGCTTGGCATAAAAGCGCGCTGCGTCGGCGATCGTGGGCAGTGGCTGCCGGATCTGGTTGGTTTCTGCGTTGATCAGGGGCAGTTCGCCGGTTTTCCAGATGGCCTCGAACATCGCCACATGGTTGGCCTCGGCAATGCCCAGTGCCTGCGCGGTCAGGAAGGCACGCTGGAACATCGGCCAGGCCTCCCCGGCATTCCACGCGGCGGGCACATAGGTCATCTGCGCATAGGCCGGCAGGCTGGCCTTGAGCTTGTCAGCCACAGCCAGCGCCTGGAAGCAGTACGGGCAGCCGTAGGAAAAGACTTCGGTGACCTCGATCTTGCCAGGCGTCGAGGTGGGCACAGCCGGCTCGATGACTTCGAAATGCACACCGGGCTCCCACAGCATCTGTGCCCCGGCAGTCAGCGGGGCAACGAGGGCGAGCAGCACGAGCGCGAGTCGTTTCATGGGGACACCAGCTGGGTGGTCGGTAGGTAATGGTCTACCAGCAGCGCGAGGAAAAGCCACATCAGGTACTGGATCGAGAAGCGAAACAGCTTCATCGGCAGCTCGACGCGGGTCGTCAGCTTCAACGCCACGGCGTAATAGAGGAAGAACCCGTTCAGGCCCAGCGCGGCGGCCAGGTAGAGCAGCCCGCTCATGCCCGTGAGGTAGGGCAGCAGTGTTACCAGCACCATGATCACGGTGTAGAGCAGCACGTTCAGGCGCGTGAATTCGATGCCGTACATCACCGGCATCATTGGAATGCCGACCTTGGCGTAATCGTCGCGGCGGGCAATGGCCAGCGCCCAGAAGTGCGGCGGCGTCCAGGTGAAGATGATCAGGAACAGCAGCAAGGCGTGCGGGTCGATGGCGCCGGTGACTGCGGCCCAGCCCAGCACCGGCGGGGCCGCCCCGGCTGCGCCGCCGATGACGATGTTCTGCGGGGTCGCACGCTTGAGCCACACCGTATAGATGACCGCATAGCCGATCAGCGAGGCGAAGGTGAGCGCCGCGGTCAGCGCGTTCACCCAGAAATAGAGAATGACCATGGACGCCACGCCCAGGACGGCGGCGAAGGTCAGGGCCTGGCGGTCCGAGAGGCCGCCGGTCGGCAGCGGCCGCGAGCGGGTGCGCAGCATCCGGGCGTCAATGCGCTGGTCCAGGAACTGGTTCAGGGTGGCGGCCGACGCCGCCGACAGGCCAATGCCGAGGTTGCCCAGCAGCAGCGCGTCCAGCGGCGGCCAGCCGGGCGTGGCCAGCAGCGTGCCCACGACGGCTGTCAGGATGATCAGCGCGACAACCTTGGGCTTGGTGAGGGCCAGGTAGAGGCGCCAGCGGGCAATGGGCTGGGGCGATGCGATGTTGGTGTCGAGGGTCGCCACGGGCCGGCAAGGGTATCAGATCGGCGTCGTCTCCAGCGCGCGGGCCGCCACCCACACCTCTACACGGGCTGCCCCGGCCGCCTTGAGCGTACGCGCGGCCTCGGCCACGGTACTGCCGGTGGTCAGCACGTCGTCGACGAGGGCCACCTGCCGACCGGCCAGTCGGGCGGTGACAGCAAAGGCGCCATGCAGGTTCTGCCGCCGCGCGGTGGCCGCGAGGCCGCTCTGTTCCGGCGTAGCCCGTGTGCGCTGCAGCAGCCGGCTCCGCAGGGGCAGGCCCAGGCTGCGCGCCGCATGCCGGGCGATCTCCTCGGCCTGGTTGAAGCCACGCTGGATGTAGCGGTCCCGGTGCAGGGGAATGGGGATGACGCAGTCGGGCAGCGCCGCAGGGGCCGCACGGCGACGCTGGGCCAGCAGCATCCCCAGCACGCGGGCGTGGGGCAGGGCGTTGCGGAACTTCAGTTCGCGCACCAGGTGGTCGACGGGGTGTTCGTAGGCGGCGCAGGCAAAGGTGGCATCAAACGGTGGGGGATAGACCGTGCAGTCGGCGCAGAACCCGGCTGGCGCCAGCCTGCTGGCGCAGCGCGGGCAGGCCTGCGGCACCGCCGGGCAGGCGGCCAGGCAGTGTTCGCAGAGGTCCAATCCCCACAGACCCTCCGCCGGTTGCCCGCCCCCCTGGCAGAGGCAGCAGGTCGCCGGGGCAAGCACCTGGGCGCCGCCTCGACATAGGTTGATCAAAAAACCACCAAGTGTCGCCAGAGGGTGGAGGCGAAGGTTGACAAGGGACATGGCTGACTTGAACATCCTGCAGCGCGGGAGGCCCCGCCGAGCCGGCAGTGTCCGGCGCTGCGTTGGGCTGCCGCAGCCCCCTTAACTGATGGATCCGGAGAGATTTCGCATGAACGCTGTCGTGACCGAGAACACCCTCCGGGACGCTGATGGGCTGCGCCACGACTGGCGCCTGGCCGAAGTCGAGGCGCTCTTCGAGCTGCCCTTCATGGACCTGATGTTCCGCGCGCAGCAGGTGCACCGCGCCCACCACACGCCCAACACCGTCCAGATGAGCACGCTGCTGTCGATCAAGACGGGCGCCTGTCCGGAAGACTGTGGCTACTGCCCGCAGAGCATTCATTACGAGACGGGCGTCGCGCGCGAAGCCATCATGCCGCTGGCCGACGTCATCGCTGCTGCCCAGCAGGCCAAGGAAGCCGGTGCCACGCGCTTCTGCATGGGCGCGGCCTACCGCTCACCCAAGAAGAAGGACATCGAGCAGATCAGCGAGATGATCCGCGAGGTGCGCGCGCTGGGCATGGAGACCTGCGCCACGCTGGGCATGCTCACGCCCGAGCAGGCGAGCGAGCTCAAGGACGCGGGGCTGGACTACTACAACCACAACGTCGACTCCTCCGAGGAGTACTACAAGAAGATCATCAGCACGCGCACCTACCAGCATCGCCTCGATACGCTGGAAGCGGTGCGCAACGCCGACCTGAAGGTGTGCAGCGGTGGCATCGTGGGCATGGGCGAGACGCGTACCGATCGCGCCGGCATGCTGGTGACGCTGGCCAACCTGCCGGAACATCCGCAGAGCGTGCCGATCAACCAGCTGGTGCAGGTCAAAGGCACGCCGCTACATGGCGAGCAGGGCGTCGACAGCTTCGAGTTCATCCGCACCATTGCGGTGGCGCGCATCGTGATGCCCAAGGCGCAGGTGCGCTTGTCAGCGGGCCGGCAGGAAATGTCGGACGAGACGCAGGACATGGCCTTCCTGGCGGGGGCCAGTTCCATCTTCTACGGCGAGAAGTTGCTGACCACTGGCAACCCCGACGTGGCGCGCGACCGCGACCTGCTGGCGCGCCTGAAGATCCAGCCCGAGACCCAGCAGCAGACCCAAGCACGCTCCGGCTGCTGCTGACGCGGCGCCGGTATGCGTCGCGATCCGCAGGCCGCGCACCATGCCCTGCAGGCGATGGAACGGGACCACCTGCGCCGCATCCGGCGCACGGTGGATGGCTATGCGCAGCCAGATGCCATCACCCATGCGCTGGTCGATGGCCGCGAGCTGGTCAACTTCTGCAGCAACGATTACCTCGGGCTAGCCCGTGATCCACGCCTGGTTGAAGCCATGGCGGCTGCTGCTGCCCGCTATGGCGTGGGCAGTGGTGCCGCGCACCTGGTGACCGGCCATACGCGCGAGCACCACGCGCTGGAAGAAGAGTTGGCGGCGTTCACGGGTCGCGAATCGGCCTTGTTGTTCTCCACCGGTTACATGGCCAATGTCGGCGTTGTCAGTGCGATGGCCAACCGTGGCGAACGGGTGCTGCAGGATCGCCTCAACCATGCCTCGCTGATCGACGGCGCCTTGCTCTCTGGCGCGCGCCTGTCCCGCTATCAGCATGTCTCGGTCGAGGATGCCACGCGCCGGCTGGAAGGCGGT
>CANGFJ010000178.1 GCA_947453065.1 Pseudomonadota bacterium
GAGGCCCGCGATTTCATCCAGCAGGCGCAGGATCGCCTCCTGGTTGCGTTCGTTTTCGCGCCGCTGCGTGTCGGCGGCGAGCTGCTGCTCGACCACTTCATGGCCCGTGGCGCGCAGGGTAAAGAACATCAGCGCCAGCGGAATCAGCGCCAGCAGCGCCAGGCCGCCGGCTGCCAGCACCAGCAGCGCGTTGACCGTGGAAAACGCCGCGCAGGCTGCACTGCCAGAGACCAGCAAGGCGGCCAGGACGATGAACAGGACGCTGCGGGCGCGCGAAGGTGGGTCAGACTGCGGCATCAAGGAACCCCGGATTCTCAACCA
This sequence comes from Pseudomonadota bacterium, assembly GCA_947453065.1. Taxonomy (GTDB): domain Bacteria; phylum Pseudomonadota; class Gammaproteobacteria; order Steroidobacterales; family Steroidobacteraceae; genus ZC4RG30. The sequence continues at coordinate 322 of CANGFJ010000178.1, forward strand.
GCAGACGCAGGCTCAGCACAGGCCACTGCTCCAGTCCGCGACGGAAGGCACCGGCGAGATAAGGCTCGCAGCGCACGATGGTGGGCGGCGCGGCGCCGATGAATTCACTGTCGGCAAAACGCCGGAACCCCAGCACCTCGTCGACCAACAGGCCGGCGGGCACTTCGCGGTGGTTGACCACGAGCACGCGCGTGTTGCGGGTCTGGGGCGTCAGGCCGCTGCCCAGGTACTGGCGCAGGTCGATGATCGGCAGCAGCGCACCATGCACATTGGAGAGCCCGCGGATCCAGGGCTTGGCGCCCGGGACGCGGGTGATCTGCGTGGGCACGCTGAGCACCTCGCGCGTTTCTTCGCGGGCCACCAGGTACAGCTCGCCCGCCATGCGCAGCGCAACGCCCACCCATTCGCGGGACGTGGCCTGGTCAGGGGTAGCCGTGGCCGCGCGCCCGCGGCGCTCCAGAGCGGCCAGCAGTTCGAAGGGTTTATCGCGCAGTTCGCGCAGGGCGAGGCTTTCGTCCATCGCCAGGTCAGGCCGCCAGCGTGGCTTGGGCCTTCTCGACCAACTGGTCAGGCGACACGGGCTTGACCATGTAGTCCACCGCGCCCTGCCGAAGCCCCCAGATGCGATCGGTTTCCTGGCCCTTGGAGCTGACCATGACGATGGGGATGGCGCGCGTGTCCGGATCATTGACCAGCGTGCGCGTGGCCTGGTAGCCGTTCATGCCCGGCATCACGATGTCCATGAAAATGAGGTCCGGATGGATCTCACGCGCCATGCGCACCCCTTCCTGACCGTCGCCGGCCACGGCCGTGGTGTAGCCGCCGCGCTCCAGCGCACGCTTCATCACATGCACTTCGGTGGGGGAATCATCGACGATGAGGATGAGGGCCATCTGGTTCATCTCCCTATGTGCGATTCGATCGCACCCAGCAACTCTTCTTTCGTGAAGGGCTTGGTGAGGTAGTGCTCGGAGCCGACGATGCGGCCACGGGCGCGGTCGAACAGCCCATCCTTGGAGGACAGCATGATCACGGGAATGGAGCGGAAAATCTTGTTGTGCTTGATCAGCGCGCAGGTCTGGTAGCCGTCCAGGCGGGGCATCATGATGTCGACGAAGACGATGTCCGGCTGGTGGTCGGCGATCTTCGCCAGGGCGTCAAACCCGTCGATGGCGGTAAAGACCTCGCAGCCTTCCTTCGCCAGCAGGGTCTCCGCCGTGCGACGGATGGTCTTGCTGTCATCGATGACCAGGACTTTGAGTCCCTTGAGGCCTGAGCTCTCGACAGTCACGGCAGCGACTCTCCCGAATTGGTGCGCAGCACTAGAAACACAGATTCTTTTAACATATCGGCACACCCCTCGCCACGCGGCACCTACCTAACTTAACCGCGAAGGCAAGCCCTGTACGACGAGCAGTTCTCAAGACTGAGATACCATTCCGTTTTATTTCAGGAAGCAGCGCCAGCCATGACCCAGCCCTACCGCCTCGCCGTGGTCATGGACCCGATCGAGGACATCAAGTACGCCAAGGACTCGACCTTGGCCATGCTGCTGGCCGCCCAGGCCCGCGGCTATACCCTGACCTACCTGGAACTCGGCGACCTGTTCCTGCGCGACGGCGTGGCGCTGGGCCGCGGCCGCGCCCTCACCGTGCACGCCGATCCGGCCCACTGGTTCGACCTGGGCGAGCCGGTCGTAGAGCCGCTGGGCGGTTTCGACACCATCCTGATGCGCAAGGACCCGCCGTTCGACGTGGAATACATCTATTCCACCTACATCCTGGAACGGGCCGAACTGGCCGGCGCGCTGGTGGTCAACCGGCCGCGCGGCCTGCGCGACATGAACGAGAAGGTCTATACGGCCTGGTTCCCAGAGTGCTGCGCGCCCACGCTGATCACCCGCAACATGGCGGACATGGCCGCCTTCGCCGCCGAGCATGGCCGCGTGGTCTGCAAGCCCCTGCACGGCATGGGCGGCCGCTCGATCTTCGTGGTCGACCCCAGCGACAAGAACATGGCCGTGGTCTTCGAGACCCTGACCGACTACGGCAGCCAGTACGCCATCGTGCAGCGCTACCTGCCCGAGATCGCCGTCACCGGCGACTCGCGCGTGCTGGTGATCGACGGCGAGCCGGTGCCCTATGCACTGGCGCGCATGCCGTCGGCCACCGACAACCGCGGCAACCTGGCTGCCGGCGCCAAGGGCGTGGGCCGCCCCCTGAACGACCGCGACCGCGAACTGGTGGCACGCATCGGCCCAGCCCTGCGCGAGGCCGGCATGCTGTTCGTAGGCCTGGACGTCATCGGCGGCTTCGTCACCGAAATCAACGTGACCAGCCCCACGGGCATCCGCGAGCTCGACACGCAGTTCGGCATTGACGTGGCCGGCCTGCTCCTCGACGCCATCGACAAGCGGCTGGCCGCGCGCCGCCAGGGCTGAGGCGACCATGGGCGCCGTGCAGGGAAAGCCAGACAGCGCCCGTGACCGCCTGGTCTCGATGCTGCTGCTGGCCGCCCTGCTGCACGGCCTGCTGATCCTGGGCGTGCGCTTCAGCCTGCCGACTTCCCGCAGCACCGACAGCCGCGGGCTGGAAGTGTTGCTGGTGTCCGACGAGCTGCCCGAGGCGAAGCAGAACGAGACCGCCACCTACCGCTCACAGCGAACCCAGCTGGGTTCGGGCAACACGCAGGAGCGGGTGGCCGCGCGCATTCCGGGTGCACCGGCCAATGGCGCGGCGCCGGCGCCGCCAGCCGCACCCACTGCGCCGTCGCATCCCTCGTCTCAGGAACTGCTCACCAGCCAGGCACCCCGGGCGCGCCTCCAGTTCACCGCCGCGCCCAGCGCCGACGAGGCGCCTGCCACGCCGACGACGAGCGGCCTGCCGCTGCCCCCCAACCAGGACATCGCCACCGACCTGGCCCTGCGCGGGCGCAAGCGGGATGAGCTGTACGTGACGGCGGACACGCGCGCCTCGGAGCTGGCCCCTTACCTGGACGGCTGGCGGCGGCGCGTGGAGCGCATCGGCACGCTCAACTACCCGTCGGCCGCGCAGCGGCGCGGGCTCAAGGGCAACCCTGTGGTGGAGGTCGCCATCTCCCGGGATGGCAAGCTCGCCTCGGCCACCATCCGCCGCAGCAGCGGCCATCCGGAAATCGACGCCGCGGCGCTGGAGATCCTGCGCCTGGCCAGCCCCTTCGACCCCTTCCCCCCGGAGCTGGGCGACAGCTACCGGGTGCTGCGCTTTGCCTACGAATGGCAGTTCGTCGGCGGCCGCCTGGCCCCCGGCAACCTGTCGGTTCCTTGAGGTGGGCCATTCCGGCCCCCATACTTCCGGCATGAGTAAGGACACAAGCCTCACCAACCAGCTGCTGGTGGCGATGCCGTGGTTCAGCGACCCCGGCTTTGCCCACACGGTCACGCTGATCTGCGAGCACAGCGAGAAAGGCGCGCTGGGCATCGTCCTGAACCAGCCCCTGACGATGAAACTCGGCGAAGTGCTCGAGCAGATGCGCCTGACCCCCAGCACTCCGGCAATCGGTGACCGCGCCGTGCTACGCGGTGGGCCCGTGCACCCGGACCGCGGCTTCGTGCTGCATCGGCCCGGCGGCCAATGGGATTCCACCCACCGCATCTCCGACCAGATCCAGGTCACCACCTCACGCGACGTGCTGGCGGCCATCGCCAAGGGCGAGGGGCCGCAGGATGCCTTCATCGCGCTGGGCTACGCGGGCTGGGATGCCGGCCAGCTGGAGCGCGAGATCAAGGAGAACGCCTGGCTCACCCTGCCGCTGGACGAATCGCTGCTGTTCACGCTGCCCCATGAGGACCGCTGGCTGGCGGCCTGGCGGCTGCTGGGCGTGGACGTGGGCAGCGTCAGTGCCGTGTCGGGCCACGCCTGAGTGGCGTCCGGCCCTGCCCGCATCGTCCTGGCGTTTGATTTCGGCCTGAAGCGCATCGGGGTCGCCGTGGGCGACACCATCAGCCGCAGCGCCGCGCCCCGCAAACCCCTCTTCAGTTCCGGCAGCGGCCCGGACTGGACCGGCATCGAGCGCGAGATCCGCAGCGTCGGCCCCGACCTGCTGCTGGTCGGCGACCCCTATAATGACGACGGCACCCCCTCCAGCGTGGCCCCGGCGGTCAACCGCTTCGTGACCGAGCTGGCCAAGCGCAGCGGACTGGACGTCGCGCGCATGGACGAGCGCTACTCTTCGGTGGAAGCCGCCGGCGAACTCAAGTCGCGGCGTGCCAGCGGCGAGCGCAAGCGCCGGCTGCAGCCGGGGGACATCGACAGCGCAGCGGCCGCCGTGATCCTCGGCAGCTGGCTGCAGAACCAACCCTGAACACACGGGATACGCGCATGACGGACCAACGGCGGGCGAACGGCAGCCTGCGACACCTGCTCACCCTCGAGGGACTGTCGCGCGACGAACTGGAAACGCTGCTCGAACGCGCCCAGCACTATGTGCGCCGCCGCGGCGAGGTCGCGCCGCGCTCCGACGCGCTGGCCGGCCTCACGGTGGCCAACCTGTTCACCGAGCCGTCCACCCGCACGCGGGTGTCCTTTGAGCTGGCCGCCAAGCGCCTGGGCGCCGACGTGGTCAACCTGGAGATGCAGCTCTCCTCGCGCGTGAAGGGCGAGAGCATGCTCGACACCGTATTTACGCTGGAGTCGCTGCACGTCGATGTCTTCGTCGTGCGCGACGCCGAGGCCGGCGTGCCCGCGCTGGTGGCCCGCCACGTCGGGCCGCAGGTCAGCGTGCTGTCGGCCGGCGAGGCGCACCTCTCGCACCCGACACAGGGCCTGCTCGACACGCTCACCATCCTGCAGCACAAGCGCCATTGCGATCAGCTTGCCGTGGCCATTGTCGGTGACATCCGGCACTCGCGCGTGGCGCGCTCGGCTTGCCAGGCACTGCAGACCCTGGGCGTGCGCGAACTGCGGCTGGTTGCGCCCGCCGCCTTGATGCCCGCAGCCGGCGAATTCCCGGGCTGCCAGCGCTTCGAGAACCTCGAGCGCGGCATCGCCGACGTGGACGTGGTGATGATGCTGCGCGTGCAGCGCGAGCGCTTCGCCGACACGAGCATCCCGGCCGGCGAGGACTACTTCCGCTTGTTTGGCCTCACGCCCGAGCGCCTGGCGCTGGCCAAACCCGATGCCATCGTCATGCACCCGCAGCCCATGAACCGCGGCGTGGAGATCGACTCCGCC
>CANGFJ010000179.1 GCA_947453065.1 Pseudomonadota bacterium
ACACCGATGGCCTGGTGGTGGACATCGGCCTGGCCTCGCAGGCGCTGGGCCGCCTGCTGGGCGAGCTCAACTACCGCAACCTCGACGAAGTGCCTGCCTACACGGGCCGCAACACCACGACGGAATTCCTGGCCCGCGATATCTTCGAACGCATGCGCACGGCCATTGAGGCCGGCGAACTGGGCCCGCAGGCACAGGGCCTCACCGCCTTGCGCGTCACGCTCAACGAATCGCACATCGCCTGGGCCAGTTACGAGGCAGACCTCTATTGATCCCGTCTGCCACGGCGGAGCGCCGGCTTGCACTGCTGCTGCCCGGTGATCCGCTGACGCTCACCGGTGGATACCTGTACGACCAGCGCATCGCTGCGGGCCTGCGCGAGCGGGGCTGGCAGGTCGATGTGCTGGCGTTGCACGACAGCTTTCCGCAGCCGACGCCCGCAGCGCTGGCCGATGCCCACGAACGCCTGCAGTCGCTGAACCCTGGCGCACTCGTGCTGATCGATGGGCTGGCGCTGGGGGCCATGCCCGAGGTCGCGTTGCGCCATTCGCAGCGCCTGCGCCTGCTGGCACTGGTGCACCATCCCCTGGCCCTGGAGACGGGGCTGGACGCGGTGAGGGCGGATGCGTTGCGCGAGTCAGAGCGTCGCGCGCTGCAGGCCGTGCGGGCCGTCATCGTCACCAGTGCAGAAACCGCCGCCAACCTGGGCCCGTATGGCGTGGCTGCCGAACGCATCACGGTGATTGAACCTGGCACCGATTCCTCGACGCTGGCGCAGCCGCGCAGCGTTCGTCGCAACGCGAGGCTGGAACTGCTGGCTGTCGCAACGCTCAGCGCCCGCAAGGGGCATGCGTTGCTGGTCGAGGCGCTGGCCGAGTTGCGCCACCACGACTGGCACCTGACTTGCGTGGGCAGCGCGACGCGCGATGCCGCAACCGCCGCTGACCTGCGGCGACAGATCGAAGTGGCGGGGCTGCAGGCGCGCATCACGTTGCAGGGCGAGGTTGATCAAAGCACTTTGCAGCAGTTCTATCACTGTGCCGATGTGTTCGTGCAAGCCAGCCATCATGAAGGCTATGGCATGGCGCTGGCCGAAGCTTTGGCGCAAGGCCTGCCCGTCGTCAGCACTGCGACGGGCGCCGCACCTCGCCTGCTGGCGTCTGGCAATGGGCTGCTGGTCGAGCCTGGCAGTGCCGCAGCGCTGCAGTCCGCACTGACGAGCCTGCTGGCCGACGCCGAGGTGTTGCCTCGTCTGGCCGAAGCGGCCTGGCGCGCACGCGCCGCGTTGCGTTCCTGGTCGCAGGCAGCAGAGGAATGTGACCAGCTGCTCTCCACACTGGCCAACGAGCCGGTGGCATTGTCATGAGCTTCTCGCCCGCCTGGCTGGCGCTACGCGCTCACGCGGATACGCGGGCGCGCGCCCAGTCACTCGAGTCGCTCACGCGGGACGCGCTGGCTAAACGGGCGCGCGGAACACTCATCGACCTGGGCAGCGGCAGTGGCGCCAATTGTCGCTACCTGGCGCCGCGTCTGGGCGATGCACGACCCTGGCTGCTGGTCGACAACGATGCCGTCCTGCTGGGTCACGCCGACGCCAGTTGTCGTCCGCTGACCGGCGTGGCGCAGCTTAAGACGCTGCAGCTGGACCTTGCCGCACGGCTGCGTGACCTGCCGCTGTCTGGCGCCGCACTGCTGACGGCCTCGGCACTGCTGGATCTGGTCTCGCTGCCGTGGCTGACGGCGCTGGTGGACGCTTGCCACACCGCTGCACTGCCGGCGTTGTTCACGCTGAGTTATGACGGGCGGATCTCACTGTCACCCGCTGACCCTGATGATGAATGGCTCATCACGGCGATCAACACGCATCAGCGTGGCGATAAAGGCTTTGGTCCTGCCCTGGGCCCCCAGGCCAGTGAAGAGGCCGTTCGGCTGTTTTCTGCGGCTGGCTATGAGGTCACGCGCGCGCGCAGCGACTGGCAGCTCGATGCACGCGATCCGGCGGATGCCGCGTTACTGCAGCCCCTGATTGAAGGCTGGGCGGGTGCTGCGGCGGAGCAGTATCCGAATGCTACGGAGCGTGCTGCGAGCTGGTGTCAGCGCCGACTGAAAGCCCTGACGCTGGGCCAGTGCCAGGTCACCGTGGGTCATGAAGACGTATTGGCTCTGCCCGCCGGCACGGCACGCAGATCGCAGTCGTAAAGCATATCGCTGCCCATCGCAAACACGCGCGTCGAGGGGCGCAGGCACTGAGACAGCCTGTCGCTGGCCGGTAAGCGCAACGCGCGCCGGCCCTCGCCGATCAGCAGCGGCGCCACCGCGATATGCAGTCGGTCCAGCAGGCCGGCCTGCAGGAACGCCGACACCGTGATGCCGCCGCCTTCGACAAACACGCGACGGCAGCCCCGCGCCCACAGCTGCGTCAACAAGTCCTCCAGGTCTATGCCATCGGCGGTTCGCGCTACCTGCAGCTCGGGCACTGGCCCGGGCGTGGCCACCGCGTCACAACACACCCGCAGCGTCGGCGCAGCGCCATCGGTGAAGACATGTTGGCTGCCATCGAGCCGGCGTGAGGGGTCGATGATGACCCGCAGCGGATTCGGGCCCGGTACCAGCCGTGTCGTCAGCCGCGGGTTGTCGGCTGCCACAGTGCCCGCGCCCACGATCACCGCATCGCACAGGGCCCGCAGGCGATGCAAGTGCAGGATGTTGTCGGGTCCGTTGATGTAATACGAATCGCCAGACGTCGTGGCGATGAACCCATCCAGGCTTTGGCCGACATGGGCAATGGTGAAGGCGCGCGCGCCGGACGCTCTGCAGAGCGGCAGGTACAGGTCCAGCAAGGCCTGGTCCTGAGGCGCCAGGCCCGAACGTGCCGGGGCTGCCTGCTCTGAACCGCCGGCTGAGGCCGCCGCGGCCGCTATGACCCGTGCCCACAGGGCCTCCGGATCGGTTTGCGGGCTGTCGGCAGGCGGGATTGGGGTGCGCATAGCCGTCGATCCTGCCATGCCACCGCGATAACAGGTATCGTGCCGGATTCCCCCTGCTTGAGACGGCACCTGTGATCCAGAGCGATGGCCTGAACGGCGACCCCAGCCTGGTGGCGAGCGAGCGCGCCCTGACCGAATTGCGGCGCGGCCGTGCCATTGCCATCAGCGATTCCCTGCTGGAAGAGCCGCTGTTGGTTGCGGCACTCGAAACCGCTGATGCAGGTCTGGTTAGCAAGCTGCGTGGCAGCAGCGCGCTACCGCTACTGCTGGCGCTGACGGCAGAGCGCGGGCAGGCGCTGGGCCTGCAGACGGTTGCTGGGCACCCCTTGATGTTGCAACTGGATCCGGCCATGTCTGACGTGGCCATCGCGGACCTCTCGCACGACTGGCTGGCTGGCCACTGGCGCGCGGCGCTGGCCGACGCCACCCCGCTTGCGCCCAGCCCGGATCGACGCAGCGCCGCAGCCCTGCAATTGGCCAAGCGCGCCCGGCTGTTGCCGGCGCTGATCCTGGCCACGCCGACGCTGCAGCCGCAGGGGCATGACGTGCTGGGTGTCAGGGTCGCCGACCTTGAGCGCTTCGAGGCCCTGCAGGGCGATGACCTGCTGCGGGTCAGCGAGGCGCGCGTGCCGCTGAAAGACTGCGAAGACAGCCGACTGGTGCTGTTCCGTGAGCGCCGCGATGGGACAGAGCATGTGGCGGTGATGGTGGGTCAACCGGACATCAGCCTGCCGGTGCCGTTGCGCCTGCATTCGGCCTGCCTGACGGGTGACCTGCTCGGCAGCTTGCGCTGCGACTGTGGCGAACAACTCAGCAGCGCCGTCGAACGACTGGCCGCTGCCGGCGGCGGACTGCTGCTGTATCTCGCGCAGGAAGGGCGCGGCATCGGCCTGGCCAACAAGCTGCGCGCCTATCAGTTGCAGGACAGCGGCTTCGACACCATCGATGCCGATCTGCAGTTGGGCTTTACGGCGGATGAGCGCACCTATGACGTGGCCGCGGCCATGCTGCGGCAACTGAACATTCCCGCAGTACGCATGCTGACCAACAGTCCGCAGAAGGTGCGCGCCCTGCGCGAGGCCGGCATCACCGTGGCCGACATCGGGGCCTTGGCCCCCACGCCTAATCCGCACAATGTCCGCTATATCCGCACTAAGCAGCAGCGGGCCGGACACTTCCACGCCGGCGTCGAAGAGCCGACCTAGCGCAGGATCGAGAGCGGGGTGGCTGCGACCTCGTCGATGAGCACGGCCAGTGCATCGGCCAGATGGTCGAGCAACGCTGCGCCCCGTGCTGCATCGGCGGCCAGCGCGTTACCGGACACCCCGGCGGGTGACAGGTCACCGGCCAGCCAGCCAAAGCCGATGGGCTTTTCAACCCCCAGCATTTTGTTTTGCGCAGACATCTGCTGCGGCAGGGCCTGGAAGTTGGTCAGCTGATCACGACGCACCCACTCCGGGTGTAGGTGCAGCATCAGCGAAGTTTCCATTTCACCGCCATGCAGGCCGTCCCGCAGTTCTTCGGCGGCGAACAGGCCCGGCGGGCTGCCAAAACTGAAGTAATTGGCGCGCACGGCCAGCAGGTTGAACTGACTGCGCATGCGCAGGGCTGCCAGGTGCACCAGCGAACTGTTGCCCCCATGTGTATTGAGCAGCACCAGTTTGCGCAGCCCCGCCGCGGCGACACCCTCGGCCAGCGACAGCCACGACTGCAGCAGCGTCTCCGCGGGCACACCCAGTGTGCCGCTGTAGCGCTGGTGCTCCAGGCTATGGCCAATGACCTGCGGCGGCAGGACCAGCACCTGCGCCTGCAGCGTGCGTCGCGCCAATGCAGCCAGCAGCCCCTCGTTGATATAGGCATCCGTACCCAGCGGCAGATGCGGGCCGTGCTGCTCGATAGCCGCCACCGGCAGGATCACCACGGCACGCTGCGGATCCATGCCGACGAAGTCGGTCGTTGTCAGGGTGGGCCAAGCTTGGATAGGCATGCGTGAACTATCGCACGTCTGGTCTGGCCCGCGCGCAGGGCCTATGCTTTGGACCCTGAATAAAAAACATAAAGACTTGGGGGATATCAGCATGGATGACCAAAGCATCAATCGCCGCCAGCTACTCGGCGGCCTTGCCCTGACTGCGGGCACGGCAGGCCTGCTCGGTGCCGGTGCTGCGTCCACGGCGCAGGCCGCTGACCCTGCCACGCCTGACATGGGCCCCTCCCAGGCGCCGCCTATCACCGATGTGAAGGGTAAAGTGGCCTACATCACTGGCGGCTCCAGCGGCATTGGCCTCGGCATCGCGCTGGCCCTGCATGAGCAGGGCGCAAAAGTCATTCTTGGAAACTACAACGACCAGCAGTTCGCCGAAGCGTTGAAGTCCTTTCCGGAAAACGACCCTCGCGTCAAAACCATCGTGCACGACGTGATGGTGCGCGACGGCTGGGAAAAAAAGGCCGATGAGATCGAGAAGCTCTTCGGCCCGGTGCATATCCTGGTCAACAATGCCGGCGTGGGCGTGATGTCCGGCGTTGTC
>CANGFJ010000180.1 GCA_947453065.1 Pseudomonadota bacterium
CCCGGGGATTGGCCATGCGCAGGGGCGTCGAAGGCCACGGCTCGCCAGCCGCGCGCGAGGATCTGCTCGACGAAGGCTGAGTAGCGTGGGGCGTGGGACCCCCAGCCGTGGACGAGCAGCACGCCTTCTGCGCCGCTGCCCCACTCCAGTACCCGGATGCGACGATGGCTGGCGCCCAGTGACAGCCAGCCCTGGCGGGCCTGGGCCAGCAGGGGCTGGTCGATCGCGTCGAGCTTGCGGCGCTTGGGGCGCAGGTAGAGCGACAGGGCCAGTCGGGCGGCGAGCGGCCGGCTGACCCAGGACAACACGCCGAACAGCCTGCGCAGGTGCTTACCCTGTGACGGCGACAGTCCTGGCAGGTTGCGGGTGGGGGAAGTGACTCAGGCTTCCTCGCGCTGGATCGCGCGGTAACCGATGTCGCGCCGTGCCTGGGCACCGGTGAAGGCGATGCAGTCGACCAGGGCATACGCCTGGGCCTGTGCGGCCCGCACGGTGTCGCCCAGCCCCACGGCGCAGAGCACGCGGCCGCCGCTGGTCACGATGCGCCCGTCGTCCAGTCGCGTACCGGCATGGAACACCTTGCCGGGCAGCTGTGCGGCCGCCTCGAGGCCGCTGAGGGCATCGCCCTTGCGCACGTCGTCGGGGTAGCCCCCGGCAGCGATCACGACGCCCAGCGCCGCACGCGGGTCCCAGTCGGCGGTGACGGTGTCGAGCCGGCCCTGCAGGGCCGCCTCGCACAGCACGGTGAGGTCGGAGCGCAGGCGCGAGAGGATGGGCTGCGTCTCTGGGTCGCCGAAGCGCACGTTGTATTCGATGACCTTGGGTACGCCGGCGGCGTCGATCATGAGGCCGGCATAGAGGAAGCCTGTAAAGGGCATGCCGTCGGCGGCCAGGCCCGCGAGCGTGGGCTCGATGACGTCGCGCATGACGCGTGCGTGGACGTCTGGGGTGACGACAGGCGCGGGCGAGTAGGCGCCCATGCCGCCGGTGTTGGGGCCGGTGTCGCCGTCGCCGATGCGCTTGTGGTCCTGCGAGGTGGCCATGGGCAGTGCATGCACGCCGTCGCACATCACGATGAAACTGGCTTCTTCGCCCGCGAGGAATTCCTCGATGACCACTTCGTCGCCCGCGGTGCCGAAACGGCCACTGAACATGGCATCGGCCGCCTCGACGGCCTCGGCAGCGGTCTGCGCGATGATGACGCCCTTGCCGGCCGCCAGGCCGCTGGCTTTTACGACCAGGGGCGCGGGCTGCGCAGCCAGCCACGCGCGGTCGTAGTTCGCGCGCGTGAAGGTGCGGTAGCCGGCGGTCGGAATGTGGTGGCGGGCCAGGAATTCCTTGGTGAAGGCCTTGGAGCCTTCCAGCTGCGAGGCGGCCTTGCTGGGGCCGAAGCACGCCAGGCCACGGGCCTGGAACACATCGGTGATACCCAGCACGAGCGGCACTTCAGGGCCCACGATGGTCAGGGCAACGCCTTCGCGCTCGGCCAGGGCAGCCAGCCCTTCGAGGTCGTCGACGGCCACGTTGACGTTGCGCACCCTGGCTTCGGTGGCCGTGCCTGCGTTGCCCGGCGCGACCAGCACTTCGGTGACCCGCGGCGAGGCAGCGCACTTCCAGGCCAGCGCATGCTCGCGCCCGCCGTTGCCGATGATGAGGACCTTCATGTCAGTGCCGGAAGTGGCGCATGCCGGTGAACAGCATGGCCAGGCCATGCTCGTTGGCAGCAGCGATGACGTCGTCATCGCGCATCGAGCCGCCCGGCTGGATGAGGGCTGTGACGCCGTGCGAGGCTGCGGCATCCACGCCGTCGCGGAAGGGGAAGAAGGCGTCGGAGGCGACCACCGAGCCTTTGACCTCGAGGCCGGCATCCACGGCCTTGATCGCGGCGATGCGGGTGGAATAGACGCGGCTCATCTGGCCGGCGCCGACGCCGATGGTGGCTTCGTTCTGCGCGAACACGATGGCGTTGGACTTGACGTACTTGCACACGCGCCAGGCAAACGACAGGTCGCGCAGTTCCGCCTCGGTGGGCTGGCGCTGGGTCACGCAGCGCAGGTCGGCCACGCGCACCATGCCCTGGTCACGGTCCTGCACGAGCAGGCCGCCGTTGACGCTGCGGTATTCCAGTTGCACGCCGTTGTCGTGGTCGAGGTCGCCGGTGAGCAGCACGCGCACATTGGGTTTGGTGGCCAGCGCGTCGGCAGCCCCGGGCAGCAGGCGGGTGGCGATCAGCACTTCGACGAACTGCTGCGCAAGGATGCGCTGGGCGGTGGCCGCATCGAGCGGGCCGTTGAAGGCGATGATGCCGCCGAAGGCCGAGGTGGTGTCGGTGCGGTAGGCGGCGTCGTAGGCCGCGCCCAGCGTGGCGGCCACGGCCACGCCGCAGGGGTTGGCGTGTTTGACGATGACGCAGGCGGGCTCGTTGAACTGGCGCACGCATTCGAGCGCGGTATCGGCGTCAGCGATGTTGTTGAACGAGAGCGCTTTGCCCTGCACGACGGTGGCCGAGGCAATGCTCGCGCCGCGCGCCAGGGGCTGGCGGTAGAACGCGCCGCGCTGGTGGGGGTTCTCGCCGTAACGCAGCGTGCTCACCCGTTCCACGCTCAGCGTGAGGGTCGGGGGAAAGGCGTCGGCCGAGTTGCCCTGCCGCTGCAGCAGGTAGTCCGCGACCACGGCGTCATAGCCTGCCGTGTGCGCAAAGGCCTTGGCCGCCAGGCGTGCGCGCGTTTCGAAACTCGTGCCGCCCGTGGCACCCAGTTCGGCCAGCAGCGCGTCATAGTCGGCCGGATCGACCAGCACGGCGACGGAGGCGTGGTTCTTGGCCGCGGCGCGCAACATGGCCGGGCCACCGACGTCGATGTTCTCGATGGCCTCGTCGTAGCTGGCGTCGGGCCGCGCGATGGTCTGCGCGAAGGGGTAGAGGTTGACGACCAGCAGGTCGATGGGCGCGATGCCGTGCGCGGCCATCACGGCCTCGTCGGTGCCCCGGCGACCCAGCAGGCCGCCATGGATCTTCGGGTGCAGCGTCTTGACGCGGCCGTCCATGATCTCGGGAAAGCCGGTGTGTTCGGCCACTTCGCGCACGGCGATGCCGTGGGCGGCAAGCAACTTGGCCGTGCCGCCGGTCGAGAGCAACTCGACACCCTGGGCGGCCAGGGCCTGGGCCAGTTCAAGGACACCGGCCTTGTCTGAGACGGAGAGGAGGGCGCGACGCAACGGTTGGGTCATCAGGATTCCAGGCTTCAGACGGAAAGGCCAAACTGCCGCAGCTTCTTGCGCAGCGTGCCGCGGTTGATCCCGAGGATCACGGCGGCCTGGCTCTGGTTGCCGCTCGCATAGTCGAGCACGGCACGGAAAAGGGGTTCTTCGATTTCGCGCAGCACCATGTCGTACAGCTGCGCGGGACGATGGCCGTTGAGGTTGGCGAAGTAGTCGGTCAGCGCGCGTTCGGCATGATGGCGCAGGGGCAGGTCATGGCTGCGGCTGGCAGGGGGTGGGCTGGCCTTGACCTTCCGTGTTGCGACCGCTGACCGCGGACCGCTCTGCTTCTTCGCCACCATGCGCAGGCTCCATCCCTATTCGTTCTCATCGGCCCAGGCGTCGAAGCACTCGCGCGCCAACGCGAACTGCGCAGACGAGGCGTCGGCGGCCATCAGGGATGACCGGAACGCCTGGGTGCGCGTGTGTGACTGGCAGTACCAGCCGAGGTGCTTGCGTGCTATCCGGACCCCGGACGATTCACCGTGGAATTCGTACAGGGCCTCGAGGTGCGCAAGGATGATATCTCTGATTTGGCTGCGCAAGAGCGGCGGCGGCAGGACGCCGGTTTCCAGGTAAGCGTTGACATCCCGGAAAATCCAAGGCGAACCGTGGGCGGCGCGGCCCAGCATGACGCCGCTGGCCTGCGTGAAATCCAGCACGGTGCGGGCCTTGGCCGCCGAGGTGATATCGCCATTGGCGAACACCGGGATGGCTGCCGAGGCACAGATATCGCGGATGGTGTCGTATTCGGCTTCGCCTTCGTAGAAGTCGGCGCGGGTGCGGCCGTGCACGGCGAGGGCCTGGATGCCGGCTTGCGCAGCCAGCTTCGCGATGGCCACGCCATTGATGTGGTCGCGATCCACGCCAGTGCGGATCTTCAGCGTCACCGGCACGGGCACGGCGCGCACCACGGCTTCCAGCAGGCGGGCGACCAGCGGTTCGTCCCCGAGCAGCGCGGAGCCGCAGAGCTTGCCGTAGACCTTCTTGGCCGGGCAGCCCATGTTGATGTCGATGATCTGGGCGCCCAGATCCACGTTGGCCCGCGCCGCGTCGGCCAGTTGCACCGGGTCATTGCCGGCCAGTTGCACCACGCGGGGCTCGGGTTCGCCCTCGTGGTTCATGCGCTGGCGCGACTTGGTGGTGTGCCACAGGCGTTGGTCGGCGATCAGCATCTCGGAGGCGGCCAGCCCTGCGCCCAGGCTGCGGCACAGGATGCGGAAGGGGCGGTCGGTCACGCCGGCCATGGGCGCGAGCACGGCCTGCGTCTTGATCTCCCAGCTGCCGATGTACATGCGGTCAGCGGGGCGCGGGGTCGCCCGCGCAGCGCAGAACGCCGCCGGCGTTGCGCAGGCAGGCATCAATCTCGAAGCCCACGGCGGTCTGGCCTGGATCGGGGAGCAGCAGGTCGGCATCGACGCGCTGGTCCGCGGCCAGGCGCTGCGCGGTCGTCCCGCGCAGGTATTCCAGGGGCGCCACTTCGCGCGTGGCGATCTGGTTGCCGAAGCGGTCCTGCAAGACCACGCGCAGCAGCGGCAGGGGCTGGCTGCGCTTGGCACCGTTGTGGATGCTGGCGCGCACGGCGATATGCGGGGAGTCGCCCGGCACCGCGTCGGCGCCCAGCTGGCGCACCTCGTAAGCCTGCAGGTCCCAGCGCGGCTCGACCGTCACGCCGAAGGCCCGGTAGAGCGCGGTGACAGGCTTGGTGGCCCAGGCCTGTCCGACCAGCGCCTCGCGGAACTGGTGCACGGCCTGTCCGGCCAGCAGCAGGGCCAGTACTGCTGACCCTGCGATCCACAGGCCGCGGCGTGACGGGGAAACCGATTCCTCCGGGAGGGGGTCGGTGGTCAGCGGGTCGGGCGTTTCGTCGGGGAGAGGCGCGACCTCGGGAAGCGGGACCTCGATCAGCGTGGCCTCGGTGAAGGGGCTTTCGGTGAGCACGGTCACTTCTTCGTCGGGATCGTCGAACGCGGGGTAGAGACTGGGCTCTTCGGCCAGGTCCAGATCCTCTGCAGCGGGCTCGTCCTCGTCCAGTTCAATGGGCGGGTGCGGCAGGTCTGCGTTGGCGGCCTCCGCTGCCTCGGCCTCCCGCACGGCATCGAATCGCTGCACCAGGGCTTGCAGCTGGGCGTCGACCTCGGATTCCTCGACGGCCTCTTCGGTCTGCGTAATGCCGTCGCCTTCGAGCACGATCGTTTCAAACACGCCGGTGCGCAGGATCTCGTTCTCGCC
>CANGFJ010000181.1 GCA_947453065.1 Pseudomonadota bacterium
ATGAAGGCCATCGGCCCGGTGCGCGCGGCGATGGGCGTGCGCACGGTGTTCAACATCCTGGGCCCGCTGACCAACCCGGCCGAGCCGGGCTATCACGTGATCGGTGCGTACAGCGACGCGGTGGCGCGGCTGATGGCCGATGCGCTGGCTGGCATGCCGATTCGTCGTGCGTTTGTCATTCATGGAGCCGGCGGCTGGGACGAGCCAACGCCGCTGGGTGAGTTTCTGCTGCTCGATGTGCAGGGCGGCACGGTGCGCGAGTCGCGCCGCGGCCCTGCCGACTATGGCCTGGCGGTCTGTGACGAGGCCTCGCTGATGGGCGGTGATGCGGCCTTCAACGCCGCCGCCATGCACCGCGTGTTGCGCGGCGCCGAACACGGCGGCCACCGCGATGCGTTGGTGCTGGGCGCAGCGCTGGCGCTGGAAGTCAGCGGTGTCGTGGCCGACCCGAAGGCCGCCGCGCAGCGTGCCGCGCAGGCCATTGATTCGGGTGCCGCCGCCACGCTGCTGGATCGCCTCGCGGCGTTTTCGGCTGCGACGGGTGCCCCCGCATGAGCGAAGACTTCCTGGATTCGATGGCGCGCTCGAGTCGCGCGCGCGTCGAGGCGGCACGGGCCATCGAGTCTGATGCGGCGATCTGGCAGCGTGCGCTGGCCTTGCCCGCGCCGCCGCGCCTGTCGCGCTCGCCGCAGCGCTTTGACCTAATCGCCGAGGTGAAGCTGCGCTCGCCGGCGGCGGGCGCGCTCAAGGGCGGCGACGAGAACGTCACCGCGCGCGTTACCCAGTACGCGCAGGCCGGTGCGGCCGCCGTGTCGGTGCTGACCGAGCCGGCGCGCTTCGATGGCTCGCTCGACCACCTTGCGCTGGCGGCCCGCGCCCTGGCCGACTGCGGCAGCGTGCCGGCCATGCGCAAGGATTTCCTCGTCGACCCTTACCAGGTGGCCGAGGCGCGGCT
The DNA here is from genome assembly GCA_947453065.1 of Pseudomonadota bacterium. Classification (GTDB taxonomy): domain Bacteria; phylum Pseudomonadota; class Gammaproteobacteria; order Steroidobacterales; family Steroidobacteraceae; genus ZC4RG30. The sequence continues at coordinate 956 of CANGFJ010000181.1, forward strand.
GGCTGGCGCGGGCGGCATCCTGATCATCCTGCGCATGCTGTCGCGGGCCGACACCGATGCGCTGCTGGACGCTGCGGCCCGCCTGAAGCTCTTTGTGCTGGCCGAGACGTTTGACGAGGCCGACATCGCCATGGCGCATGACATCGTCGCCTCGCCCATCGCGCGTGAACTGGACCTGCTGGTTGGCGTGAACAGCCGCGACCTGGTGACGCTGAAAGTGGTGCCGGGGCGCCTGGAAATGCTGGTCGACGGTCTGCCGGCCACGGTGCCGCGGGTTGCAGAAAGCGGTGTTGCCGATGGCGCCGATGCGGCGCGACTGGCAGCGGCGGGCTATGACATGGCGCTGGTCGGCAGTGCGCTGATGACCAGCGCCGACCCGTCTGCGTTGTTGCAGGACATGCTGCGCGCGGGCCGCGCGGCACGCTGAGTTGACCGGTTTCATCAAGCTCTGCGGCATGACCGATGCGCGGGCGGTGGGGGCTGCGCTGGAGGCCGGGGCCGATGCGATCGGCTTTGTGTTTGCGCCCTCGGTGCGGCGCGTGGACCCGGCGCAGGCTTTTGAGCTGGCCAGACCGGCGCGGGGCCGGGTGCCCTGCGTGGCGGTCACGCAGCATCCGGATCGCGCGCTGGTGCAGGAGATCCTGGCGGTCTTCCAGCCGGACTGGCTGCAGACCGACGTGGAAGATTTCGCGGACATCGAGCTGCCGGCTGGCGTGATTGCGCTGCCGGTGGTGCGCGATGCCGCCAAGGCGGGCCTGGCAACAGGGCGCCTGCTGTTTGAGGGGCCGCGCAGCGGCACCGGGCAGGTGGCCGACTGGCGTGCCGCGCGCGAAGTGGCGCTGGCGTACGAGCTGGTGCTGGCCGGCGGTTTGGCGCCGGAGAATGTGGAGGAGGCGATCGCCCAGGTGCGACCCTTCGGAGTTGACGTGTCGAGTGGTGTCGAGGAACGTCCGGGCAGGAAGAGTCCTGAGCGGATGGCGGACTTCGTCACACGAGCCCGGGCGGCTTTTGCCCGGCTCACAAGGGAGAAACAACAGTGACTGAATCGATGGACACCGCCACCAAGGCAAAGCTGCTGCGCACACTGCTGGATGGCGGCATGCCCGATGAACACGGCCGCTTCGGCCCCTTCGGCGGCCGCTACATCCCGGAGACGCTGGTTCCGGCCTTCGAGCGCCTGACCGAGGCTGTGCGCACCACGCTGCACGAAGCCTCGTTCCAGGCCGAGCTCAATGCCGAGCTGGCCGACTGGGCCGGCCGTCCGACCGCGCTCTCGCCGATGCGCAACCTCTCCAGGCGCTGGGGCGCAGAGGTGTGGTTCAAGCGCGAAGACCTCGCGCACACCGGCGCGCACAAGATCAACAACGCGCTGGGCCAGGCCCTGCTGGCCAAGCGCATGGGTGCCACGCGCGTCATTGCCGAGACCGGCGCCGGCCAGCATGGCGTGGCCACCGCCGCGGCCTGCGCGCGCGTGGGGCTGCCCTGCGTCGTGTACATGGGTGAGGTCGACATGGCCCGCCAGTCTCCCAATGTCGGTCGCATGCGCCTGATGGGTGCAACGGTCGTGCCCGTCACCAGTGGTGACCGCACGCTGCGCGCCGCCATCGACGAGGCCTTCCGTGACTGGGTCTCTGACCCGACCGGTACGTTCTATTGCCTGGGTTCGGCGCTGGGTCCACACCCTTACCCGTACCTGGTGCGCGAGCTGCAGTCGATCATCGGCCGCGAAGCGCGGGCGCAGATGCTGGCCAAGGCCGGCGCACTGCCGGACTGCGTCATCGCCTGCGTGGGCGGCGGGTCCAATGCCATCGGCACCTTCCATGCCTTCCTGGGCGATCCAAGCGTGCAGATCATTGGCGTGGAAGCCGGTGGTCGTGGGCCGGGTCTGGGCGACAACGCCGCGACGCTGACCACGGGTCGGCCGGGCGTGCTCCATGGCACCTACACGCTGCTGCTGCAGGATGCCGAAGGGCAGGTGCAGGAGACGCATTCCGTGTCGGCCGGCCTGGACTACCCGGGCGTGGGCCCGGAACACGCGCTGCTGCGCGAGATCGGGCGCGTGGAATACCGCATGGCCTGCGATGACGAAGTGCTGGAAGCGGTGAAGGAGTGCAGCACCTATGAAGGCGTGCTGCCGGCCATCGAGAGCGCACACGCGCTCGTCGGCGCGCGCGACTGGGCGCGCCAGAATCCGGGCAAGCGCATCCTCGTCGGCATGTCGGGCCGTGGTGACAAGGACATGCCCACGCTGCAGACGACGCTGCTGGCCAACAACGGGGTGCTGTCATGAGCCAGACGCCGGCCGACCGCCTGACGCAGGCCATCCGCGATGTGCGTCGCGATCGCGTGGCGCTGGTGGCCTTCCTGACGGCGGGCTTCCCCAGCATGACGAAGTTTCGCGACGACCTGACCACGGTCGCCGAGCACGCGGATGTCGTGGAGATCGGCGTGCCGTTCACCGACCCGATGGCCGATGGCGTGACGATCCAGCGCTCCAGCATGGGCGCGCTGTCGCAGGGCGTGTCGCTGCACTGGATCATCCGTGAGCTGGCGGCCATGCCGCCGGTGAAGGTCCCGCTGGTGCTGATGAGCTATTTCAATCCGCTGCTGGCCTATGGCCTGGACAAGCTGGCGGCCGATGCCGCGCTGGTCGGTGTCACGGGCTTCATCGTGCCGGACCTGCCGCTGGAAGAGTCCGCGGTGTTCGAAGCGGAACTGGCCCGCTATGGCGTGGCGCTCGTGCGCATGGTGACACCGGTGACGCCGGAAGAGCGCCTGCACAAGCTCTGCAACGGCGCGCAGGGCTTTGTCTATGCCGTGACCATGACGGGCACGACCGGCAAGAGCGTGGAAGGCACTGCGAAGGATCTTTCTGCGGAAGTGGGCACCTATCTGGACCGCGTGCGCGCGCTCTCACCCGTGCCGGTGTGTGCGGGCTTTGGCATCCGCGGTCCGGCGCAGGTGCGCCTGCTGGATCCGCATGCCGATGGCGTGATCGTGGGCTCGGCGCTGGTCGAGACGCTGGAGCGGGGTGAATCGGTGGCAGCACTGCTCGACAGCCTGCGCACCGGGGTGGCGTGAAGCCAGCCCTGCCGCGGTCGGGGAGCGCCCCGACCCTCGGCATGGCGATCCTGCTGGGTGCCTTGTCGATGGTGAGCCCGCTCTCCATCGACACGTTCTACCCGTCGTTCCCGCAGATCGCCGCCGACCTGCACCTCTCTTCCTGGGAGGTGCAGCAGATCGTCACGGCCTACATGCTGCCCTATGCCTGCCTGATCCTCGTGCATGGGCCGCTGTCCGATGCGCTGGGCCGTCGCAGCCTGGTGATTGTCGGCATGCTGCTCTACACGGTGGCGTCGATCGGCTGTGTGCTGGCGCCGAGCTTCGCGGTGCTGCTGATCTGCCGCATGCTGCAGGGCATGGCCGCCGGTATCGGGCCGACCATTGCCCGCGCGGTCGTGCGCGACCTGTACGAAGGCCACAACGCGCAGCGGCTGATGAGCCTGATGATGATGATCTTCTCGATCGCCCCGGCCGTGGGTCCGGTGATCGGCGGTTACCTGCATGTGGCGTTTGGCTGGCGCTCGGTGTTTGTCTTCATGGTGCTGATGGGCCTGGCGCTGGCGCTGTTTGCCTGGCGCATGCTGCCCGAGACACACCCCGTGGAGAAACGCAGTGAATTCCACATCGGCCAGCTGGCGCTGACCACCTGGGGCATCCTGCGCAACCTGGATTTCATGTTGCTGGCCGTGTCGGCGGCGTTGTCGCTGGGCGCCATCATGGTGTTCATCGGTTCGGCCCCCGCCATCGTCATCGACCGCTGGCACCTCTCTGAAACGCAGTTCTATTACCTGTTCGGCCCCGTCGTGGCCGGGTTCATGACGTCGTCTTTCTGCGCTACGCGCCTGGTCGGGCGCGTCAGCCGCGCCGCGATGCTGCGCTTTGGTTACCTGTTGATGAGCGGTGCGGCGGCGGTGCTGTGGGCGCTGCAACTGCTGCGCAGCGACCTGCCCATTCCCTTGCAGCAGGGGCTGCTGTTCTGCATGGCGTTTGGTGCGCAGTTCACCTTCCCGGTGCTGACGCTGGAAATGCTCGACCTGTATCCCCGCTCCCGCGGTGCCACGGCGTCCGTCAGTTCGTTCATTGCGCTGGGCTTTGGCGCGCTGGTAATGGGGTTCCTGGCGCCTGCGCTGCACGGCGTGCTGCCGAACCTGGCGCTGGCCGCCTTGATCGGGGGCGCGGTCGGTTATGGCCTGTGGGTCCTCGCCGGCTTGCGCCTGCGGGCGCGGGCCGCGCTAGACTCGGGCCATGGGCACTGAAATCGGCATCGTTCGCGTGGCCCCGCGTTACTGCGGGCCACCCACCTCGGCCAATGGCGGCTATGTCGCGGGGCTTGTGGCCCGCA
>CANGFJ010000182.1 GCA_947453065.1 Pseudomonadota bacterium
CTCGGCGGTTGACGGCCGGATCGCCTTCGATCTCAACGCCGACACCCACCGCGACGCTGCGGACCTGGCACTCGCGCTGCCGCCAGGCACCCCACCCACGGCAGGCATCAGCCTCACCGCAGCAGCACCGGGCACAGCGCAGACTCGCTGCAGCGTGGGCGACACCGTGCTGGCGGCCTGCCCGCAACTGCCACGCCTGAAACGCACGTTCTGGCGGCGCGAGGACGCAGACTGATGCGCGGCTATACCCTGGTCGAACTGCTGGCCTGCCTGCTGATCGTGGCACTGCTGTCGGCCATCGCCCTGCCTGGCTATCGGGGGGTGGTGCTGCGGGCCCATCGCAACGAAGCGCGGCTGGCCCTGCTGGGCATCCAGGCCCAGCAGGAACGCGACTATATCGAGCGACATCGCTACACCGACACGCTGGCGGCAACCCAAAGCGAAGGCGGACGCTACGAGCTGGCGATCACGCTGAGCGACGACGGTCAGCGCTACGTTGCCCGCGCGCAGCCACACAGCGGCAGCGACCAGGCGCAGGACAGTGCCTGCACGCTGCTGTCGATCAATGAATCAGGGGATCGTACAGCCAGCAGCGAGGCCTGCTGGCGCTAACGATCAGGCGCCCTTGGCCACGCGCAGGCTGCGCGGCAGGCTGAACACCACATGCTCTTCCCGCCCAAGGATCTCTTCGGGCAGCGTGCCGCCCCAGGCCTGCAGCTGCGCCACCACCTGCCCCACCAGCAACTCGGGGGCCGACGCACCGGCAGTGACGCCCACGGCCTGCTTGCCCTCGAACCACTCGCGCTGCAGGTTCAGCGGCCCATCCACCAGGAAGGCCGGCATGCCGGCGCGCTCGCCAAGCTCACGCAATCGGTTGGAGTTGGAGCTGGTCACCGACCCCACGACCACGAGCACGTCGCACTGCTCCAGCAGCTTTTTGACGGCATCCTGGCGGTTTTGCGTGGCGTAGCAGATATCCTCGACACGCGGGGCCTGCAGCTTCGGGAAGCGACGGCGCAGTGCGTCGACAATGGCCACCGTGTCGTCCACCGAGAGCGTCGTCTGCGTGACGAAGGCCAGCGACTCGGGCTTGTCCACCACCAGTTGCTCGGCGTCCTGCACGTTCTCCACCAGGTGGATGCGGCCGCCAAACGACGGATCGAAGCGACCCATGGTGCCCTCGACTTCCGGGTGGCCGGCATGGCCGATGAGCACGACATCGCGGGCATCGCGCGCGTAGCGCGACACTTCCAGGTGCACCTTGGTCACCAGCGGGCAGGTGGCGTCGAACACGGCAAAACCACGGCGCGTGGCCTCGCGCTCTACCGCGCTCGACACCCCGTGGGCCGAGAACACCAGCGTCGCGCCGGCCGGCACTTCATCGAGCTCCTCGACGAACACGGCGCCCAGATCGCGCAGGCGATCCACGACGTATTTGTTGTGCACGACCTCGTGGCGCACATGGATCGGCGCGCCAAACAGTTCGATGGCGCGCTCGACGATGTCGATGGCGCGGTCGACACCGGCACAGAAGCCGCGGGGATTGGCCAGCAGGATGCGCATCAGGCGGCCTTGGCGCTGCGCCCGTCGAGCAGCGCGTCCAGGATCAGCAAGCCCGCACCGATCGTGATGGCGCTGTCGGCAATGTTAAAGGCCGGGAAGTAATGCGTGTTCCAGTGCACGGCGATGAAGTCCACCACATAACCCAGGCGCAGGCGGTCGATCACGTTGCCGATCGCGCCGCCCATGATCAGCGTCAGGCCCATGGCCAGCGTGCGCTGCTGCACGCCATCCAGTCGGCGCAGCCACACCACGATGACGGCGCTGACGACCAGGGCCAGCGCCGTGAACAGCCAGCGCTGCCAGCCGCCCGCTCCCGCCAGGAAGCTGAACGCCGCGCCCAGGTTGTGGGCGCGCGTGATGTCGAGCACCGGCAGCCAGGCCTGCGTCTGGAACAACTCGAAGCGGCGCAGGATGAGTTCCTTCGTCACCTGGTCCAGCACGATGGTCAGCAGGGTCAGGCCAATCCACGGCAGACCCGTGCGCCCGAATGGCAAGGCGGTGAGAGGTGTCGTATCCGTTTGTGGACTGTTCATGCGCTGCTTCCGTGACTCAGGCAAAACGCCGCGTTTCGGGCAGGCCCAGCAGGTTGCCGGCACAGCGGCCACACAGCTCGGGGTGATCGACCTGGCTGCCCACGTCCGGGCTCAGGTGCCAGCACCGCACGCACTTAGGCGCAGCGCTCGGCGCCACGCGGATCCACACGCCGGCGATCACGCCATTGCCGGTGTCAGCAGGCACAGCCTCCGCAGGCGCCGCCGCGACGCTGTGCACGCGTGCCGTGGAGGTGATGGTGACAAAGCGCAACTCATCACCCAGTGCTGCCAGTGCCGCGTAGGCCTCGGGCAGGCAATACACGTCCAGCTCCGCTTCCAGCGGCGCGCCGATGCGCCCTGCATCACGCAGGGTTTCCAGCTCGCGCTGCACAGCCGTGCGCAAGGCGACCAGCGCGTCCCAGTCGACGGTCGCGGCCGGCAACTGCGGGAACACGTGCCAGGTGGTCAGGAACACGGACTGCGCCGCGCCCTCGGCACCCGGCAGGTGCTTCCAGACTTCTTCGGCAGTGAACGACAGGATGGGCGCGAGCCAGCGCACCATGCCCTGCACGATGTGGAACATCGCGGTCTGCGCGGAGCGGCGCGCGTGGCTGGCCGCCGGCGTCGTGTAGAGCCGGTCCTTGATGATGTCGAGGTAGAAGCCGCCCAGCTCCACCACGCAGAAGGTGTGCACCTTCTGGTAGACGCTATGGAACTGATAATCGCGGAAGGCGGCAACGACTTCTTCCTGCAGCTGAGCGCCGCGGGCAATCGCCCAGGCATCAAGCTGCACCAGCTCGTCCATCGGCACCGCATCGCGCGCCGGATCAAAGCCATGCAGGTTGCCCAGCAGGAAGCGCACCGTGTTACGCAGACGCCGGTACGAGTCCGACATCCGCTTGAGGATTTCGTCGGAGCAGGTCATCTCGCTGGTGTAGTCGGTGGCCGCCACCCACAGGCGCAGCACATCGGCACCCAGGTTCGACATGACCTTCTCGGGGGCCACGACGTTGCCCAGCGACTTGGACATCTTGCGGCCCTTGTCGTCGACCGTAAAACCATGCGTCAGCACGGCCTTGTACGGCGCACGCGCATACAGCGCCTCGGACATCAGCAGCGAACTGTGGAACCAGCCACGGTGCTGGTCCGAGCCTTCCAGGTAGAGGTCGACCGGCGCGCCGAGTTCCGGCCGCTGGTGGCCCACGCACTCAAACGAAAGGCCCGAGTCGGCCCAGACATCCATGACGTCAGTGACCTTGTCATAGGCGGCCGCATCGGCCTCGCCGATCAGCGCGGCAGCGTCGGTATCGAACCAGGCATCGATGCCGGCCAACTCAACGGCCTGCGCCACCGTCTCGATAATCTCCTGTGTGCGTGGATGCAACGCGCCCGATTCCTTGTGCACGAACAGCGTGATCGGCACGCCCCAGGTGCGCTGGCGCGAAATGCACCAGTCGGGGCGGCCTTCGATCATGCCGAAGATGCGCTGCTCGCCCCAGGCCGGCACCCACTGCACGGTCGGAATATCGCGCAGCGCGTTGGCGCGCAGGCCGTTCTGGTCCATGGAGATGAACCACTGCGGCGTCGCGCGGAAGATCACCGGCGACTTGTGGCGCCAGCAGTGCGGATAGCTGTGCAGCAGCGGCTGGTGCTTGAGCAGTGTGCCGTTGGCCTGCATGGCATTGAGGAGGAGCGCGCCGGCCTCATCCAGCTTCATGCCGCCCACCAGCGGCGTGTCGGCGAAGAACTTGCCATCGCCACCGACCGGATTCACGACCGGCAGCCCATAGCGCCGGCCAACGATGAAATCGTCTTGACCATGCGCGGGCGCCGTATGCACGCAGCCCGTGCCGGCTTCCAGCGTCACGTGATCGCCCAGGATCACCGGCACTTCGCGCGACTGGAACGGATGCGCGAGCTTCAGCCCTTCCAGCGCGCTACCCGCGAACCGCGCCACCTCGCGCACGGCCGGCAGGCCATAGCGCAGCAGGCAATCGGCCATCAGGCCTTCGGCCAGCACCAGGCGCTCGGTGCCCGTCTCGCGGACCACCTCGACCAGCACGTACTCAAACTCGGCGCGCAGCGTGACGGCCTCGTTCGCCGGCAGCGTCCACGGCGTGGTCGTCCAGATGACGACCGACGCAGGCACGCGGGCGGCATCGGCCACGCCGATGCGCAATGCCAGGTCTTCGCCATCGACAATCCGGAAGGCCACGTCGATCGCCGGCGAGGTTTTGTCCTCGTACTCCACTTCGGCCTCGGCCAGGGCCGAGCGGCAGTCCAGGCACCAGTGCACGGGCTTGGCGCCCTTGTACAAATGACCGTTGGCGATGACCTTGCCCAGCGCGCGGATCTGCTGCGCCTCGAATTGCGGGTCCATGGTCAGGTAGGGTTTGTCCCAGTCACCGAACACACCCAGGCGCTTGAAGTCTTTGCGCTGGATCTGCACCTGTTCCATCGCATAGGCGCGGCAGGCGGCGCGGAAGGCACGCGCGTCCAGCTTCTGGCCGACGCGGCCATGCTTCTTCTCGACCTGCAATTCAATCGGCAGGCCATGGCAATCCCAGCCGGGGATATACGGCGAATCCATGCCATCGAGTGAGCGGGACTTGACGATGAAGTCCTTGATGACCTTGTTGGTCGCGTGTCCGATGTGGATCGAGCCGTTGGCATACGGGGGGCCATCGTGCAGCACGAAGCGCGGACGGCCGCGCGCGATCTCGCGCAGCTTGCCGTAGATGTCTTCGGACTCCCACCATGCCTGCATGGCGCCTTCACGACGCGCCAGGTCCGCCTTCATCGGGAAGTCGGTCTGCGGGAGGTTCACCGTCTGCTTGTAATCCACTACGCCACCCTTCTAGAAATCCTGTGCCAGTACCGCGCGCGCCTCAGCGGCATCGCGATGGATCTGGGCCACCATGGCATCGACTGACTCAAATCGCAGTTCATCGCGCAGTCGCTGCACAAACTCCACTTCGATCTCGCGACCGTAAAGGTCGCCCTGAAAATCGAACACATGCGCCTCGAGCAGCGGCTCGTGGCCGTTGACCGTTGGCCGGGTCCCCAGGCTGGCCACGCCCGGCAGGCCGCGAAGGGCCTGTGCATCGCCCTGGATGCCGCGCACGCGCACCGCGAAAATGCCCTGCAGTGGGGTACGCCGCCGCGCCAGCCGCAGGTTCGCCGTGGGATAACCCA
>CANGFJ010000183.1 GCA_947453065.1 Pseudomonadota bacterium
CCAGCCTGCCGACACCGGGACCTTCTCGATCAAATGGGACGGCGAGTGGCAGATCACCTACGAGACCTTCCGCGACATGGGCATCGCCTATGCGGCGGGCATGCTGCTGATCTACCTGCTGGTGGTGGCGCAGTTCCGCAGCTATGTCGTGCCGCTGATCATCATGGCGCCGATTCCGCTGACGGTCATCGGCGTGATGCCGGGCCACGCGCTGCTGGGCGCCCAGTTCACCGCCACCTCGATGATCGGCATGATCGCGCTGGCCGGCATCATCGTGCGCAACTCCATCTTGCTGGTGGACTTCATCAACCAGTCGGTGGCCGAGGGCAGGGCAATTGAAGATGCTGTGATCGAAGCCTGTGCGGTACGCGCCAAGCCGATTGCACTGACGGGGCTGGCGGCGATGATGGGTGCGTTCTTCATCCTGGACGACCCGATCTTCAACGGACTGGCCGTGTCGCTGATCTTCGGCATCCTGGTGAGCACGGTGCTCACCTTGCTGGTGATTCCGCTGCTGTACGCCGTCTACCTGAATCGCAATGCCCGAACGGGAGTGATGGCATGACCGATCCTCTGCAGCTGCCTTGCCCGCATTGCGCGGTGCTCAATCGCGTGCCGGCCGCGCGGCTCGTACAGGCTCCGAACTGTGGTCGCTGCCATCAGGCCTTGTTCACGGGCCATCCGCTGACGCTGACTGCGGCCAACTTCGACCTGCATGCCGCGCGCAGCGACCTGCCTTTGCTGGTGGATTTCTGGGCGCCGTGGTGCGGGCCCTGCCAGGTCATGGCGCCGCATTTCGAGATGGCCGCAATACGGCTGGAGCCGCAGTTTCGACTGGCCAAAGTGGACACGGAAGCCGAGCAGGCCCTGGGGGCGCGCTATGCGATCCGCAGCATTCCGACGCTGGTGTTGTTCCGGGGTGGTCGCGAGGTGGCGCGACAGGCTGGCGCACTGAGCGCCGAGCAGATTGTCCGCTGGGCACAGGCTGCGCCCTGACGGAAAAGGGCGACCGGGGTTGCCCCCGGTCGCCGCTGCCTGCAACTAGTTGAAGTTGTGCTGCAGCTGGATGCCAAACTCACGCGGCCGGCCCATGACGGACTGGATGGCGTGACGCGGCGGGGCGGCCAGGCCCGTGCCCGCACCGGAATCCCAGTAACCGCCACCGAAGCTGGTGGCGTACGTCGCAAACACCTTGTCGGCCAGGTTATTGGCGTACAGCGAGATGACGTTGGCCTTGTTCGCCGTGGTCAGCTGCACACGACCGTTGATCAGCCCATAGCTCGGCAGCTGGTAGGACGAATCGACCGTCGCCGCCGGGGTCGTCAGCGAACCCGGGTAGGTCTGCTGCGGGCCCTGGTAGGCGTAGTTCAGGTTGGCCGTGAAGTCACCCAGGCTCGTGCCCGGCAGGCTGTAGCTGACACCGAAGTTGTAGGTCGGGGTCGGCTGGTCCGGGAACAGGTAGGGACCCTTGTTGGCGACGATGTCCTTCAGGCGGTACTTGGTCGTGCCGAGTGCGCCCTCCAGGGTCAGGTGCGTGGTCAGCGCGAACTGCGCATCCAGTTCCAGGCCATACACGTCTACGTCGCCCGAGTTGACCGTGACGATGCGGAAGCCCGTCGACGGGCAGGTCGCGTCGGTGATGATCGAACAGGTCTGCTGCTGGGCGGACTGGCGGTTGGTCCAGGCCATCCAGAAGCCGGTCGGGTTGATGCGCAGGCGGCCGTCGAGCCAGGTGGTGCGCAGGCCAGCTTCCAGGTTCACGACCTTTTCAGGGTCGATGGGCTTGATGACCGAGCTCTGGGCCGGGCCTGACTGCGTGGCCAGCACCGTGTACGAGTACTGGCCATCCTTGAACGCCTTGGACGCCGTGGCGTAGCCCATGATGTCCTGGGTGAAGTGGTAGTCGACGGTTTCGCGCCAGTCGACCACGGTCCAGGTGTGCTGGCCGCTGACCGTGATGGACGTCGCGCCGTTGGCGCCCACATAGCTGGGCACGAAGTCGTTGGCCGCCGTCATGCCCGTGAAGGTCGGGGTCGGGCCCGAGCCGGCCCGGCGGGTCGTCTCGTACTGCTTGGTGTCCTGCGAGATGCGCAGGCCGCTGGTGAAGTTCAGCTTGTCGGTCAGGTGCCAGGTGAGGCTGTCGAACTGGCCCCAGGCATTGGTCTTCTGCGCGACGGCGCCGTTGCCGCTGATGTACAGGCCTGCATAGGCATCGCCGTTGGCCGAGCCGCCGGTGGTGCCGTTGTAGACGCTGGTGCCCTTGGCGTTGACCACATACGAGTCGGTGCTGGACTCTTCCTGGAAGAAGTTCAGGCCCGTGACCAGGTCAACCTTGCCGCCGAACAGCGTCCAGTTGATGAGCAGTTCGTGGTTATAGACGGTGGACTGGACGACGTTCGGGCGGATCTCGGTGCCCAGGAACTGCCAGTCGGTCACGCCCTTGTTGTTCATGACGGCATAGCCGCTGGACCATTTGAGCGTGGTGTCTTCGTTGATGTTCCAGCTGAGCTTGCCGTCGAACTGGTAGTACTTGCTGTTGTTGTACTGCTCGCAGGCCTTGCCGAAGTCCGGGTTGGCGTTGTCGAGGAAGCAGAAGTCCGGCGCAGCGTAGGGGTCGGCCTTGACCAGGCGCGGGTCGTTGACCGTGGCCAGACGGGCCTGGCCGGCGTTGGCCAGCCAGTCCGACATCCAGTCGGCGTAGTTGCCCTGCAGGACACCGGTGATGCCCGGGGACATGTCCCACTGCGTCATCACATTGGGCGTGCCGTTGGACTTGGCGTCGCTGTAGAGCGCGCCCAGGGTGATCTTGACGTCCTGGTTGGGCGTGTAGAGCGCCTGGATGCGGGCGAGCTTGTCGGTTTCGCCGCCCATCAGCTGCGTGCCACGGCGCACGTAGCCGTCTTCCTTGAGGTGGCCGGCCTGGATGCGCACCGCGAACTCGTCGCTGAGCGGCAGGTTGACCATGCCGACCACGTCCTGGTGGCTGAAGTTGCCGACATTCGCGCGCACATAGGCGTCGAAGGTCTGGGTCGGCTGCTTGGTGACGAGGCGGATGGCGCCACCTTCACTGTTGCGGCCGAAGAGCGTGCCCTGCGGACCGCGGAGGACCTCGACGCGGTCGAGGTCGAAGACCTTGAACACGGAGCCATTGGTGCGCGGCACGTAGATGTCATCGATGTACAGCGCGACGCCGCGCTCGCTGGTGGCGCCGCCGCCGCCGGAAATGCCGCGGATCGAGAAGGTGGGCTGGTTGTTGCCCGAGCCGCGCGAACCGTTGATGGCCAGGTTAGGCGTGAACAGCGCGATATCGGCAATGTCCTCGACGCCCTTGCGTTCCATGGCATCGGCAGACAGGGCGGCCAGGGAAAGGGGGGTGTTCTGCAGCGCCGTCTCGCGACGCTCGGCGGTGACGACGATCTCTTCCAGGCCTGCGGTTTGCGCCAGGGCCGCAGCGGGCAGCGCCAGCCCGCCATTGAGTGCAATGGCCACGGCCAGCGGAATGCCGGTGAGCGTTCTCTTCATGAAATCCCCCCAAAATGTCTTTGACTGTCTGCGAAACGGAAACACGCTGACGCCCCGACTGCCTGTCGGCAGTTCTTATGCGGGACGCCCTGAGGCGCAGAGATTATAGAAACTGCAACGATCGTCAATCGTTGCAGCCAAAAAACCGGCTCGGGGGGTGAGCGGCTTAGCCTTTGCGGTGCGGAGCCCGCGCCGGCTTGGCCTGGTCGGCACGCTGCAGGGACAGGGTCTGGCCCTTGACCTGCACCTGCGAGAGCCGCTCGATGACTTCCGGCGGCAGCCCATGGGGCAGGCGCACGAAGCTGTGGTCGGCGCGGATGTCGACGCCATTGATCTGGCTGCCGTCGAGCTTGGCCTCGTTGGCGATGGCGCCCACGATGTTGCCGGGCAGTACGCCATGGCGGCGGCCCACGTTCAGGCGATAGGTTTCCTGCGGGCCGAAGTCTGCGCGGGGGCCGCTGGTGCGTTCCGGGCGCTCGCTGCGTTCCGGACGCGGGCGCTCGTTGCGCGGGGCGTCGCCACGCGGGTAGTCGGGCTCCTCGCGCTGCGGCGGGGCGCTCAGCAGCGGCGCGTTGCCCTCGACCAGCGAGGCCAGTGCGACCGCCACTTCCAGCAGGTCGGTGCCGGTCTCGGCCGCCAGTTCCTTGATGGCCTCGCGCAGTTCGGGCGGATGTTCGCCGGCCAATGCGGTCGTGATGCGTTCCTTGAACTTCGACAGGCGGCGCGCGTTGACATCGTCAACGCTGGGCAGCGACATCTGTTCGATGGGCTGGCGCGTGGCGCGCTCGATCAGGCGCAGCATGTTGCGCTCGCGCGGCGCGATGAAGAGGATGGCGTCGCCACTGCGGCCGGCACGGCCGGTGCGGCCGATACGGTGCACGTACGACTCGGTGTCGTAGGGCACGTCGAAGTTCACGACGTGGCTGATGCGTTCGACGTCCAGGCCGCGGGCCGCGACGTCGGTGGCCACGAGGATGTCGATCTTGCCGGCCTTCAGGCCCGCCACGATGCGTTCGCGCAGGGGCTGCGGCACGTCGCCGTTCAGCGCGACGGCCGAGAAGCCGCGGGCTTCGAGCTTTTCGGCGAGTTCGGCGGTGGCCTGCTTGGTGCGGGCGAAGACCAGCATCGCGTCAAAGGGCTCCACTTCCAGGATGCGCGTCAGCGCATCGAGCTTGTGCATGCCACTGACCAGCCAGAAGCGCTGGCGGATGTTGGTGCCGGTGCTGGTCTTGCTGCGGATGATGATTTCGCGCGGCGAGCGCAGGTGGCGCTGCGCAATGCGCTTGATGTTCGGGGCCATGGTCGCTGAGAACAGGGCCACCTGGCGCTCGGTCGGCAACTTGCCCAGGATCGAATCCATGGCGTCGGCAAAGCCCATGGCGAGCATTTCGTCGGCTTCGTCCAGCACCACGGTGCGGATACCGTGCAGCGCCAGGGTGCCGCGTTCCATGTGGTCCATGATGCGGCCGGGGGTGCCCACGATGACGTGGGTGCCGCGCTTCAGCGCGTTGAGCTGAGGCACATAGCTCTGGCCGCCGTAGATCGGCAGCACATGGAAGCCCGGCATCGCCGAGGCGTACTTCTGGAAGGCTTCGGCGACCTGGATGGCCAGTTCGCGGGTGGGTACCAGCACCAGGGCCTGGGGGGCCTTCTGGGAGAGGTCGATGCGGGAGAGGATGGGCAGCGCAAAGGCTGCGGTCTTGCCTGTGCCAGTCTGTGCCTGTCCGAGGATGTCGCCACCCTCCAGCAGGGCGGGGA
>CANGFJ010000184.1 GCA_947453065.1 Pseudomonadota bacterium
CTTGAGGTCGTCGGCCCGCAGGTCGGCGATGAGCTGCGCAACAGCGCCATCTGGGCGCTGTCGATCACGCTGCTGCTGGTGTTCCTGTTCATCGCCGTGCGCTTCCACACCTGGCGCCTGTCGCTGGGTGCCATCCTCGCGGTGCTGCATGACCCGATCCTGGTGCTGGGCATCTTCTCGATCACCCAGACGACCTTCGACCTGGCGGTGGTGGCGGCCATCCTCGCCGTGGTCGGTTACTCGCTCAACGACACCATCATCGTCTTCGACCGCATCCGCGAGCGCTTCGAGGCCAACCGCCGGCTTGATCCGGCCGTGGCGCTGGACCAGTCGATCAACCAGACGCTCTCGCGCACGATCATGACCAAGCTGGTCACGCTGATCGTCGTGGTCGCGCTGCTGTTGCTGGGCGGCCCGGTGCTGCGGGGCTTCTCCGAGGCGCTGCTCATCGGCATCCTGGCGGGCACCTATTCGTCCATCTATATCTCGGCGTCGGTGGCGCTGGACTGTGGCCTGAAGGCCGAGCACATCTTCCCCGTCATCGACCCCAAGAAATCGGCGGACAGCCTGCCCTGATGAATATCGCGCTGCTGTCAGACCCGAGTAACTGGATCGCGTTCGCCACGTTGTCGCTGCTGGAGATCGTCCTCGGCATCGACAACATCATCTTCATCTCGATCCTGGTGGGGCGCCTGCCCCCCCAGCGCCGGGACAAGGCGCGCATCGTCGGCCTGGCGCTTGCCATGATCACGCGCGTGGCGCTGCTGTTCTCCATCGTCTGGCTGATGCGCCTGACGCAGCCTTTGATCGAGCTGGCCGGCAAGGGATTCTCGGGCCGCGACCTCATCCTGATCGGGGGCGGACTGTTCCTGCTGGCCAAGAGCGTGCTGGAGATCCACCACACGCTTGAAGGCGCCGCTGACAACCGCAAGACCCGCGTGTTTGCCAGTTTCGTCGTGATCGTCGTGCAGATCGCGATCATCGACATCGTCTTCTCGCTCGACTCGGTCTTCACCGCCGTGGGCCTGGCCCGTCCGGACCAAGTACCCGTCATGGTGGCTTCGATCATCGTGGCCGTATTGGTGATGATGGCGGTGTCAGGCGCCATCTCGGCCTTCGTCGAGAAGCACCCCACGGTGAAGATGCTGGCCCTGGCCTTCCTGATCCTCGTCGGCTTCGCGCTGATGGGCGAGGGCATGGCGCTGCACATCCCGAAGGGCTACCTGTACTTCGCCATGGCCTTCTCGGTCGGCGTCGAAATGATCAACCTGCGCCTGCGCGGCTTGCTGGCGCGCAGGCATGAGGCCGGGCGTCACCACGATTAACTGATACGGGGTCTTGCATCATGACCTGGCGAACCAAGCCACTGAGCCTCATCCTCGAGACCGCCGAGAAGCGAGGCCTCAAACGCCAGCTCGGGGCGTTTGACCTCACGATGCTGGGCATCGGCGCCGTGATCGGCACCGGCATCTTCGTGCTGACCGCTGTCGCTGCCAACAAGGCCGGCCCGGGCATGATGTGGTCCTTCGTCATCGCTGCGGTGGTTTGCCTGCTCACCGCCCTGATCTACGCCGAAATCGCCTCGATGGTGCCGGTCTCCGGGTCTGCCTACACCTACACCTATGCGGTGCTCGGCGAAGTGGTGGCCTGGATGGTGGGCTGGGCACTGATCCTCGAATATGCCGTGGCAGCAGGCGCCGTCGCCGTGGGCTGGTCCGGCTACATCAATGGCTTTCTGCAGAGCATTGGCCACGCGCTGCCGGTCGCCCTGACGGCTGGCCCCGCAGACACGGTCACCCTGGCTGACGGCACCAAGGCAGCCGGCGCCTTCAACCTGCTGGCCTTCCTGGTGTCCGTGTTCGTCACGGGCATTCTCGTGGTGGGCACCTCGCACAGCGCGCGGTTCACGGCGGTGCTCGTCCTGGTCAAGGTCATCGCGCTCACGGTGTTCATCGTCATCGCGCTACCGGCGGTCAACGCGGTGCATTTCGAACCGATGCTGCCCAATGGCTGGGGCACGCCGCTGTCTGGCACCGGTGTGCTCGGCGCGGCGGCCTCGATCTTCTTCGCCTATGTGGGCTTCGACGCGGTGTCCACCGCTGCCGAGGAGACCCGCAACCCCAACCGCAATATTCCCATCGGCCTGATCGGCTCGCTGATCGTCTGCACGGTGTTCTACCTGCTGGTGGCCTATGCGGCGACCGGCGCAGTGGGTGCGCAGCCGGGCGGCGCGTTGTCAGAGTCCAAGGAACCGCTGGCCTTCGTGCTGCGTGAGCTGGGCTGGCCGCAGGTCGGCAACTGGGTGGCCGCCGCGGCCATCGTCGCGCTGCCGTCGGTGGTGCTGATGATGATGTTTGGCCAGACGCGCATTCTCTTCACGATGGCGCGCGACGGCCTGATGCCGGCCCGCTTCGCCAAGGTGCACCCGCGCTTCCACACCCCGCATGTCGTGACCCTGGTCACGGGTGTGGTCGTGGCGCTGTTTGCCGGCGTCTTCCCGGTTGGGGCGCTGGCGGATATCTCCAACTCGGGGACGCTGTTCGCGTTCTTCGTGGTCGCCCTGGGGGTCATGATCTTGCGCCGCACGCAGCCTGATCATCCGCGGGTGTTCCGCACGCCCCTGCTGTCGATTGTCGGGCCGCTGGCGATGGCCGGCTGCCTGCTGCTCTTCGTCAGCCTGGGCGCTTACACGATCAAGCTGTTCTTCCTGTGGGCCATCGCCGGCCTTGTGATCTACTGGCTGTACGGACGCCGGCACTCACACTTGGCCAACGGCACCCACTGACGCCACGCGGGGCGCGCGGGGGCCGGCGTTGCCGCCTAGCCCTCGTCGCCGTCCTGTGAGGCCGCAATGGCGGCCTGGGCCTGGGCGGCCACTTCCTTCAGCGCCAACTCATGGGCCGCTTCCCGCAGTTCTTCGGGCAGGTGGGGCCCCAGCGCCTGGATCAGGCCCATGAACACCCGCGGGTTGCCCGCGATGATGTTGCCGTTCTGGCGGTATTCCCCGCCATCGAGGGTGCCCACCAGGCCACCGGCTTCGCGGACCATCAAGGTCCCGGCAGCCGTGTCCCAGGCCTTGAGGCCAAATTCCCAGAATCCGTCCACGCGACCGGCGGCCACATAGGCCAGATCGAGCGAAGCGGCACCCGGCCGGCGTACGCCCGCTGCGGACAGCATGACGGTCTTGAGCATGGCCATGTAGGCGTCGAGGTGGTGCAGGTTCTCGCGGAACGGAAAGCCCGTGGCGATGAGCGAGCCCTGCAGCGTGCGCTGCTTGCTGACGCGCAGACGGCGGTTGTCCAGGTAGGCGCCGCCGCCCTTGGAGGCGGTGAAGATCTCCTGGCGCAGCGGGTCATAGATCACCGCGTGCTCGATGCGATCGCGCACCTTGCAGGCGATGGAGACCGCGAACTGCGGGAAGCCGTGCATGAAATTGGTGGTGCCATCCAGCGGATCGATGATCCACGTGGTGTCCGAATTGCCGCTCGCGCCGCTTTCTTCCGCCAGAAAGGCGTGGTGCGGGTAGGCGGTCTTCAGGATGCCGATGATCTCGGCCTCGGCATTGCGGTCGATGTTCGTGACGAAGTCGTTGAGGCCCTTGGTGGCAGTCTCGACGCCTTCGAAGCGAGCCAGGCCGCGGACGATGACTTCGCCGGCTTTGCGTGCAGCGCGTACGGCGGTATTGACGAATGGATGCATGGGGGTCTGCCGTGACGTGGCGCTGGGGGGAGAGGGGGCTAGAATAGCAGAGCACCCGTCCAGAGCTTCTTCCGATGCGTCCTATCCCTATTCGCTTTGTACTGATCGACACCTCACACCCCGGCAATATCGGGGCGGTGGCGCGGGCCATGAAGAACATGTGCCTGGAGGACCTGGTCCTCGTGAATCCACGCCTGTTCCCCGACCCGGAGGCTACGGCGCGTGCCTCAGGCGCCGATGACGTGCTGGCCCGCGCGCGCGTCACCGCTACGCTGGCCGAGGCGCTGGAAGGCTGCGGCTTCGTCATGGCGACCACCGCGCGCGCGCGCGACCAGGTGTTTCGCGTCTACGAGGCCCGCGAAGCGGCCGTGCGTTTGGTCGAGGCCGCGCGCGAGGGCGGCGAGGGGGCGGCCGCGGCGGTGATTTTCGGAACGGAGCGCTTTGGCCTGACCAACGAGCAGCTGCAGTCCGCCCACGCGTTGCTGCGCATCCCCGCGAATCCGGATTACGAGTCGCTGAACCTGGCCATGGCCGCCCAGCTTATCGGCTACGAGACGCTCATGGCCCGCAAGGGGCTCGAAGCGCAGGCCCCCGAGTTGCGCGAGGTGCCGCTGGCGGCCCCCGATGCCATGGAGCGCCTGTATGTCCACTTGCAGCAGGTCATGGACGAGGTCGACTTCCGCGATCGCACCCAGAGCGGCATGCACCTGATGAACCGCATTCGCCGCCTGTTCAACCGCGCCGAGATGGACGTCAACGAGGTGAATATCCTGCGTGGCCTGCTCACGGCCGTGCAGAACAAGCGTCGCTTCGCGGGCGGTGGGTCGCGGTGACAGAAGGCTGCGTCTACCTCGATCACGCAGCGACCACGCCGGTCGATCCCCGCGTTGCGGCCTTTATGGCCGAGGTGCTGGCCGAAAACCTCGGGAATCCCGGCGCTAACCATTCCCCTGGCCGCCGCGCGGCCCAGCTTATCGAGCAGGCGCGCGCACGCGTTGCGGCCCTGATCGGCGCAGACCCGCAAGACATCGTTTTCACGTCGGGCGCGACAGAGTCCAACAACCTGGCGATCCTGGGCCATGTGCGCGGCGAACGCGCCGAACGCCGCCGCGTGGGCCATCTGGTGACGCTGGCCACCGAGCACAAGGCGATCCTTGCCCCGGTGCACAAGCTCGAGCACGACGGCCTGAAAGCCAGTTTCCTGCTGCCCGATCCGCAGGGTCTGCTCGCGCCTGAGGCACTGTCGGCTGCGCTGCGCGACGAGACGCTGCTGGTCACCGTGCTGCACGTGAATAACGAGACGGGCGTGGCACAGGACCTGCCCGCGCTGGCGGCGACCTGCCGTGAGCGTGGCGTGGCGCTGCACATCGATGCTGCCCAGTCCGCTGGCAAACTGGCCATCTCGCTGGACGGCATCGATTACTTGTCATTCACGGCGCACAAGCTGGGCGGCCCGCAAGGGGTGGGCGCGCTCTATGTCGCGCCGCATCGCCGCGTGACACTGGAGCCCCAGATCGTGGGCGGCGGCCAGGAGCGCGGCCTGCGCTCTGGC